>NZ_JBMDJV010000011.1:0-161205 GCF_057809375.1 Aquitalea sp. FG25
TGGTGACGATGCGCAAAAATTCAGAGGTCGGGGCTTTAAGCAACTAACATTTTTATCCAACTATGTCGATTATTGGGTATTTATGGGATGGTTAAAATTAAAGCGAGAACAGCTGGATTGGCATAAGGATCCTGGATATATATCCAAGAACAAGGGCGCAATGACGAAGCAGGTGCCTTCTATTGACAACCCAGAGATCATTTCAACAAACCCACATTACTGCATCGATAGCGGTGGCTTCTATTTAGCGTGCTCCAGATCAAAAACAAAGCCAGTCATGAATACTGTCAACGACAATACAATAGAAGCAGTTACCCGTGCAATCAATGGCGAGACTAACGGATTAGCAAATAGACAAGCGCATACATATCGTGTCAATTACATCATCGGAGATACTATCGACGTGCCAAAATATTTTAAAGCGGATATATACGCCAAGAGATTTGGCTTTGCACTCAAGGAGAAATAAAATGCATCAATTAAATCGCTACATTTTGAAAAAAATTACAATATTGCTAATTAGTATTAATATTTTCAACATCACAAAGGCTGGAACTATCTATACAGAGGGTTCCGATAAAATAATTATCACAAAAATAGAGGAAGATACCAAGCGCGACAATCCATTGATTATATTTCACAACAATATACAATGTGACACAGGACGCACAATGCAATTAACTTATGCAAAAACATCATCAGATGGGAAATTTCTTATTGTAAACGGCATAATTTTTCTCAATCTAGAAGATATTAAAAAATGCAACAAAGAAGAAGATCTAGTTAAATATGCATCGGTTATTTCATATAGCTTTGAGATTGAAGACATCAATGAAATGCGCAATTTAATTGCACTATATATTGAACCCTCCTTCGGCATGGCACATGAAAAGAAAAGTAAGTTTTATTATCTTGTGGGAGTGGTTGCGAATGAAGCAATAAATGGATATGGAACCCTTCCAAATCCATTAAAAATAAATCAAAAACAATTTTTCTCATACGATAGAACTTCCAATGTAGATTTAGATCGTTCTCTTTTTGCAGGATATAATGACAAGGCATTTTTCTCACCAAATGGAAAATATCTCGCATTAAAATCCAGCGCCATCTCTTGCAAGAAAGGCGCCTACCCTGGCGTATTTGAAACCACGCACTGGAAGCAGGTAATTTTTAATGGCCCTGATAGCAATAAAAAATGCCGGGCATTATTTCCACAACTGAAGTGACGTAAATTTTCATATAAATATACCCTGCACGAAATCGGGACGCCATCGACGCACCAAAAAATTTTAAAGCGGAAATATATGCCAAGAAATTTGGCCTTGCGCTCAAGGAGAAATAAAATGCATGATGCATTTCGACTTATTAAATCATTTTTTTGTTAGCAATACATTGTGCTTTGATTAATATTTCTCATGCAGCAACCATTTCTATTGACGGTCTAGATACTTTGATTTTAAAAAAAACTGAGTTATCTTCCGGAGAAGATGTCAATCTGAATATCATTCACAATGGAAATGTTTGCACATTCCCCAAGACAATATTTTTGACTTCTGCAAAAATATCATCCGACAAAAAATTTGTTATTTTAAACAATGAACTATTTTTAAATTGGAGAGATATCAAATATTGCAATTTAAACACAGACACAATCGGTCAATTAAATATTGATCCTGATTATTATAATATTGAAGACATCAACGAGCAAAAAAATCTAATAGTTTTATATGTAGACCCTTTATTTGGGTGGCCATATGCACCTGAAAGAAGTGAAAAATTTACGTTCATGGCTGCACTGGTAGATATGAAAGATTTATACAGAATTATTACAATCAAAAGAAAGCCATTTTATAATAAAACCTGCACAGACTCGATAGAATTAGATAAACATTCATTTGTCAATGCCCTTAGCACTGACAAGGCATTTTTCTCACCAGATGGAAAATATCTCGCATTGAAATCCAGCGCCATTTCCTGCAAGAAAGGTGCCTACCCTGGTGTATTTGAAACCACGCACTGGAAGCAGGTTATTTTTAACGGCCCTGATAGCAATAAAAAATGCCGATCGTTATTTCCGCAGTTGAAATGAAATATTTTTATAAGCAAAGGACATAGCCCCATGACCAGCCTGCCAACCGCCTCCCCTACCCCACGCCGCGTTTACTGGATACCTCTCATCCTGTTTGCAATTGGCGCGCTGGCGCTGTTGCTGGTTTGGTTGTATGGCAAAACGCTTGTTCAGGGGCCGACGGATGGCTTCTTGTTGCAAACCAGCCTTTTCTTCTGGGCGGTGTTACTGCCAACCCTGGCGGTGTTTGTCTGGTTATTGCTGCTGATCCGGGGGCCTGCCGCACTGGCGGCACCACGCTTGAACCGTGCCAACACCGGGTTGGATGGCACCTCGGCCAGCCTGGATTCCGTCTTGCAATACATGCGCCATCAGTACCCGGGCAAGTGGCGCAGCATCAAGCCATGGGTGGCAACGCTGTTGCCGCAGAAGGCGATGTCCAGCCTGGCGGATGTCGACCTGGCCCCGGCACCGCTCTGGCGGGATAGCCCGGATGCCTTGCTGCTGCGTATCACTCCGGAACAGCCAGCAAAGCTGCTGTCCCGTTTGCGTGGCCGTTGGCGTGTGCCGCTGGATGCCGTCACCCTGGTGGCGGACGCATTGCCGAAAACCGGGAGCGTACAGCTGCAACAGCTGCTGGATTTGAATGCACGCTGTCAGTGGCGGCTACCGGTTTGCCTTGCACTTACTGGCTGGACGGTGCCGGAGCAGGGCATTTCCTGCCTGTTGACCCAACCCGGCGATGCGGCACAAACGCGGGCCGACTTACGCCAGCTGGTCTGGCAGAGCGCCATTGACGGCCAGGCAGCCTTGCTGGCGCATCAAGGCCCGGGCACGCTGGCCTTTTCCGCTGCGCTGGAACAACCCGGCGTGATTAATGATCTGGCCGAATCCCTGGCGCAGATCAGCCGCCACCTGCCAGACGGGCAGCACATCATTCGCCTGGCGTGGATTGCCGGTTCTGACTTATCGCATATTGCAGGCCATGTGGTGGAGGATTGCGTGCAGAGTGCGCCGCGCCGCCATCGTCTTACGCTGACCGACTGCATCGGCTGGCTTGTGTTTGTCCTGTCGCTGCTGCTGGCTGCAGGTGTGGGGGTGTCCGCCGTGCGCAATCACACCCTGGTGGGGGATGCCCAGGCCCGCATTGCGCAGCTGAATGCCGCCCGCACCATCAGGCAGGCCGTGCCAGCCTTGCTGAGCAGCCAACAGCTATTGCAGCAGCTGTCACAGCAAGCAAAAGCAGGATTACCACTGCTGTCGCGCTTTGGCTTGAACCTGAATGACAGGGTGCAGGCACCGCTATTTGCGGCTTACGGCAAGGCCGCCCGGCAGTGGGTGATTGCGCCTGCGCAACAGGATATCCAGCGCGTTTTGCTTGAGCTGAACAAGCTGCCCCTGTCCGGCGGGGGCGAGGCGATTGCGCTGGCCAGCAAGGTGGGGTTTGACAGCCTGAAAGCCTATTTGATGCTGGACACGCCGTCGCGCACGCAGGCGGTATTCCTGTCTGATCAGCTAGGCCTGCGCAGTGGCTTCAACGGCCAGCCGCAAGCAGACATCATGCGCTTTTATGCGCAGCATCTGGCAGCACACCCGGAGTGGAAGCTGGCAGCCTTGCCAACGGTCGTAACAGGTGCGCGCCAGACACTGCTTGGCCTCAATGGCGTGGAGCATGGAGACGAAACGATTTACCAGTCCATCCTGCAACAGGCTGCCGACAAATATCCGGCCCGTACTGCCAGCAGCCTGCTGCCGGGGGTGGATAGCCGTGGTTTATTCCTGCTGCCCGGCACCCTGCCCGGTGCCTATACCCGCGAAGCATGGGAAGGCCATGTCCGCACCGCCATCGAACATGCCGACCCGAAACAAGGCGGCGAGGCGCTATGGGTGATGGGGGCAGAAGCTGCGCGCAGTGAAGGCAGCCTGCTTAAAACCCGCTTGCAGCAGCGTTATTTCAATGACTACGCCGCCGCCTGGCAACGCTGGCTGAACGGACTGCGCTGGCAATCTGCCAACAACCTGTCCAGCACCGTAGAGCAATTAAGCACTTATGCCGACCCGCAACGCTCGCCGCTGCTGGCCTTGATGAGCATGATCCAGTATCAGGGGCAGGCTGGCGCGGCGGAAAAATCCCTGGCCAGTGACTTGCTGGACAAAACCCGCGCACTGGTGGGCAAGTCCGGCGACAAGGCGGCCAAGCAGGAGACAAAGCCTTCCGACCCGCTGGCCCGTGCCTTTGGCCCCTTGTTGCGGCTGACTGCGCCGGATGATGCACAAACCAGCCACACGATCAGCCTGGCGCGCTATCTGGAATCCGTCACCTCGGTGCGGTTGAAGCTGCAACAACTGGCAGCTTCGCCCAATCCCGATGCCGCATCCCGCCAGTTGGCACAGGCGCTGTTCAAAGGCGAACAGAATGCGCTGGCCCATGGCCAGGAGTACGCGGCCATGCTGGCTGCCAGCCTGGGCGCAGAATGGGCCGGCTTTGCCCAGCAGCTGTTTGTCAGCCCGCTGGATAGTGCCAATCAGGTGGTGATGCTGCCAGCGGCGTTTGACATCAACGATTTGTGGCGCCGTAGCATCTACCTGCCCTGGGGGAGTCAGCTGGCCGGGCGCTTTCCCTTCAATGCCAGCGATAACGACAGCTCCATTCCGGTGCTGACCGGCTTTCTGGCCCCGGAACAAGGCGCGATTGCCCGCTTTCTGGGGAATACACTGGCCGGTGCGCTGGTGCAGGAAGGCGACCAGTGGCTGCCCAGCCCCACCTTGCAGAATGCCGCACCCTTTGATGCCGATTTCCTTAATGCGGTGAATGCACTGAGCCGCCTGTCCAGCCTGCTGTATGCCGAAGGCGATGCCGCTTATCCGTTTGAGCTGCGCCCGGTTGCCATGCCGGGCCTGGCCGAAACCACGCTGATGATTGATGGCCAGGCATTGAAGTACTTCAACCAGCACGAGGCCTGGCTTGCCATGCATTGGCCGCAAACCGGGCAGCCCGGTGGCACGTATTTGCAGTGGCTGTCGCTGGCAACCGGCACCCGGCAAACGCTGGAATTCAGCGGCAGCTGGGCTTTCATCCGCTTGCTGGAAAAAGCCAAGGTGGTGCAACTGGACAAAGCACGCTTTCAACTGGACTTTGCCCTGCCAGATGGTTTGACCGCACGTTATATCCTGCGTACCAACGCTGGCGAGGGGCCACTGGCCTTGCTCAAGCTGTTGCAGTTCAAGCTGCCGTCACGGGTGTTTGCCTTGCCCGCACCCTCAACTGCCGCCAAAGAAAACATCAGCGCCACACGCTGAGGGAATGAACCGGCCACAGCAATACGGCGCGGCAGAGCGCGCGCCGGATTACCAAGACCTGCTTGTAAATGATGCCGCAATTTCATCGGCAATTCTAAGCACTTGGCATTAAGTCATGTCATGGAACTGTCATTCACGGGGTCTACACTGCGCAGCATCTATTGTGCAGAAGCTGCAATCATGTCTCTTATCAAGCGTTTATGGCTGACCATCCTGTTTACCGTGGCAAGTCTGCTAATTGTGCTGGCCGTTACCAGTCAGCAATTGTTCTCCCTTACCCGGCATGTGGACGACTACAGCCAGCATCAGCAGCTGTCGGCCAATCTTTACCAGTTCAAAGCCAGCGTACTCAGCCTGTCGCGTGCCGACCCCTTGCAGCCGGAAACGGCCAAGCATCTGCAACAGGTCAAACAGCAAGTGCAACAGCTAAGCGGCCAGATTGCCACCGCCCTGCCAGAGGCCGAAGCCAAGCCGTTTCAGGAGCAAAGCAATGCACTGTGGCAGCAATACACCCGCAACCTGGAAAGCGCACTGACGATTGCCGAAAGTGCACCTCAGGACGCCTTGTCGATTCCCGAACAGGCCTATCAGCAAAGCCTGGTGCCGCTGGTGGCGCTGCTGGATAAGCAGCTGGCCCAGGCCAGCCACAGCCAGGCAGCGGAAGAATCCGCCATGCATGCCATGCTGCAGCAACTGGCCTTTTTCATCCTGGGGCCGCTGCTGCTGGCCAGCGTAGCCGTCGTGCTGATCCAGTTGGCGCTGGCACGCCGCCTAAAGCTGCAGATGGCAGCCATGGGGCGGGCAGTGGATGCGCTGAGTGAAGGCAATCTGGCGGCACGCCTGCCGGAACAGGGGCAAGATGAGCTGGCGCAAATGGCAGCCCGCATTAACCGTTTTCTGGAGCGGCTGAACGAACTACTGGCCAATGTGCATCAACACGCCAGCCGCAACCAGCGCGACAGCCAGCAGCTGCAATTGATTACCAGCCAGGCCGCCGATGCCAGCCGTCTGCAAAGCGGCAAGGCCAATCTGAGCAACGAAGCGGCGGCACAGATTGCCAGCCAGGCCGACTGCGTGGCGCAGTTCATCGCCCAGGCCGAGGCTGGCTCGCAACAGGCCTTGCAGCGCACCGAGCAAGCGCGCCAGTTGGGCAGTGCCAATGCCAGCGCCATGCAGGACCTGGCCGGACGTATTGATTCGGCCATGCAGGAAATGCAGCAGCTGAACCAGTCGATTGGCGACATTGCCCAGATCAGCACGCTGATTCGCGATGTGGCCGACCAAACCAATCTGCTGGCGCTCAATGCCGCGATTGAGGCTGCCCGTGCTGGTGAACAGGGCCGTGGCTTTGCTGTGGTGGCCGATGAGGTACGCAAGCTGTCCGAGCGCACCGCCAGCGCCACTTCGCGCATCTTCGACTGCCTGGCCAAGGTGGAAACGGTCAAACAGTCGCTGGGCGATGCCATTGATACCGCTGGCAAGGCCAGTCATGACAACCAGCATGCCCAGCAGGCGCTGGACGCGGCCCTGTCTGGCGTGGACCAATCGCTGGCCGAGCTGGACCAGTTGATGGGGCAGATCAGCCAGGTGCGCCAGCAACAGAGCGAGGCTGGCAACAGCATTCGCCAGCATGGTTTTGAACTGGCCCACCTGGCCAGCAGCATCGACGAGCAGATGCGCGATGCCAATCCGGTGATGCGCCAGCTGGCCGAATCGGCTGGGGTACTGACACAGGCACTCAGCTGGTTCCGGCTGCAGCCGCACTAAGACACAACACCAGCACGCCCAGGCACGGACGCGCCGGGCCAAACAAAACGGCAGCCAGGGGCTGCCGTTTTTACCTATCCGCAACTAGCGGTGACTTACAGCACGGCCAAAGCGGCGTCGTAGTTGGGTTCGCTGCCGATTTCGGCAACCAGCTCGCTATGCAACACGGTGTTGTCGGCATCCAGTACCACCACGGCGCGGGCAGTCAGGCCAGCCAGCGGGCCGGAAGCCAGCTTCACGCCCCAGGCTTGCAGGAAGTCGGCATTGCGGAAGGTGGACAGGTTTACCACGTTTTCAATACCTTCGGCACCGCAGAAGCGCTTTTGCGCAAACGGCAGGTCGGCGGAGACGCACAGAACTACGGTGTCAGCCTTGCCAGCGGCTTTTTCGTTGAACTTGCGTACCGAGGTGGCGCAAGTCGGGGTGTCCACGCTGGGAAAGATATTGACGATTTTCTTTTTGCCGGCAAAATCGGCCAGGGTCACGTCGGCCAGATCGCCATTGGTCAGCGTCAGGGCCGGGGCCTTGTCGCCCTTCACCGGCAGAGTGCCAGCCACTTCAACCGGGTTGCCGCGCAGAGTTACAGATGCCATCTTCATGTCCTTCAAGCAAGAGCGGCCAATGCAGTGACTGGCCGCCGGGGTGGGGATGCACTCAGTGTGGGGCCTGGCGGCAGAAAATCAACCCTGACGCCAATCCGCCTATTCTTCCAGCTTAAGTCCCAGCTCGTTCAGTACTTCGCGCGCGCTGCGGAAAGCTTCTACCGCCGCCGGTGCGCCGCCATACACCGCGCTGTGCAGCAGCACCTCACGGATTTCCACCAGGCTGGCGCCATTATTGATGGCACCATGCACATGGCCTTTCAGCTCGGTGCTGCGGCCCAGCGCCGCCAGCATGGCGCAGGTGACAAGGCTGCGGGTTTTCAGATCCAGCCCCTCGCGCTGCCAGGTGCTGCCCCAGGCATGTTCGTTCAGCCAGTCCTGCAAGGGGGCGGAAAAACCATCCAGATTGCTCATGGCACGCTCGACAAAGGCCTCACCCATTACCTGGGTGCGGCGGGCCTTGCCGGCGGCGCGGTCTTGCTCGCTCATGTCTGCTCCTTTACGGGCTTGGGATGAAGTCGGATGCTCAGGACAGCAGGCTGCCCAGCACTTGTACCAGCCGTGCGCATTCGGCATCGGTACCAATGCTGATGCGCAGGTACTGGTTGATGCGCGGCGCAGTAAAGTGGCGCACGATCACCGCCTGCTGGCGCAAACCGTTGGCCAGCATAGCGGCATCGTGCTGTGGATGACGGGCAAACACGAAATTGGCTGCCGACGGCAATACCTCGAAACCCAGCGCCTGCAATTGCGTAGTCAGTTGTGCGCGCGTGCGCATTACCGCCTGACAGGTGTGACGGAAGTAGTCGTCATCCTCGAACGAGGCCACCGCCCCCGCCAGCGCCAAGCGGTCCAGCGGGTAGGCGTTGAAGCTGTTTTTCACCCGCTCCAGCGCTTCGATCAGCGTGGCATCGCCCACCGCATAGCCCACCCGCAGCCCGGCCAGCGAGCGCGATTTGGACAGGGTGTGCACCACCAGCAGGTTAGGATAATCATTCACCAGCGCGATGGCACTTTCACCGCCAAAATCGACATAGGCTTCGTCGATCACCACCACCTGGTCGGGGTGATCGTCCAGCAACTGGCGGATGGCCGAGAGTGGCAGCAGGCGGCCGGTGGGCGCATTCGGATTGGCCAGGATCACCGCGCCGCAAGGCTGGCGGTAATCCTCCACCCGGATGGACAGGCTGTCATCCAGCGGCACTTGTTGCGCCTGAATGCCGAACAGGCCGCAATACACCGGATAAAAACCATAGCTGATATCCGGCATCAGCAAGGGCTGTTCGTGCTTGAGCAAGGCCTGGAACACAATGCCCAGCACCTCGTCCGAGCTGTTACCCACGAACACCTGCGGTCGGCTCACACCGTGGTAAGTGGCAATGGCGTCCTTCAGCTTGTCGCCGCTCGGGTCCGGATACAGACGCAGGCTGTCGTCTGTTGCCGCACGAATGGCCTCCAGCACCCTGGGCGAAGGCCCGTAGGGGTTTTCATTGGTGTTGAGCTTGATCAGCGTATCCAGTTTGGGCTGCTCGCCCGGCACATAAGGCGTGAGCTGATGCACCACCGGACTCCAGAAACGACTCATGATTCAACCTTTCCCGGCTACGCCCAGCGCAGCCTGCATACATTAACGTCCTGCGCTGCGCGCCGACAGCAATACGCCACCCAAAATGGCAGCAATTCCCAGCAGGTGATAGCCATGAATGGCCTCGCCCAGCAACAGCATGGACAGCACGGCACCAAATGCCGGCATCAGGTGGATGAAACTGCCTGCCCGCGCCGCGCCAACCCGCGCCACCCCGAGATTGTAAAAATAGTAAGCCAGTACCGATGGCAGCGTACCAACATAGGCAAAGCTGGCCAGCGTAGTGAGGGTAACCTCTGCACGCCGCCCCTGAGCATACTCCAGCAGGAAGCAGGGCAGGATGGCGAGCAGGCCGATGGCCACCAGCAGGGTGAGCAAACCCAGCCGGTCCAGCCCGGCGGGCAGGCCACGCAGCAATAGCGTGTATACCGCCCAGGCCAGCATGGCGCAGAACACCAGCGCATCGCCATGGTTGATATCCAGCGTCAGCAAGCGCGCCGGCTGACCATGCGCCACCAGCAGCAACACCCCGGCAAAGGACAACAGCACGGCAGCCAACTGGCCACGGTTAAGCGGCAGGCGGAAAAACAGCGCACCCAACAGCACAATCAGGATGGGAATGAAAGAATTAAGCAGCACCGCATTGGTGGCGCTGGTGGACTGCAGGCCCAGGTAAACCAAGGAATTGAAACTGGCAATGCCCAGCAAGGCCAGCAGGGTAATGCGCCGCCAGTACGGTTGCCACAGCTGGCGCTGCGCCAGCAGCGGCTTGAGGCCCACCGGCAGCAACACCAGCAGCGCAATCAGCCAGCGGCCAAAGGCCAGGGTCAGCGGTGGAATGCTGGCATGGACGGCACGACCCAAGACGAAGTTGCCAGCCCAGAACAGGGCGGCCAGGGTAAGCAGACAATAAGCGGCAGAGTTAGAAGAACGCGGTGAGGTCATGGTTTCAACCATGCCATGCCGGACGGAAGGCTGGCAACTGTTTTGCGGCGCAACATTTCAATCAAACTGAACCGCCTGCTGCAGACAAGGCTTTTACTGGCTTTACGCTACCTGGCTGGTGAATGCACGACATATTCGACTCAGGATATTGTCGCTAAGAATTTACGCGGCCAACGCAGCATTCCCCCGTGGCGCGCGCGGCTGTAGCCGGGATTGGGCAAGGTTTTAAGCCGCCGCCCTGTTTGAGCCATTCGACGTTAGCGAATGGCGAGTTCGGCGGCGCCTTGCCCGGCCCGGAAAGAGCGGGAATTCGCGCAACCCGGGGTCGCCTGGGGGTGCAGGGGGGCTGGCGACGCAGCTCCCCTGCCTACGCGGCGGGCAGCCCCGCCACGTAAACACCCGGCGCGCGCCACGGGGATCAGGGAGCTTCACAACGTTCTATCAGTTGGCGTTAGTACATCCATTCAGAACGATAGTGTCAGTCCTCTAATCAAAAAAATCAGTCCCGCCGGCATGGCGGGCAGCCCCGCCACGTAAACACGCGCCGCGCGCCACGGAGATTGGGGCGCATCACATCACTGTTGGTTTCGACACTACGTCTTTTGTCTGCATCACAGACCAGGCAAAAAAAAACCGGAGCCGCAGCCCCGGTCAACGACATCCCCCACGAGATGTATTCCCCATCGACACTGCAAACATGTTGCAAGCAACATGGCGCACCACCCCGTTCCGGGCGATGTGCATCAGTATCAATCTGCCTAGCAGCATAAGCGGGACAGGGGATGCTGTCGATGATTTTGTTCAGCATGCACATGCCAAATTGATCAAATAATATTGTATACAATCATATAAACAACAACTTAGTCGTAAATATCAATAGTATTGTCTTATTATTTGATCAAACAATACAAAGACTTGCTCCCTTCCCCCATGCAGAATAATGCGCTGGCCCGGTGCGGGCCAACCACGGTTGCAGCCTGCAAGCGGCAGCGTTGCGCTGTCCAGAATGTTAAACAAATGCCACAGTCAGCGCGCCAGTGCCGTTAGCCGTGGCAGATGATCTGCGGCGTGGAAGCAGCCTTTGGCGTCGCGGTTGACCCAGGCCATGGCGTGTTGCGGGTCATGGGTAAAAAACAAGCGCCCTTGCCGGGCCAGCAGGTTTTCCAGCAGTTGGCGCTTTTCATCGGTGAGCTGTTCCGGGAACCGGTCGTAGCCCATGGTAATGGGCACATGCACCCAGGGCGCGCCGGGGATGAGATCGGCGGCATACACCACCGGCCCCTCTTCCAGCGGAATTTCAGTCAGCAGCATGCCGGGAGTGTGGCCGTCGCTCAGGTGGAAGCGGTAATCCGCCGGCAGGCAGTCTGGCGTTTCACCATCGGTCAGCACCAGTCGGCCACTGTTTTCCAGTAGCGTGATCAGCTCAGGAATAAAGGACGCGCGGTCGCGCGCATGTGGCGTACAGGCACGCTGCCAGGCACTGCGGCTGATCACAAACTTTGCCTTGGGATACAGCAGCCGCGCCGGGCCGCCATCCCAGGCAGCCAGCAGGCCGCCGACATGGTCGAAGTGCAGATGGGACAGAATCACCACGTTGATGTCTTCATGGCTGCAACCCGCTGCCGCCAGATTGTCCAGCAGCACGTGGCCGTCTTCCACCACGCCGTAACGCGTCTTGAGATCCGGGGCGAAAAAAGCACCAATCCCCGCCTCTAGCAGAATGCGGCGGCCATCGTCCTCACGCACCAGCAAACAACGGCAAGCCAGCGGTACCCGATGTGCCTCGTCCGGAGCCAGCCACTGGCTCCACATGGCACGCGGTGCATTGCCGAACATGGCACCACCGTCCAGTTTTTGGGAATTACCAAGCAGGGAAGTCAGGGTACGCATGGGCGCTCCACTTGATGATCGATGTCGATGATTATCAAGCAAGCGCTCGGTATTGTCACCCATTGTGCAGCAGCGGGTGCTAGCTGGTCGTCACGTCACCGGCATGACCAATAAACAGCGCCTCCTGCTCCACCTTGAGCTGCCGCTCCAGCATACCGGCGCACAGGTCGGCCAACATCGGTGGCAAGGGCTGGCGTGCCAACCGCGCCAGAGCCTGCTGATCATCCTCTTTTAGCGGCTGGCCGCCACAGGCCAGCGTCAGGTCATCCGCCTGCATGCGCCAGGGTTGCCAGGCGCAGCCTGCTTTGCCTGCCAGATCGCCCACCTGCAGCGCAATGGCCACACCGGAGGGGTCCAGATCACAAGCCACCTGCACCGGCAAGCGCAGTAGCGCCAGCAGATGGCCAACTGCCGCCAGCCAGCGGCGGTGCGGGTAACCCGGCACCCAGATATTCAACACCGCTTCGGCCTGCTGGGTCAGCACTTCGAACACACTAAGGTTTTCCACCACCCGCACCATCTGCAGCTGGCCACGTACGGCATCTACCTGGAGCAAGGCTTCCGGTGCCAGCGCCAGCCCGCTTTGCAACAGGGCAGCGGATAGTAGCAATTGACCACCGCTATAGAGTTCCAGCGGGCCTGACAGGAAAACGTGCGGGGTATGGCGCGAGATGCCACAGGCTTCCAGCGCAATGCCAAACTCAGCCAGCCAGCGCCGGTCCGCCTCACCAAAGGCCTTGCTGCGGCCCAGCGCATATTGGGAAAACTGCCGTTCTGTCCCCCACAGGCCGGCAGATAGCCAGTTATCCAGCCCCTGGGCAATCTTCAAGCGCCGCTCCAGCGTGGAGGATTGCACGCGCTGGGTAAGGCTGTCGGCCAGGCTCTGCAGCTGCGGATTCTGCGGCTGCCAGCCGCGCCACAGCTGCACCACCTCATCGCGCGCGTCGGCATCCGGCAGGCCAATCAGGCTGCGCAACTGGTACACCTCGCGCCAGCTCACCCAGAACGGCTCCCACTGCCCCAGCCGGTCGGGCTCGGCATGTAGTTCCACCTCACACCAGCCACACTCCAGCAGGCGACGCAGCAAGTCTTCGGCCTGGGCCGCATCGCTGCTTTGCGCCAGCAGCGTAGTCCAGCGCTGACGCATCACCCGCAAGGCCAGCCAGCGCTGCAGCAGGGCCTGGTCGGTTTGTGGCAACAGCAGCGGTGTGGGAGCAAGCGTGGGTTGCAGCAACAAATGGTGGCCGCGTGCACCGATGGGAAGGCGTTCGACCAGTTCCGGAGAAATACGGGCAAGCCAGCTGGACATGGGGTTCTGCCAGAGTAAAGGGTGAAAGGAGTAGACCGCCGGACGGAAACAAGTTTCCCCGTCCGGCAGCAACATCAGGCTTGTGAGTCGGACTGCGGCGCATCCACGCGGCGGCGGGTTTGCAGGATGGGCGGTGCCCATTGCTCGCCTGGCCGTTTCTTGCGGGTGGCCAGCGTCAGTTCTGACGGCGCAAAGATATTGATGTTATGGGTGTTGGGCGTGGTGATCAGATACTGCGCCTCGGTAGCCTTGAGGAAGCCCGCCACCCGGTCGATGTTGAAAATGTCCAGGTGAGCAAACGGCTCGTCGATAAACACGAAGCCCGACGGATTGGCCTCATCCATCATCAGGCCAATCAGCAGGATCAGCGATTTCATCACCTGCTGACCGCCGGAGGCCTCGCCGTCGTTCATGCCCATCAGGCCCTTCTGGTCGAAGTTGAAGCGCAGCGTCAGCCCGGCCTGGGCCAGCGCGGCGTCGTCGTTTTCCAGCGTCGGCAGCTCCACGTCCACGCCGATGCCGGCCAGCTCACCCAGGCGCTTGATATTGGCACCATAGGCCCGCACCGTGGCGCGCAGCTTGCCCATATAGGCGGCGCGGGCGTCATCGGTGAGTTCGCGCGAGCGGTCCACCTCGCTTTGGCGGCGCTGGCGTTCGCGGTCGATCTGCGCCAGGTCGTCGGCCAGCTTGTCGCGCAGCGCCAGTACCGATTCGTCGGTTTCCCATTCGCCGCCTTGCAGCCGCTCTTGCAGGTAATTCAGTTGATGGCGCGCATCAGCGGCGCTTTCGTACTCATCTTCCAATGCGGCCACATGCTCGGCAGCCAAGGCATCCGCCGGCAGACGCGTGGCCCACTCGCGCAATTCGGCCAGCAAACGACGCAGTTGGCGGCGACTGTTTTCCACTTCCTGACGCTTGCCGTCGTAGCGCGACAGGCTTTCCTGTTCGCGCTGGCAAATGCGGTCGTGCTCCAGCCGGGCATCGCCATAACGATGGTCTGCCGCATCCTTGGTGGCGCTGGCTTCGGCCAGTTGCGCGCCCAAGTCTTGCTGCTGTGCTTGCAGGCTGGCCAGCCGGGCGGCCAGCGCGGCAAATTCTTCGGCGCGGCTATCCAGCTGGCGGATGGCGTCCATGCCGCCCAGGTATTCGGCCAAGCCAGCCGCTTCGCGGGTGATGGTCACCAGCCGTTCTTCGTCGGCCAGAATGCGCACGTTCAGCTGCTTCAGTTCGTCGCGCAGCGCCAGCAGGCGTGACTGGCGCGCACCCTCGCCAAAGGCAAACTCATGCGCGGCCACGCCGATATGGCGCGCGCCACGGCGCTCGCGGAAGTAACCGTCGCGGGTGATCCAGTCGCCATCCACACTGGCACCGGCCTGGGCGTTTTCCACCCGGCTGACCTTGTTCAGCTGCTGGTATAGCCAGTCCGGCGCATTGGCGGAAAAGCGGATCACTTCCAGCAGGCTGCCCTTGCGCGCAGGCGGCGGGCTGCTGCGCTCCGGCACCACAAAGTGGCGGAAGCGCAGTTTTTCGCCCAAGCGCCAGGCCTCGCCCTTTTGCTGCGGATTTTCCAGCAGCACCACATGGCGGTAAGGGCGCAGCATGGCTTCCACCGCGCCCTGCCAGCCAGCGTCCATCACCTCGATGATGTCGGACAGCATGGCGTGGCCGATATTGGCTTCGTCCAGCGCGGCCTTGAACTGGCGTACTTCTTCTGGCGAGCGGCCACGGCCAATTTCCAGCGCCTCGACATGGTTCTTCAGGTCGATACGCTGGCGGTTCAAATCACGCAGGCCGTCTTTGAGTTGCTCGGCCTCGCCGCGCAAGCCGGACAGCTTGTCGGACAGCGCGGCGGCATCGGCTCCATATTCACGGCTGGCCAAGGCTTGCAGACGGTCGCGCTCCTTCAACTGGCCGCTGACGCTGGCATGTTCGGCCTTGGCGGCCATGAACTGCTCCTGCACCTGTACTCGGGCATTCTCTGCGGCAGCGCGGGCCTCGGCAGCGGCTACTTCGGCGGCCTTGAGCTTGGCCACCAGTTGCAGGGTGTCGTGATGTTCGCGCCGGGTGCGGCTAAGCTGGCCATAGGCAGCGCGGTAGTTTTGCCAGGTCTGGCCCAGCGTGTTTTTGCCATCCAGATACGCCAGTACCGGCAAGGCTTCGTCTTGCAGACGGCTAATGGTCTGGCTGAGCTGCCGCCATTCCAGATAACGCCCGGCGCGGGTTTTCATGGTTTCCACCCGCACTTCCAGGGCTTCTTCCTGACGGGTGAGGGCTTCCAATTCCAGCTCGGTGGCGCGTTGTTCGTCGCGGGCGCGCTGGTAGTTGTCCAGCACGTCCTTGTCGCCGAATACCTGAAACACCAGGTCCAGCAACTGGCGCGGGCTGTATTCGGTCAGCTTGTCGGTATCGCCCTGCTCCAGCGCCAGCACCTCGCCCACCGCCGGGGTGAGGCCAGCCACTTCAAGCCGACGACGGTATTCCTGCACCCCCAGCCATTGCGCTTGGGCTTCGGCCAGTTCCAGCGGCACATCACCATCCAGAATGGCGTAATGGCGTACCCAGTCACCACCCTGCTTCTTGATGCGGCACAGCAGCGTCACGGCATCGCTGACGATGGGGAAAAACGGTGTGGGATACAGGCCGCCAGACGGGCGACGCGGGTTGTCCACCACGCCGCGCAAGTAGGCGAAAGGCTCGCGGTTGTTACGCACATAGCGCTTGTAGTCGCGCTTGCCGGAGCATTTGATGGCCAGCAGGGTGCGCATGGCATCCAGCAAGGTGGTTTTGCCCGAACCATTGGGGCCGATGATGGTGACAATCTGCGCGTCAAGCGGCACGGCCAGCCGTTGCCAGAAGTCCCAGTGCACCATTTCTACCGATTTCATCTGGAACATCAGCGGTCTTCCTCTTGCGCGGGGTCTTGTGCGTCGTCTTCGGGGCCTGCAGCATCCGCAAACAGGCTGGAGCCATCATCCAGCACCGTGGGCTGTACCGCCTGGGCGATGGCGCTGGCGGTTTTGTCGGCCAGGGCGTCAGCGGCCTGGCTGCGGCGCTGGCCCAGCACCTCGGACAGCGCGCCTTCGATAATGCGCGGGGCCAACTGGCTGTAGTCGATCATCAAATCCAGCATCGGGCCTTCGTCCAGCCACTTGTTACGGCGCACCACAAAGCCCAGGTTCACCAGCCGACCCAGGTTGGCATTGAAGCGGGTACGCCCGCCCAGCGCCTTGCCAAAGTCGGCGTACAGCGCGTCTTCCGACACACCGGTGGACACCCCTTCGCCGGTTTCCAGCGGTTTTTGTGCGCCAAACATATCGCTCTGGTTTTCGCGCCCGGCTTCCACGCGGGCAATCTGCCGTTCGCGCTTGGGCAGGATGATCAGCGCCCACAGAATCACCAGCAGCGCCACGCCGTCACGCGGCAGGCCCAGATTATTGTTGAGCCAGGCTTCACCGCTGCCGAATACCGGCTCGGTCATTTCCGGCAACAGGGCGACGGCAATGTGCTCGGCATAGGGGTTCTCCACCAGCCGCAGGCCGACATCGGCCAGCCGCTTGTCCAGCTCCTGGCGGAAAATATCGTCCAGCAGCGCCTTGCGCGCCAGCGCATCGCCGCGCGGCACCACACGGTGCGCCAGCAGACGGGCGGTGAGGGTTTTCAGTTGCTGTTCCATGGCTTATTTCGGCAGATGAGGAAGCAGGCGCGCATCAGACAGCGTGGCTACCTCCGGGTGTTCGGGTTCAATCACGGCTTCGCCGCCGTGCAGGGTGAACGGCAATTTGGCCAGTGCGGCCACGATGCTGGCATCGCCATGGCTTTCCGGATCGCCAATCAGCGACAGCAAGGACAGCCGGTAAGCCGTCTCGTTGTAGCTGTCGGCCAGCACCGCCTGCTGGATGGGGATGTGGTCGGCTCCGCTCTCGCCCAATTGCAGGCCGAGGGTCAGCAGTTCGTCGTACATGGCTTCGGCGGCAAACAGGCGCTCTACTTCCAGCTCGCCGGACAAGGGCGCGGCCACGCTGCCGGGCAAGGTGGTATTGCCTGCCTTGGCGCGTTCGCGGGCCAGCAGCTCGAATTCCGCCATGTCGGCCAGCTCCGGCGTGGCGATGAAGGCCGGTTCCGGGTTGATGGACAGGCAGCCGGTCAGTTGATCAGCCAGTTGACCCACCGCCTGACGGCGCAGCCAGTCGGCAATATCGGTGGAAGTCAGGCCGGAGCTGCCCAGATGCACGCGCTGCGCGGCCAGCTGCGCCAGACGGCGCTCAAAGGTACCGGCCAGCGCCAGCATGCGGCTTTGCGCCAGCGCCACCGCCTGCGCCTGATTCAGCGCGGACAGGCTGAGCGTGTCGTCGGCGGTGAGGCTGCGGATCACTTCGGTGGATTTGGCCACCCAGCGCCACACGGCTTCCAGCCGGTGCTGGGCGGCGCGGATGCGGAATTCGGATTGGGATTCCAGTGCTTCTTCAAACTCGCCATACAGCTCGTTCAAGCGCGCCAGCAGGTGCTTGAGGGCATCGTCGGACAACTGTCCCACCGCCTGCCCGGCGGCCACCTGGCTGGTGAGATAGCCCAGCTCGACATCGTCACCGGCAAAATCAATCAAGGTGGCCAGTGCCGCCAGCGCCACGCGCGCGCCTTCGGACAATTGGTACTGCCCACCGTCGCTGTCGTACACCAGCAATTCGCCCTCACGCAGGCGGCCCAGAATGGTGGCCAGCTTGGTGTCGTTGAGGTAGGCAAAACGCTGGGCGATTTCCTGCGGCGTCCAGCGCGGCGCATCGGCGCGGTTGCCCAGTTCGCGCAGCACCAAGAGGCGCATCAGCACCTCCTCGTCGCCACCGCGAAACAGCGTGACAAACACGGACAGATACGGCCAGGCCTGTTGCAGGCGATTGACCGCAGACAGCGAATCCGGCGCAATGCCCGGCTGGAAAAAGTCGGCGAGCGATTCCAATGACATTCCGGCATCAAGAAGCAAAAGCGGATTGTCCAAGGCCGGACGGGGGTAAGTCAACGCATGTTGCATATAGCCGGATAGGCGCAGCAGCGCGCTACTGCGCCGGGCTGGCTGGTGAAGCGCGCAATGCCTTGCCGATGTTGGTCACCAGCGGCAGCCTAACCCAACCCCTGAACCGGTGCGTCATTCCGGAGCAGCAGCAACAGCAGGTGGCGCGGTTTAGCCATACAAGGGCAGTTTTTACCTGCGAGCCTTACGCCCGAGTGCAGAGGCCGTGGTCAGGGAGTAAGACCCGCTAACACCCCCCCTCTTCTGCATTGCGCCGCCTTACCGTACTAGCTGTACTGTCTGCGTCGGCGCGCCTTGGCCCGGATTCTCTACGCGGTTTTGTTAGCGGTGCTTAGCACTGGTCAAATGGCCACGATCAGTTGACCACCACAAAGTTTTTTTCAACAATGCTGCCTCCCAAAAATTATCCTTTTTGAGTAAGTTTAAAAATGATCATTACTGACTACTGTATCAATATTCTGCTATCCATTATTTTGATTGTAGGTTGCTATCAATTCTATTTTTGGTGCCAATGCCGTGCTTGGGTAAAAAAGCGCCACTATCACTCGCTGATTGATGAAGCCATCCCCTTTCAAGCTTGGTGGGTGTGGATTTATAGCTTTTTATACTATCCGGCGATCATTTATCTGAATCTACTGGTTTCCGATAGCCGAGAGTTCACTTATATGGCTGCCTCATTCATTCTCCTTTTACTGGTTCAAATGGTATTCTTTTTGCTGCTGCCGGTAGAAACCCCCGCTCATTGGCGCGAGTACGATGGCAAACAGGGCCTTTCGGTTAGATTTCTGCGCTTCGTGCAGAAATACGATAAATCATCCAACTGTTTTCCCAGCATGCACACCTCGGTGGCTATGCTAACCGCACTCTACGCCATGCCTTATATCGGACTATGGAGCTTGCTGTTTCCAATCCTGATCGCGCTAAGCTGCATTTTCACTAAGCAGCACTATCTCATTGACTTGCCGACAGGTGCTGCCTTGGGTTGGGGTGTATTTTATATTGCCAATTAGCGTGCTTTTTCTCGTCACGGTGCTTTATAGCTTATGCCGTATTTACGGCGCTTTACCCAATACCGGGAAACACTGCGTTGATCTTCAGAAAGAAACCCGCGCGGCTCCGCCGGATGATTTAATGCCTTGCATTACCCACCGCGCTGGCTAATACCTAAAATCTCCATCTGTTTCAAGGTAAGCCTCGCTCGCAGCTATTTCCTTGTGCAACCGACGGTGCCTGGTGCATGCCCTCTGGTTGGCACGGTGGCAAGCCACCGTGCCAACCTGTGTTAAGCGGGATGCTGCTGTACTTGCGGTGGGCGTCGGCTTTGCGCGATATAGGCCAGCGCCACCAGGCTGATCAGGGTGGTGAACATCAGGTAAAAGCTGGGGGCATTATTGCTGCCGGTGGCGCTGATCAGCCACACGATGATGGCCGGGGCAAAGCCGCCAAACACCGTCACGCCCACGTTGTAGCCAATGGCCATGCCGGTGGCGCGGGTAGCAGGTGGAAAGATTTCCGACATCAGCGCAGGCAAGGCACCAAAGTAAATGGACTTAAGCAAGGCCAGCCAGCCCACCAGCACATACAGCGCCCAGGCACTGCCGCTCAGCGACACATACCAAAACACCGGGTAAATGGTGAGGGCAAACAACAACCCGGCCACCGCCATTTGCTTCATGCGGCCAATCTTGTCCGATAGCAAACCGGAGAATGGCGTCACCACCGTAAGAATGACCCCGGCCAGCATGCTGGCGGCAAAACCGGTGGCGGCATCCATCTTCAGCTGACGCACGGCAAAGGTGGGCACGTATTGCAGCATGTAGTTGACGGCGGTAGATACCGTGATGACCCCAATGGCAGCCAGCACCATGCCTTTTTGGCTCTGCAACACATCCCGCACCGGGGTGGCGGTGTGTACGGCCTCCTTGAAGCTGGGCGCATCGTCCAGATAGCGCCGCATCAATAAACCAGCCGGGCCAATCAGCAAACCAAAGAAGAAGGGAATGCGCCAGCCCCAGGCCATCAGTTCCTCCTGCGTCAGCAGCTTGACCAGCCCATAGCCAAACAAAGATGCCAGCAAGGTGGACAGACCCTGAGTGGCAAACTGCCAGCTGGCCAGAAAACCACGACGGTGCGGTGCATGTTCAATCAGCATGGCGGTGGACGCGCCAAACTCGCCTCCGGCGGAAAAGCCCTGAATCAGCCGCGCCAGAAAAATGCCGATGGGCGCGGCAATACCGATCTGTGCATAACCGGGCAGCACCGCGATGATGGCGGTGCCCACCATCATCAGGCTCACCGTCAGTATCAGCGCCGCCTTGCGGCCATGGCGATCGGCATAGCTGCCCAGCACCACCCCACCCAATGGCCTGACCAGATACGATGCGCCAAACGAGCCAAAAGTCAGCAGCATGGAAGCGGTTTCGTTACCTGCCGGAAAAAAGTTGTGGGCAATGTAAACGGCAAAAAATGCATAGATAGCAATGTCGAACCATTCCAGCGCATTACCGATGGAAGTTGCCAGCACAATTTGCGTCAGGCTAAGCGGTTTACGTTCAGACATGATGTTCTCCTGCGTGTGCCGCCGCTTGTGCACAGACCTGGCTGCCCGCTGCACCCAGATCCCACCAGATACCAGCCATCAAGCCCAGCGCCTCACGCGCCACCGGGGCCAGCAGGTGTTCATTAGGCGCATGTTGTGCACAGCCGGGATAGGAGTGCGGCAGCCACAGCGTGGGTAAGCCTAGAATGTCGGCAAAGGCATCGTTGGGAACGGTGCCGCCCAGATTGGGCAGCAAGGCGGCAGACTGGCCGGTACTGCCTTGTATGGAATCCAGCGCCCACTGCACCCAGGGATTGTCCAGTGCCAGCCGGGTGGCCGCAGAACTGGACAAAACACGCACCTGCACTTGCTCCAGCCCATGCTGCTGCAGATGTGACTCGATGTGCTGCCGCGTATGGCGCCAGTCGGTTCCCACCACAAAGCGCAGCTGGCACACCGCCTTGGCCATGGGCGGAATGGCATTCACCGGCTTGTGTGCATTGCCAGCCTGCAGTGCCAGCACTTCCAGCGTATTCCAGCCGATCACACGCTCCAGCGGACTCAGCCCCGGCTCGCCCCAGTCGGCATCCACCGCTGGACTGTTTGCTTCGCCAGCCAGTGTCAGGCCGGATAGTGCGTCGCGCACCGCAGCACTCAACGGCGGTGGTCGCAAGCCCTCCACCTTGATCACCCCATGTACACTGACCAGGCTAGCAAGCGCATGGGACAGCACCACGGCAGGATTGCGCAGGGCCCCACCCCAATTACCGGAATGATGTCCGCTCTTGCGCAACAGCAGCTGCAGTTCCAGCAGTACACTGCCACGCGAACCCAGAAACAGCGTTGGTCGCATGGCACTTACCCGTGGCCCGTCCGAGGCAATAAACACATCCGCCTGCAAGGCCAACTGCTCTGACTGGCAAATTTCCCGCAAACCGGGAGAGCCAATTTCCTCCCCGCTTTCAAACAGCCATTTGCAGTTAAAGCCCAACTGACCGCCACGGGTTTGCAGTACGGCCTCCAGCGCCGCCAGGTTGATCGAATGCTGGCCCTTGTTGTCGGCGGTGCCACGGCCATACCAGCGCTCACCTTCTACATTCACCAACCAGGGGCTCCGTCCGGAATGCCAGTGTGTGTCATCGCCGCGCACCACATCCGCGTGGCCGTAGCTCAGCACAGTGGGCAACGCTTTGTCTTCATGCCGCTCAGCCAACAGAAAAGGAGCCAGCGGGGCCACCGGGTTATCCAGCAGACGGCAGTGAAAGCCCATGCGTTCCAAGGTGGGAATGATCTCCTGCTGGAAATACGCCATGTGGGTTGCCGCCTGCCCCGGCTCCTGGCTTTCGGTATGAAAGGCAACCCGCCGCTGTACATCGCTTAGCAGGCCACCATGATCGAAATAGTTCTGTGCCCTATCAATGGCCTGGCTACGCAAAGCCTGCCCCTGTGTCATCTGGTTTCTCCTTGTGCAATTGCTTATGGTGTGATGGTTTGCGCAGTCTAGAAGCGACAAAACAACAATGACAATTGCAAAAAAAGCCAGGCTTGTTGCCTAAAAAGCAAGGGAGATCAAGGTGATACATGGCATAGCACTCCGCTATTTTGTCGAAGTGGCACGCACGGGATCACTGGCTGCTGCATCAGAAGAACTCCATGTGGCGGTATCCGCTATCAGCCGGCAAATCACCAAACTGGAACAAGAGACAGGTACCGTACTATTCGAACGCCTGCCACGTGGCATGGTGCTAACCGAAGCCGGGCAATTGCTGGCAGAACATGCACGCCGCACCTTGCTGGATGCCCAGTTGGTATTGGGAGAAATTTCCTCTCGACATGCCAGTTCGGGAGGGCTGGTACGACTGGCCTGCACCGATGGCTTTGTCCATGGCGTCTTGCCGGATGTAATGCTGACATACCACCAACAACACCCCGCAACACGCTTCATCCTCGAAAGCGGCAACCCTGAGCAAGTCCGCCATTGGGTGGAAACCGGCGAGGCTGACATCGGCCTAAGTTTTGCCATTGCCAGCACCCATGAAATTGAAGTCGTGCTGCATCACTCACTGCCGGTATGCGCATTGCTACGCCCCGGCCATCCGCTGGCCAGCCAAGAGGTGCTGAGTCTGGACGAACTGGCCCGTTATCCGCTGGCCATTCTGGAGCGCGGGAACACGGTACGCCAACTGCTGGAATGGAGCTTTGCTGCACAAGGCAAGGTATTCAGCCCGCTGCTGAGCAGCGGCCATACCAGCACCCTGCATCGCTTTGCCGCCCACAGCGACACCATTGCGCTGGGCAGTCGCCTGGCCATTCACGGGCTGCCCGAATGCAACCAGCTACTCGCCAAAAGAATTGACGAACCGCTACTGCAGCAAAGACAACTGCAGCTGATGATCATGAAATCCCGCCGCCTGCCCGCTGCCGTCAGCCACTTTTTGCAGTTGCTGGAACAACAATTGCGCGTGGTGCTGGACGCCTGAGTTACACAATCATTGGAGGCAGATAGACCAAGTCACACCATCGAACAGCAGGCAATTACGGTTCAGCAGCATCGCCGCCGGACCACCTGCTGTGCTCCCCGCTCGACGCACCAGCAAAACCAATAATTCGATCTTTCGCCACCCAGACTCCTTCATATCTGATTGGCATCACGCCGTGCGCACTTAGATGATTGCCAACGTCATCATTTCTGCGCGGATTCACCCCATGCCCAACCCCTACCAGCTACGCTTCCCCTCCCACCTGGGCCTGGATCTCTCCGTTCACCACTTCACCCTCGACGAAGCACTCGATACCCCCTATCTGCTCAACGTCACCGTCACCAGCGCCGACCCCGCGCTGCCACTGGCATCCCTCATCCATCAGCCGGTCAGCTTCACCATCACCCCGCCATCCCTCAACCCGCTGCCTTCCTTTCCGGGCCTGCCCAGCCCACCAGCCGACCCGGCGCTGCAGCGCGTGTGGCATGGCCTGGTGTACGAGGCCTGGCGCGAGGACTGCAATGTGCAGGAAACCCGCTATCGCTTTGCCATCTGCCCACGCCTGAGCCTGCTGGCAGATGGCTGTACCTGCCGCTTGTTTCAAAACAGCACAGTGCAGCAGGTGATTGGCGCGGTGTTGCAGCAGCATGGCTTTGCCGCCAGTGAAGTGCGGTTTCAGCTCACCAGCCCGCTACCGACGCATGCCCACCTCACCCAGTGGCGCGAGTCGGATTTGCAGTTCATCTCCCGCCTAGCCGCCGAAGCCGGCTTGTTTTACCAGTTTGTGGCGGAGGAGGCCGACAAGGAGCTGCTGCTGTTTGGCGATAATCTGGAGCACTACGGTCGCGGGCGGCTGCTGGATATTCCGCTGCGGCAGGCCGGTGGGCTGCGGCATGACGACGACGCGGCTATCCAGCAATGGCAGATTCACCATCGCAGCATGTTGCACAGCGTGCGCCGTACCGATTTCAACTATCTGACTACCGATACCGTGCTGGATGCCGAGCAAGATTTTAGCGGCCCGCAACAAGCAGCGGCGTACGGGCTGGACTATGCCTGGGGTGAGGGCGGGCGTGATGCGACAGAAACCGCCCGCATCGCCCAGCTGCGCCATCAGGCGTCGCAGGCACGCCAGTGTGTGGCCAGTGGCAGCGGTACGGTATTGCACATCCGTCCGGGCGAGGTGTTGCGACTGCTGCAGGCGTTTGATGAAGCACCGCATGGCTGGCTGATCATCGCCGCCCGGCATCAGGGCGCGCGCGATCAGGCCTATCACAATACCTTCCAGGCCATTCCGGCCGACCGCATCTGGCGACCGGCGCTGCAAGCCAAGCCACGCATCCACGGCACGCTACCGGCCATGGTGGTCAGCCCGGCGGACAACAGCTACCGCTATCCCTTTCTGGATGAGCTGGGCCGCTACCGGGTGCGCTTTCTGTTTGATCTGGACCGCTGGAGCCCCGGTGGCGACTCGCGCCCGGTACGGCTGGCCAAGCCGTTTGCCGGTGGCGGCTTTGGCTTCCACCTGCCCTTGCATGCCGGCACCCGCGTCAATCTGGGCTTTGACGATGGCGATCCGGATCACCCCTATATCGCCTCGGTGCTGCACGACAGCAGCAAACCCGATCACATCAACAGCGGCTGGAATACCCGCAACGTCATCCTTACCCGTTCCCACAACAAGCTGCGCATGGAGGATTTGCAGGGCAAGGAGCACATCAAGCTGGCCACCGAATACGGCAAGGCCCAGCTGAATATCGGCCATCTGGTAGACGCCCAGCGCCAGCCGCGCGGGGAGGGTTTCGAGCTGCGCAGCGACCAGTGGGGGGCGATACGTGCCGGCAAAGGCCTGCTGCTGTCTGCCCACGCCCAGCCGGGGGCCGGCGGCCTGCAGCGCGAGATGGCACAGACCGTGCAGCAGCTGGAGCGCGCCAATCAAAGCATCGACAGCCTGAACGCCGCCGCCAGCAGCGCCAAGGCAGACCCGGTACAGCTGCAAGCGCAGCTGGATTTGCTCAGCCAACAAGTCAAAGACCTGCAGCAGGCGGTGCTGCTGGCCAGCGCCCCCGCCGGCATGGCCCTCACCAGCGGCGGCAGCCTGCACGCCGCTGCCGGGCAGGACATGGCGCTCACCGCCCAGCGCAATGTGGGCGTATCGGCCATGAAGTCCTTGATGGTGAACATCGGCCAGGCCATCAGCCTGTTTGCCGCCAAGGCGGGCATCAAGCTCTACGCCAACCAGGGCAATGTCGATCTCCAGGCGCAAGGCGGGGCCGTGCTGCTGTCCTCGCGCCAGGACACGCAAATCCGCAGCTTGCAGAAGATCAGCCTGGCGGCGCAGGAGGAAATCGTACTGAGCGTGGGCGGCAACGCCGTGCGCATTACCGCCGAGGGCATCCGCACCCTGGGCAAGACCACGGTGTATGGCCCATTTGCCACCACGGCGCAAAGCAGCCAGCCGGTAGACGTGGCGGGCCTGCCCGGCCCGGTCGGCTTGTTTGGCGAGCAATTCCGCCTGCGCGGTCCGCAACGCAAGGAGTGGCACAACTTGCCCGTTGGTATCCACACCTCCGCTAGCCAGTGGGCACAAGGGAGCGACCGAAATGGAGCCAGCCCGCCACTGCATGCTGGCCAACAGCAGCAGGCCCAGGCTGGCTTACTGTGGTTTGACTGGGCCACCCCGCAAGCGCCAGCGGCCGCCACGCAGACGCCGGAAACACCAACAAGCACGCCACCCACCCCCCAAGCAGGAGACCAGCCATGAGCCAGGGCAATCCGCTCACCCGCAGCCAGATCATGAGCAAAGACAATCTCTCTGCCACCAGCATGCTCAATAGCAAGCCCAACTCGGTGTGTTATCTGGAGGGGACGTGCCAAACCGCCTGGAGCCTGGCGCAGCAGTTTGCCATCGTGCGGCTGTCGCCCTCCACCCCGCCAGGCCGACCACCGCCACCGTTCAGGATCCGGACAAAACCCATCCGTCCTACCATATATCGCCCCATCAAAGGCGATGTGAAGACCAAGTCGGTACGCGCCCGCATCGTAGCCGCCACCTATGCCCGCTTTTATCTGGAAACCGAAGAGTTTGGCGACCCCAAGCGCAAGGGCCGTTACTACTGGATGGCACTGGGGGCATTCGCCAGCAAAACCGTGGCCTGCTCCCTGGAACACCGCGTCGTCAAAATCGCCGCCAAGGTGGGCATCGATACTGTGGCCGATGGCCTGGGCAAGGGCAATTTCTGGCTGTTTCAGGACATTGCCCCCATTCACTGGCTGCACAGCTATGACTTTAGCTCCTACTTCTATTGCGCCAATACGCGTGGCGAAAAACTGTATGGGGTGATGGAAAACCAGCTCACGCAGCTCCCCTGGGCCGAGCAGGCGCTACCGGTATTGCAACACCTGAAACTGTCGTCCTATGTACAGACTGGCATGCGTTTGGTACGCGAGATTGAGAAGCTTTCTCCTGGAACAGAAGACTACCGGAAGAAACAACTCGCCCATTTATTGGCCATCGCCAATCACGAACAGCGGGTGGTATTACAAAAGCTGATTTATAACGACCCCGGCTTTGCCGTGTGGCTGCAACGCCAACGCGCCGCGCAAAACGCAGCAGACATGCTGCTGAAACCAAACACCACCTGGCTTCCGCTCAACGTGAATGCAACCAGCCGGGCTCTGGCTCTGCTCGTCAAAACCATACTGCCCCCCTTGGAACTGGTGTTTTCCGCCGCCTGTGAAACCAAGGACCCCACATTAAAATCCGAGGCTACCAAAGACACCATATTGGAAAACGAAAACAGTCGAATGCGGTGGATTGGTTTAGCAGCGAAACAATTTCATGGCTTGATGGGGACGCAAGCTGCCTATATGGACCAGCAATTACGCAGTATCGCCAGTTGGCATAAACCGACGATGACCACCTCTGAGCTGGTATTACGCCAACACGATCCATGGTGCATGCGATGAAACAACTCCTGTCTTGCCTGCTATTCATACTTCTTACTGCCTGCCAACCTAGCCGGAGTGATTCGAAGCCCATGTCTAATGCCATCAATCCAATTGAAATCACCATTAAAGTCGGTGAAAACGCCGATACATTTTCCAAGCGCAATGCGGATCTATTGCACTTGAATGTCCAACCAGCCGGGCTGACATTTTATCAAATAGATCGAGACCCACATCAATTAGTGACTGTTCAGCTAGCGCAAGGTAAATTTAGTCTGACTATTCCCTATGTTCTTAGCGTAATGGGGACGCTGAATACTGATTATTTATCAGCAGGGTTAGAAAAATTTAGTCTGTTTGCCGCCCTCACCGATCAAGACACCTTAAGCGATGAGGCGGTACGGGTGTATATCAACAGCCTGCTGCAACAATTCCGCGCCAAAGGCTGGCAACCACGTTTTTATTATGATGCGCCACGACTACGGGGACAGGAACAATTTGACTATGCCTTGGCCGAGTCAGAGGACAGCTTTGTACTAGACGGCGCGATGGATCTCAGCCCGCATAACTGGCAGCGCATCAACTGGATCGCCAGCCCCTACTGGATGTTCTACGCCGACAATGTGCTTGCCGAAATCAATTTCAGCCGCTCCCCCACCTGGGAAGACCCCAAGCAGCCCGGTACCGGTTTGCTAACCATCGACTTCCAAAGCATGGAAAGTTTTTTACGGGAAGAAATCGAAGACAAAGACCGCCCCAACTGGCGTGCCTTCTGGCCTGCCAAGGCCAAGTGGTACCGCGACCGGCGTGATAGCGCGGAAATCCGCTTGCACAAGGAAGGCAAGCATATCGACCTGCACTACCAGGACCCGCCCTTACCGCCACCGCCGCCCGGCCAGCGCAACCCGGAGCTGCCGCCGGAAGTCACCCGCCCGGCCCATCCCATAGTCAAACCAGCCGACCAAGTGCCACCACGCCGAGATTCTCCCTCCATCGGTACCCGCTGCCGTAGCGGCGACACCTGCCCACAATCCGGGATATGGCAAGTGCAGTGGCCGGGAGACAGCATGCTGGCGGGCCGGCCCAATATGTACGGCCAGCAGCACATCAAGCAAGGCCAGGTATTTCCCCGCATGAACGTGCCACGCGCGCGCCGTTACCGCCTGTGGCAGACCTTGCGCGGCCCGGTATTCAGCGAGGAAGTGGTGGAGTGGCAGTTAGTGTCATATACGCCCGCCCCCAAGCCCTTTGTACCGCCATGGCCACGGGCGTCGTAAGCGCGATGACTGCACAGTATCGCTGGTCGGTATCAATCCACGATGACAAGCTTTTACAAACAGCGGGTTGTGCTGCAAAAGCTGATTTATACCGACCCCAACTTTGCCGGGTGGCTGCAACGCCAGTGCGTCGAACAAAATGCAGCAGACACGCTGCTGGAACCAAGCACCACCGGGCCCAGCCCGGATACCTCTATCCCTCGCCACTGTGTGCCATATCAGTGAAACTTCGCCCCCCGCGATATCAACCTTATGCACCTCCTAATTATTGCTCATAAATTATTCCTACTCATTTAGGATTGAAAAGATGAAATTCCAACATATCCACCTCCGTGACAATAAGCGATTCTTAGCTGCGCTGCCGTTCATATTATTTCCCATCAACAGCAACGCCGCAAATATGGCGGGATTAGCAGAATTTTTTATTTATTTAATTACCTTCATTGCGATCATATGGATTGGATTGACGATTGGGGTAGCATACTTGCTTCGTCGGAAACCTCCACAAAAGAGGATAAAATTGACGCTATTATTTTTATTTCTACCTATATTGTGGATAGCCATAGTTTTACTAGCAGATTTCGCAACGAGTGGATATCAAAGTCGTCAAGAGATTACCACCAAGGCACTAGAGGTTTGTGGAGCTAACTTCCCAAGTGGAAGCGATGCAAAATACGATGGAGAAGGAGGATTTTTTGGCTGGGGTGCAAAACGGACTCTGGTATAGATTACTAGTCCTGACCCTATACCATTTGGTGATGCTTTTATCGACAAATTTATTTTCATTAGCGATTACTGTCCCAATAACGAGGCCAGGGCCATTATCAGTACTGGTACTCTTATCTACGGCCTCCCCTGTGGAGAGGCGACTTTTTCTTATTCCTCAACAAAACGTCCAGAGTTGATATCATGTTTTTTGGCTAAGCCAGTTACTTGGCAAGGTGTAACGTGGGAGGCCGGCTCTTTTATCCATCTGGAATATGCAGATCCTAATATACTGGCACGCTGTGATGACCAGCCATCCCCCGAGAAATATTTAAGTTGTGCTGCACGAAAACGACTCCTTGCAAAGTCCAGCAATAAATAACAGTCTTAAATATTACACATTTCAAGACCAAACCAACCATATCAGGACATGGCAATGCAAAAACAACACAAAATCACATTAACATTACGAACTGCTTGCTATATAATGTTTTTCTCCGCAATTGCATGTGGATTTTTCGGACTTATGATAGCCGGCGTTTCAGTATCTGGGAGTGGCGGCGGTCAAGATCTAATTAACACCCTATTTTCAATAAAAGATGCTTTATTTAGCCTCTCAGCAATCGCAACTACCTATTTAATCATTTTACCGTGGCTAGATGGCAAGAAAAATATAAGTTACTCCAAAGTATTACTATCTAGCTCATTTGATATTTTCATCTTGTTTATTGTGTTTTTAAATTTCTCATAACTGGGTTTTGTATAAAAAAGCGGCCCCCAAACTGGGAGCCGCTTGTGATCTGGCCAGAAAGCGTCTTACTTCAGGCTACCGGACAGGAAGGCCTTCAGGCGTTCGCTCTTGGTATTGCCGAATACTTCGTCCGGGTGGCCTTCTTCTTCCACCCGGCCCTGGTGCAGAAACATCACGTGGTTGGACACATTGCGGGCAAAGCCCATTTCGTGCGTCACCACCACCATGGTGCGACCTTCTTCGGCCAGGGTTTGCATTACCTTGAGTACTTCGCCCACCAGCTCCGGGTCCAGTGCTGAGGTGGGCTCGTCAAACAGCATCACCTCTGGCTCCATCGCCAGCGCACGGGCAATGGCCACGCGCTGCTGCTGGCCACCGGACATATGCGCCGGATACTTGGCCTGGGCCTGGGCATCCAGTCCTACCTTGCGCAGGTACTTTTCCGCGCGGGCAATGGCTTCGTCGCGAGAAAGGCCCAAAACGTGGATGGGAGCTTCGATGACGTTTTCCAGTACCGTCATGTGGCCCCACAGATTAAAGTGCTGGAACACCATGGCCAGTTTCGAGCGCATGGCTTGCAGCTGTTTCTGGTCGACCGGTATCAGTTCACCCTGTTTGTTTTTTTGCAGGCGAATTTCCTCACCGCCCAGGCTGATGCTGCCAGCGTTGGGTTTTTCCAGGAAGTTGATACAGCGCAGAAAGGTACTTTTGCCCGAGCCGGATGAACCGATGATGCTGATTACATCGCCGGCCTTGGCCTTGAGCGAAATACCCTTGAGTACTTCGTGGCTGCCATAGCTTTTGTGCAGGTCTTTAACGACTAGCTTTTCCATCTTTTATCCTTGCGGGTAACTCAGGCCTTCATCGGGCGCAGGTGCGCCAGCCACTTGCTTTCCGCCTTGCGGAACAGGGCCACCAGAACAAAGGTGATACACAGGTAGATCAATGCCGCCACACCAAAGGCATTGAACGAGTCGTAGGTGGCGGCATTTACGTCACGTGCCACTTTCAGGATGTCCGGTACGGTGGCGGTAAAGGCGACGGTGGTGGCATGCAGCATCAGGATCACCTCGTTGCTGTAGGCCGGCAGGGCGCGGCGCAGCGCGGATGGAATAATCACGCGCCGGTACAGGGTGAACCGGTTCATGCCATAGGCACGGCCAGCCTCAATCTCGCCATACGGTGTGGCCTTGATGGCTCCGGCGAAAATCTCGGTGGTATAGGCGCAGGTGTTCAGGCCAAAGGCCAGAATGGTGCAGTTATACCCTTCGCGGAAAAAATGATTGAGGAAACCCACCTCACGCACCACATCCAGGCTGTACATGCCGGTGTAAAAGAACAGCAGCTGGATGTACAGCGGTGTGCCACGGAACACGTAGGAAAACAGCCATACCGGGCTGGATAGCCATTTGGATTTGGACACGCGGGCAATGGCCAGCGGAATGGAGGCGCAGAAGCCGAAGGTAATGGAAATCACCAGCAGCCACATGGTGACGGCCAGGCCCGACAGGTGATAGCCATCCGTCCACAGGAAGGCTTTCCAGTATTGTTGGATGATGTCGATCACAGGTCTGCCTCCCGTACACCGGTGGAATAACGGCGTTCCAGCCACATCAGCACCAAGCTGGAAATCGTGGTCAGAATCAGATAGATGGCACCAGCCACCACGGTGAAGAAGAACACTTTGTACGAACTCTTGCCCGCGTCAATCGACGCCTTCACCACATCGGACAGACCGATAATGGACACCAGCGCAGTCGCCTTGAGCATCACCTGCCAGTTGTTGGAGATACCCGGCAGGGCAAAGCGCATCACCTGGGGAAACTGGATGCGGGAAAAGGTTTGCCAACTGCTCATGCCATAGGCAATGCCGGCTTCGATCTGGCCTTTGGGCACAGACAGGAAAGCACCACGGAAAGTCTCGGTGAAATAGGCTCCGTAAATGAAACCCAGGGTAAACACACCCGACACAAAGGGGTTGAGGTTGATCTGTTCCATCCCCTGCCATTCGGTCAGATGATTCATGCCGATTTGCAGGCTGTAGAAGATCAGCAGCATCAGGACCAGATCTGGTACGCCGCGAATCAATGTGGTGTAAAGCGTGGCAATGCCCTTGAGCACAGGATTGCTCGACAGCTTGGCGCCAGCGCCACCCAGACCGATGATGAAGGACACCAGCAACGACATGACTGCCAGTTCCAGTGTGACCCATGCACCGTCCAGGATGATAGGCCCGAATCCATCCAGAAACATGGCCGTTTCCCCTGTATGTTGTTATCGCTGCCCAACGGCCCGGGCGCAGACTGCCACCGCCCGATCCCGACGGGAGCTGGCGAAAACATATCTTTACAGCCTTGGCGTAAGTGTCAGCGATTGGCGGCGGACGTAACAGTGGGTGTTACGCATCTCCTCCGCAGCCGTGATGAAAACGCGCCCCGGCAAATTGCAACGGGGCGCGGTGCCTCTGTCGGTGTTACGACTTATTTGCCGTATACATCAAACGTGAAGTATTTCTTTTCGATTTTCTTGTAAGTGCCATCTTTCAGCATGCCGGCAATTGCCTTGTCGATGGCTGCTTTCAGATCGGTATCTTCCTTGCGCAGGCCGATGCCGGCACCAGTACCCAGGGTTTTCGGGTCGTTCAGGTTGCCGCCGGCGAAGGCGAAGCCCTTGCCTTCCGGTTTTTTCAGGAAGCCTTCATCAGCCTGGATGGCGTCTTGCAGGGAGGCGTCCAGACGACCGGATGCCAAGTCAGCCAGTACCAGGCTCTGGTTTTGGTACGGAACCACTTCTACACCGCCCGGAGCCCAGTGAGCCTTGGCGTAAGCTTCCTGGATGGTGCCTTGCTCAACACCAACGCGCTTGCCCTTCAGGGACGCAGCAGTCGGTTGCAGGCCGGAACCAGCCTTGGCCACCATGCGGGTCGGGGTATTGAACAGCTTGGCGGAGAAGTTGATTTCTTTCAGACGTGCTTCGTTGATGGACATGGAAGACAGCACGCCATCAAATTTCTTGGCCTTCAGGGCCGGGATCATGCCGTCGAAGTCGTTTTCCACCCATACACACTTGGCTTTCATGCGTGCACAGATTTCATTGCCCAGGTCGATGTCGAAACCCACCAGCTGGCCATTGGGCGCCTTGGATTCAAACGGTGCATAGCTGGCGTCAACGCCAAAACGAACTTCTTTCCAGTCCTTGGCGAAAGCGCCAAAAGAAGTGGCCATCAGTGCCAGAGAAACGGCGGTAATCACTTTTCTCATCAAACTTCTCCTTACTGCTTGGTTTTATTGTTCACACCATGCCGGGCAGCCCCTGCCACCGCAACATACTCGATACGCTGCATCAGCTCGCCTGCCTTGTGGGCGGAACAAACTGACTGGCAGCAATGGTTATATGAATAGCGCAAATTGTCCAGAAGCACGACTCCGGATACAGGATAAATAACGCATCCATCCTGACCGGAGAGGACAGCCGGGCGCGCATGCACCCATATCTGGAAAAGCAAGTCGCATTCGATTGTATTCTTGAGTACAAAATACAACAAACACACGTAAAACTACGTAGCGTATTTTGCAGTGCGACATCAAATTTTCAAAGTACAACCATGCAATAGACGAAAAAAAAGCCGGTTTCTTCTGAAAACCGGCTTTTGTGGCAGTTTCTGGCTTAGTTTTCTTCGCCTGCAGCCTTGGCCGCAGCCGCTGCCGCCTTGGCCGCTTCAGCCGCCTCCAGTTGAGCGCGGGCCGCAGCCTTGCGGGCCAGGCGCGCTTCTTCGGCCTGACGCTCGGCTTCTTCAGCAGCGGCACGGGCGCGGGCACGCATGATGCGCAGGTAACTGTCGATGGCACGTACCAGTTCGCGCGTGCCTTCGTGGGTGAGTGCAGAAATGGCAAACACGCGTGGCGTGTCCACATCGAAGCCCAGGCTGTCATCCGGCTGGGTCTTGGGCCAACCGTAGGCTTCCAGGAAGGCAGTCACGGTCAACGCGCGCTCTTCTTCCGGTAGCATGTCCAGCTTGTTCAGCACCAGCCAGCGGGGCTTGCCGTGCAATTCTTCATCGTACTTTTCCAGCTCGGCCACAATGGCGCGGGCTTCGCGTACCGGATCAACATCCGGGTCGAACGGGGCCACGTCAACGATATGCAGCAGCAGGCCGGTACGTTGCAAATGCTTGAGGAAGCGGTGCCCCAAGCCCGCGCCTTCCGCCGCACCTTCGATCAGGCCGGGAATATCGGCAATCACGAAGCTGCTGGTATCGTCCATGCGTACCACGCCCAGATTGGGGTGCAAGGTGGTAAACGGATAATCCGCCACCTTGGGACGCGCCGCCGATACCGAACGGATGAAGGTGGATTTACCGGCATTGGGCATGCCCAGCAGGCCCACGTCGGCCAGCACCTTCAGCTCCAGCTTGAGGGTCCGCTGCTCGCCTTCTTCACCCGGCGTGCTTTGACGCGGCGCGCGGTTGGTGGAGGACTTGAAGTGGATATTGCCCAGGCCACCCTTGCCGCCACGGGCAATCATCACCCGTTGGCCGTGGTGAGTCAGGTCGGCCACCAGCTCGCCGGTGTCGTGGTCGGTAATCACCGTGCCCACCGGCATGTGCAGTTCGATATCGTCACCGCCCTTGCCGTAGCAATCGGCACCACGGCCACGTTCACCGTGCTGTGCCAGGTATTTTTTGACAAACCGGTACTCCACCAGGGTGTTGACGTTTTCATCCGCCACGGCAAACACGCTGCCGCCCTTGCCGCCATCGCCACCATCCGGGCCACCAAACGGTACGTATTTTTCCCGGCGGAAACTGGCGGCACCATTGCCACCCTTGCCCGCAAACACTTCAATCCGGGCTTCGTCGATAAACTTCATAGATCCTCCTTGAGGAGTCAGGCGTCAAGGTTGGCCATGTGCTGCGCCAGCCTTCACGCCTTGCCCCTCGCCAGGCCTGCCAACACGGCAAGCCGGATAAAAAAAAGCCCTATCTCGCAGGATAGGGCTTTCTTGTCTGCAGAAAGCGATTATTCGCCGTCTACACCGGTGTACGGTACCACGGTAACGATCTTGCGTTGCAGAGCACCCTTGATGGTGAACTTAACGTAGCCGTCAACCTTGGCGAACAGGGTGTGATCCTTGCCCAGACCAACATTTTCACCAGCGTGGAAACGGGTACCACGCTGACGTACGATAATGGAACCTGCCGGAATCAGTTCGCCACCGTAAGCCTTAACGCCCAAGCGTTTGGCTTCGGAGTCACGACCGTTGCGGGAGCTACCGCCTGCTTTTTTGTGTGCCATGACTGTTTATCCTTACTTCGAAATCGCGTCGATGCGGATTTCGGTGAAGTTCTGACGATGACCCTGGTGTTTCTGGTAGTGCTTACGACGACGCATCTTGAAGATGCGGATCTTGTCGCCACGACCGTGGGAAACGACAGTAGCCGTAACGGTGGCACCAGCTACCAGCGGGGCGCCTACAACAACCTGTTCACCGTCAGCGACCATCAGCACTTCTTCGAGTACGATTTGGCTGTCGACGTCTGCAGGTATCTGTTCTACTTTGAGTTTTTCACCGATGGCAACTTTGTACTGCTTGCCGCCGGTTTTTATGACCGCATACATTCGCTTAGCTCCTAAAGAGGGATCTTCCTCGCATCACGCGAAGAAGAACGCGAAACTATACGCAAGCCACAAAAAGTTGTCAATAATTTCATCAGTTTAGCCGTACAACCAAGCAGGGCATGGCTGTCTGCAAGGCTTTTCTGGTAACATTCCGCGCTTCTGGCTCCGCTAAAACCAACAACTGGCTAAAACCGTGTCCACCCCGCTATTCCGTACCCTGATCGCTGAAGACATGCAGACCGTAGATGGCGTCATCCGCACGCGCCTGCATTCCGATGTAGTGCTTATCCGCCAGGTGGCGGAATACATCATCTCTGCGGGTGGCAAGCGCCTGCGCCCGGTGCTCACCCTATTGTCCGGCAAGGCACTGGGCTACGAAGGCGCACATCTGTACGAACTGGCCGCCATGATCGAGTTCATCCACACCGCCACCTTGCTGCACGACGATGTGGTGGACGAATCCGACATGCGTCGTGGCCGCGAAACTGCCAATGCCCTGTTCGGCAATGCCGCCAGTGTGCTGGTGGGCGACTTCCTGTACACCCGCGCCTTCCAGATGATGGTGACCACCAATAATATGCAGATTCTGCAGGTGATGGCCGAAGCCACCAACATCATCGCCGAAGGCGAAGTACTGCAGCTCTTGAATATCGGCAATACCGAACTGTCCGAACAAGACTACCTGCAGGTGATCCAGTACAAAACCGCCAAACTGTTTGAAGCCTCTGCCCGCGTCGGTGCGCTGATTGCCGGCGGCAGCGAAGCCCAGATCAAGGCATTGTCTGATTACGGCATGTATCTGGGCACCGCCTTCCAGATCATCGACGACGTGCTGGACTACAGCGGCGACGCCGACACCATTGGCAAGAGCCTGGGCGACGACCTGGCCGAAGGCAAGGCAACCCTGCCCTTGATCTACACCATGCGCCAAGGCCCTGCCGCCGCCGCCGAGGTGGTGCGCCAGGCACTGGAAAACGCCAGCCGTGACCGTTTCCACGAGGTATTGGCTGCGGTACAATCCTGCGGCGCGCTGGACTACGCCAAAAACGAAGCCATCAAGGCCGCCGAACAAGCCGTGGCCGCCATTGCCGATCTGCCGGACACCCCGGTAAAACAGGCACTAATTGAGCTGGCCCGCCTGTCGGTAAACCGCAACGCCTGATCCGGATTTAGGTCTCCGTAGTTAAATGGATATAACGGCCCCCTCCTAAGGGGCAGTTACAGGTTCGATTCCTGTCGGGGGCACCACTTACACTTCCAGAGAAGTCCAGCAACATCCACCAAAGCCGCACCCAGCAAGGGTTTGCGGCTTTTTTTATGCCTATAATGTCCGAGGAGGGCCAGCCACTTCCAGTGGTTTTGCTGGTACAGTTGCTGGTACAATTAAAAAATGACAAATGAGATACCAGCAAAAGGAGGCCACCATGCCCCTGACAGACGCGCAAATAAAGGCTTTGAAGCCTAGTGAAGATGGCAAGCAGCTGAAGTTGGCTGATGGAAAAGGCCTGCATCTAATCGTGATGCAGAATGGTTCCAAGTACTGGCGCTTTTTCTACCGCCATGCAGGCAAGCAAAAAACCCTCGCTCTCGGCACCTACCCCGAAACTACGCTCAAACAAGCACGCTCCAAGCTGGAAGGTGCACGGCGTCTCTTGGCTGAAGGCACGGACCCGAGCCTACAAAAGCAAGTCGACAAGCTTAATGCTAGTGTTTCCAAAGCCACCACATTCGCACTGATTGCCAGAGAATGGCACGCCAGTGCCAGTCATGAGTGGAGCAAAGATCACGCAGAGCGCGTGATGTCCTCCCTTGAAACACACATCTTCCCATTCCTGGGCGAACTGCCGATTTCGCAGATCAAGCCGATGCAGTTGCTGGCCGTCCTCCAAAAGGTTGAACGTGCAGGCAAGATCGACACTGCCCTACGACTAAAGCAGCGATGTGCCTCCATCTTTGACCTAGCCATCCGCACCGAGCGCTGCGACACCAACCCTGCAGCGCCACTTGCTAAGACCCTGCGTACCCAGCAATCAACGCCACGCCGTGCCTTGCATCAGGACGATTTGCCAGATTTTCTCAAGTCCTTGGGTAGCTTTGATGGCAACAAGCAGACCGCACTGATGATGGAGCTGGCCCTACTCACTTTCACCCGAGTGGGTGAACTATCACAGGCCAGATGGGAAGAGATCGACTTCGATAAAGCTCTGTGGACCATTCCACCAGAGCATCGCAAGCTACAGGAAAAATTCAAGAACACCGCACCGCCACACCTGGTACCGCTCTCTAGCCGCGCCATAGCGGTCCTGCGCAGCATGGAAGAGATCAGCGGAGGGCGTGAGCACATCTTCCCCAACCGCAACGACCCACGCTGCCCCATGTCACCAGAAACCCTACGCAGAGCCCTACACAGCATGGGCTACAAAGGCAAAGCTGATGTACATGGCTTCCGAGCTACAGCCTCCACCATCCTGAACGAAGCAGGCTTTAACCCTGATGCAATCGAACGTCAGCTATCTCACGTCGAAACCAACAAGGTACGTGCTGCCTACAACCGTGCGGAGTACATGGAGGAACGAGTTAAGATGATGGAGTGGTGGGCTGAATTTCTGGCAAACCAGAACCAATAAGCGCGCATTCCGGAGCAACCAGGACAGGTTTTCCATCAAATATTGGATACCTGTTCCAGCTTAACCTGAATGGCTGGGGTGGCTCAAATTGGTCGATTTGTAAAATTGGTTGCTCACTTACGATACATCCGCTTGGTCGGCGGTAGTTCGGCCGAGGCGGTCCTTCCCCAGTTTGCTAGGCAACGGCCGTTTTACACAGAACTTCGGACATACTCGAATGTTGTGCATTGGGGCATCACTTGGGTTGCAATACTGCCATAGCGTTGATGGTAAGCCGGGCTCCGGGTTTGGGGAGCGCATCAATGCCGATGACGGTTCGAGCAGGAAATGGCTCAGAAAAATGCTCTGAGTACGCACGGTTCATTTCAGTAAAATCGTCTACATGAACCAAATTCACTTGGACCATCGTGATGTCAGCTTCGCTCCCACCTGCGGCGACAATACAATCAATTACATTTCGTATTTCCTGCGCTGCCTGCGCATATGCAGTATGTCCAGCCAATTCTCCTGATTTCGGATCAACTCCCGGTGTTCCAGAGACGAAAATCATATTGCCAGACTTGACAGCATGACTGTATGGGCCGATTGGTTGAAATAAATCGCACCTTACAAACTCTCTCGGCATGTTTTTCCCTTGCTTATTTATTGACTTTCCAGATGGTAGCTTACGACCCAGAACCGTCATTCTGGATGTGTCCACTAAACTACCGTAGTTCCGCTTGAGCGTCTGTTGGCAGTTGCAGTCCTGTGCGGCGGCAATGCCACTGTTAGCTGGCGTTGCCACATTCAGGCAATCTGCCATTGATTTTAGTTATCTAGTTGAGAACCCATCAGGACTTGAATACAAGGCAATATTCTTTGCCAGTTTCGGATTCTAGGCAAAAGCCTAGCTTTTCATATAACCGCCTAGCTGGGTTGCCACGTAAGACGCTGAGACGAACCACAACCCCATTTCGCTTTGCATCCTCAAGCAAGGTGTAAATAATAAACTGGCCAATCCCTTTTCCCTGAAACCTTGGCAGGATTTGAATTTGAATGATGTTCCATTTTTTTTCAGTTTTGAAAACTTTCACTAGCCCTGCAGCATTGCCATTGATGAGAACAATCTTGGCTCCATCGTATTGATAGCGTACACGTTGAAGATGCGAATCATCATCGGTCGGTTCTCCAACGCGCGCCAAGTGTTCAGTCATTACTTGCTTGCGCAGATCAAGGAGAAAATTTTCATCGGCGAGCTGAGCCTGCCGTAATGTAATTTCTTCACAAACCATGAAATCTCCAGAAATAAATAACTAACCAGCCATAATTAGTGATGACTAAAAAATATTGATTAATCGCAGAAGCGATCGTATTGATAATTATCAACAATGAATAAAGTTGTTTTTAATATGAGACCTATGTGCCGCACCAACAATAAAAAATAAATAGCATTAACTTCCAGATGCTTCATGCACCTTGTTCAATCAATTTTTTTATTTTTAATGCTTTTTCGAAATGATCCAGCTTGTGGGTTTGTATCCACCATTTTGCGGCTTCCATCAAAAGTTCTGGATCGCTATTTTTGTTGGAAAAAAATGCATAAAAAGACAATCCAACATCAGCTCCCTTCTCACTGATTTTTCTTTCGCAAACCTGAATTATTTTTTGCCTCAACGATACCCGCATTATAACTAGATCCTATTAGGTTGACGGACTATTGCTTGATTATATAAAAAGTGACCGATAATGCATTTTGCCCTGCCAATATCTTCATTATCATGATTTTGAAATAATGCACCTGCCTAGCACCAGCGATGCATTTGGCACGCCTAGAGTTCTTTACAAACAGGTCATTAGCCGCAGCTGTACTAAACAGCGAATTTTGTCGAATTTAGGTATTTGGCTTCGTATATATGCAATAGCCGCTCCTGGCTAAAAGCAGCTCACGGTCAATGTATTAAACGACCCAAAGCCGTCATCTTGGATGCGTCCACTAAACTACCGTAGTTCGGCTGAAACGGTCTTTCGATAGTTGAGTTAAGAACGGTTGGTTAACACTAAATTCCAGACACACCCATGTCCCGAATGGGTGCTACACAGTCTGTCGATGTGGCTACATCGACAAAGGTGTTGGCTGGAAGTCTGCATCGAATTCGATATAGGCGCCGGCTTCCCATATATGTTGTCCCTTTTGGACTGGCGCTGCTAAAAAACATCCTTTCAGTATTGGGCCCTCCGCAGATGGGGAGAATGTCGACTCTCCGCACGGCCATCCATGAAGGATCGTGCCGGCAGTAACGTCAGCTCTAATTTCACTGCGACAGTTATCTTCGATGAAAATCAAACTATTGATCAGAATGTTGCCGAGTTTAACTGGAGATGGGCTGTAAATTGATTCTAGATTCCCACTTTCATCATAAGACGCTTTACTTCCGCGAGGAAAGACTACGCCGCATACATTCTGTGTTTGGATTGTAACTTTGGGTTGATCATTATTTTTTTGGAATGACTGTTCGATGAAAATGGAGCTGCCCATTATCAATAATGGTGAGAGAAAAAATAGTCCAGTAATAATGTTCCGCCTTAATTGCGGCTTACCACGAAGTAAATTGAATAGCAGCACGGTAAGTGCACCCCAGATGCCTAAGATGACCCAAAGCATGTTCAGAATGCCAGAACCAAAGGATCCTGTGTCCGCATGGCTCTGAATGGGGAGTAGAAATGTCCAAGCAAATAACTTGCAGAACCTGGATGGAGGGCGTTGGCGTTGCATTGGCTTTGGCTTTGTCTTTATCTTTGAGTAAGCATTTCTAGTGCATAAATTGAGACTTTGGCTTCGTATCTCGGCAATGGCTGCATCTGGCCGAGAGCGGCCCACCGTCAATGTATTAAAACGACCCTCTGCCGATAAATAATTGGACATGGGAGAGAGTCGCTAAACAAGCAATAACAACGTGCACGGCGGCCTATTCTGGTGATATTGCAGCAGTAGTTTGTGTTTGTACACGATGTGCAGTTGCTAGTCGTTTGCTACACCACTGTACGAACATTGCTATGGTAGCCGCTTCGACAAAGGCTGGGATTGGTTGTTGATGAGGTAAAGTGAGCGAAAGAAACAGGCAAAAGGCCGCAAAAGAAAACCTGCCCAAGACCATACCCCGTAGCAGCGAGATAACGAAGTCTGCTCCATGGGCGCGATGAGACGATACCGATAGGACAATTCCAAGCAAAGGGAATACTGCAAGTAGCCCACTCCACTTTGCCCCCGCCCAGCCAGATACTGACGTTACCAACAATGTGAGCATCATGCCGGCCAACATCCGCCCTATAAGATCGGTGCGAGTGAGCGGAGCCCCTGCAGCAACAGCAGAACTACGGGGCAAAAAGGATTGACCAAACAATACTGCAACTAGGGCGATACTTAGCGCCCATATTGGGGATGTCGGAATTTGCGATAGAGCGCTCGCAGATACAAGCCATGTAACTAGGCCGGCAGTTAGAGCGCTAGGCCATAATCGAGAACGGCACACCCATGCGTAGGAAAAATTGAAGGCCTCAGATGCTAGGATCGCAGAAAGTGATAGCGTAGCGGCATGTGCTCCAAAAGTTGGGCCGTGCTCAAGTACCAAAAGGTATAGGATGGGGCCCGCGACGACTGGCAATCCTGCGAGCCACCCCGCGATTGATGGCCCCCACCATTTTCCCGACATAGAAACGAGCAATAGAAAAATAGGAACTAAAGTGAGTTTGAGAGCAAGCATGGCAAACTCGTGCAATTATAAAGCCTTATTTTACTACAATGTCATACCATTGACGATTAGCAATTCCATCACAATTCTCTCTCGTTTCTCCCCCGTTGAATGGCTGCCGAGTGCGTGCCTGTCCGAAGTTCCGTGTAAACCGGCCGTTGCCTAGCAAGCTGGGGAAGGACCGCTTAGGCCGAACATCCGCCGATCCGAAGAGAATGTAATCCAGATTTTTTCAGCCTTATATCACCCCCTTGAACCAGCACAGCGACACCCACTTCGGGTGTCCTTTATGCCCTGGCCTCCGTTTTGACGGGGCCATTTTCATTGGAGTGATCTCATGTCCCATCTCATCGAATCCATGGCTTTCGTCGGAGCCACGCCCTGGCATGGTCTGGGCAATCCCTTGTCTCCGCAGCAACCGCTGGAAGTGTGGCTGACTGAAGCCGGCATGGACTGGCGTATCGAACAGAGTGATGTCTTGTTCAACGTGGCTGAAGACGGCATGCACATCCGGCCGTTTGCTGATTCCAAGGTGCTATATCGGTCAGACTCCCTAGCACCACTGTCGGTGGTCTCGCCGCGTTACAAGGTCGTGCAGCCGTCTGAAGTACTGGAGTTCTATCGCGACCTGGTCAGTGCCGGTGGCTTTGAGCTGGAAACAGCTGGCGTCTTGAAGGGTGGGCGTAAGTTGTGGGCACTGGCCAAAACTGGGCAGGAAGCCCTGCTGAAAGGTGGTGATCGGGTGAAGGCCTATCTGCTGCTGGCCACCAGTTGTGACGGCACGCTGTGCACCACAGCCCAGTTCACCTCGGTACGGGTGGTGTGCAACAACACACTGCAGATGGCGGTGAAGGACAGAACCGGTGCAGTGAAGGTGCCCCACTCCACCGTGTTCGATCCACAGCAGGTAAAGGATGCACTGGGCCTTGGCTTGTCCGCCTGGGACCGTTTCATCGGCAATATCAAGCAGCTGTCGCAGCGTACGGTGTCACCGGAAGAAGCGTGCCAGTTCTTCCGTGCAGTCCTGGACGAACCGTTGCTGGCAGGGACTGAGGATGCGGTGACCTCCAAAGCCCTGCAGCAGGTATCAGCGCTGTATAGCGGTGGGGGCATGGGCTCGCTGTTGGCCGGTACTCGTGGTACTGCCTGGGGCCTGGTGAATGCCATGACCGAGTATGTCGATCATCGCCGTCGTGCGCGAAGCCAGGATTATCGACTGGATTCCGCCTGGTTCGGCCAGGGGGCCCAGCTCAAGGGCAAGGCGCTGGAGCATGCACTGGCCCTGGTGGAGTAGAGCCATGGCATCCGTGCAATGCATTGCGTTGACCGCTGCCTGTCTGACGGCAGGTATGCGGGACTTCTGCACCTGGAACAGCCTGGGTGTGGCATACGACGGTCCCGATGCCGAGCGCAGTCTGCTGGTGATCTGGAGTGCTGGCTGTCTGGAGCTGCATGCCGAACTGGTGCAGTACGCACCGATGGTGGCAGCACTGGCTGACACCTTGTACGACCAACTGGATCAGGTCCCACCCGGGGTGTGGCATTACGAAGTGACCGAAACTCTGGGAAGTGCTATTGCTGAGTGGATCGTGCTACATGATGGTCTGCCCCCTTCCCTCGATTGGGTCAAAGCCTGTCTGGTGAGGTTGGCTGGCGAGTTCATGCTACGCAGTCAGCCACAACAGTGGCCCGCCATCCGCCAGATCCTGCTGACGCTCTCTACAGAGCTACCGGTGATTGTGCCGGCTGCGCCATCGTGAAGCCGTTGTTGGTCTGATTTTTTGCTACTGGTCTCTTCTGCCTTTCTACTGTTCTGCCTGATTTCCCTTGTCGTTTTCTCTGCTGTCGTTTCTCTTGCTTCTGCTCCCCCATTTATTTCATTCATCGCCCGGTCAGCCTTGCTGCCGGGCTTTATGCCTTTATAAGGAGTGTTTCGCCATGGCTGAACGCTACGCACAGGCCATTCGTCTGGCCTCTACCCTGAAGTTGTCTCGTGATGAATGGCTGCGCATTCGCCAGCTAGGCATTGGTTCGTCTGATGCCGCCCCGGCGATTGGGCTGTCTCCGTACAAGTGCCCGCTATCGTTGTGGCTGGAGAAGACAGGTCGCAAGGAGCCGGAAGATCTGTCGGAGAAAGAGCCTGTCATCTGGGGCACGATTCTGGAACCCATCCTGGCCCGGGTCTATGCCGAGCGTACCGGTCGCAAGGTACGGCGGGTGAATGCGGTACTGCAGCACCCAACACACCGTTTCATGCTGGCCAATCTGGATCGGGAGGTGCGTTGTCCTGATGAGGGCTGGGGCATTCTGGAAATCAAGACAGCCAGCTACCATTCTGCCCCACAGTGGGAAGAAGGCATTCCGGTTGCCTATCAATGCCAAGTGCTGCATCAGTTGGCCGTAACAGGACACGCTTGGGCCGACGTCGCCGTGTTGATTGGTGGTCAGGATTTCCGGATCTATCGGGTGAATCGGGATGAAGACAAGATCGCCGACTTGATCGCCCGGGAAACGGTGTTCTGGCAGCACGTGTTGATGGATACCCAGCCAGCACCGGATGGTTCGGATGATGCAGGTGCTGCGCTGTCGTGGCTGTTCCCTCGTGACGATGGCCAGACCATCGATCTGTCGGAATCGATTGAAGGAAACCGGCTGTTCTCTGCCCTATTGGCTGAACGGCAAAGGAAGGAGGATGCCGAAGCCAAAGAGGCAGCCATCCGCCAGCAGATCCAGAACGTTCTGGGTCATGCCTCTGCTGCCGTGTTCGAGTCTGGCCGTATTACCTGGAAGCGCGCCAAGGATCGCGTTGCCCCTGATGTCGAACGGCTGTCGCAAGACCACCCCACCTTAATCGCCCAGTACAGCAAGTCCATTGCCGGTTCCCGGCGCTTTGTCATTCAGACTGAAAGGAAATCAACATGATCAAGGGTCTCGCCATTACCCCGCCCGTGATCGGGCGTATCAGCATTGGCAAGCTGGTGCAGAAGCAGGAACGGTGGCTGCCGGAGAAGGATGACAGCTTTTCGTTAACCACCCAGGTACAAAGCCGGGATGGCTGGTTGCTGCATCCCTTACACCAAGCGCTGTCGGAGCAGGCACAGAACGGTAAGATCCGGGCTATTCCGATCCAGCTGCTGTTCAACGATAGCGAGCTGAACCTGCGCGCCGAATACAGTGCCTTCGACCGAAATAACGGTCGGCCAGTGTGTGTCGGTAACGGAGAAACGGCACGGCGGGTAACCAGTCAGGGCATGGAAGAGATCGGGTGTGCAGGTCCGGACCGTTGTCCGCTGGCCAAGGAGCTGGGCTGCAAGCTGTATGGCCGGCTCAATGTGCAGGTAGAAGGACAGCAGGATGAGCTGGGCAGCTTCATCTTCCGTACTACCGGCTACAACTCGGTACGCACCCTGGCCGCACGCTTGAAGTATTACGAAGCCGCCAGTGGCGGTCACACCAAGCATCTGCCGCTGCTATTACGTCTACGCGCCAAGAGCACCACCCAGTCGCACCGTACCCCGGTGTACTACGTCGATCTGACACTACGCGATGGCCAGACGCTGGCCGAAGCCGTCAGTGCGGCACGCAAGGCAGCGGATGAACAACTGGAAGCTGGCATCGACACTGCCGAACTGGAGCAAGCCGCCCGGCTATTGCTGCAGAACGGTCAGTTCGAGGATACCGAGGAGGAAGTACCGCAGCTGCTGGAGGAGTTTTATCCAGCAGTGGAAGGCAGTGCTGGCGAACAGGAGGAGAAGCCGAAGGCGGTATCGCGCCCTACCCGGCTCACTTCCAAGTTGGGTGCCGTTAAGACGGCTTAGCCAGGCGGTGGGTCAGTTGTTCAACCATCGCCAGCACCATCTCCCGATCCGCACTGTCCAGGCGGGCCAGCATCTGTGCCAGGTGCTGTGCCTGCTCGGTCGGTCGATTGCTGGATTCCACCAGTAGGGATGAGGCCTCGCAGTTAAACAGGCCCGCTAGTTCCAGCAGGCGGGCCACCGTCGGCATCACTAGCCCCCGCTCCATCCGCGATACCGCTTCATTGCCAATATCCAGTCGTGTTGCAACCTGCTCCTGGGTCAATCCGGCTTCTTGCCGTCGTGCCGCAATCGCCTTGCCAACGCTCAGCGCCAGTGCGTCCACCTTCATTTTTGCCATCGCATTCTCCATTCCACTCGAATGGTGGCAAATCACCCCATTGACATGAACATCCTTAAAAGATGAACATCATCTCATTGAGATGCTTTCAGACATTTCAGGATGACAAAATGCTTAACAAAGGAAATACCATGCAATCCAGACAGACACTACTCACCCTCCCCCTCCTGCTGCTGACCGGTGCCATGCTGACCGGCTGCAACTCGGATGCACCTTCTACCAGTGATGCACTGCGGGTCACTGAAAGCATTTTTAGTGGCTGCGATCAGCTCAAGGTAGTGGATTATGAGCGCGTCAATGGCATCCCCCAAAACGATGGCAGCTATGTAGTTCAGGTGAAATACAACGTCCGCATCTCACCGACCCCGGAGAACAAGCAATACATTACTGAGACCTATCCCAAGCTCTATGCAGATCTCAAAGAGAAAGTGGAGCACGGCAAGGCTGTACGCCAGAAGTACGAAACCAGCCTGGATCAGTTCATGGCGGCGAATCCTGGTAAATCGGTCACGGATTTCGAAAAGGCTTACCCGGACATCGCCAATGACTACTACGCCAATATTAGCTGGGTAGGTGACAGTGCCGAGCAACGATTAACTGAAGGCATGCCGTCGAGTGGAAAAACCACTTTGGCGCAGAATCTCTGGAAAACCTGCCCTAAATTGGGCATCCCACTTATCAACAAGCTGTTTCAACACCCGGCCTCCATCGAGCAATACACCAGCGATGTGGATGTGCCATTCAGTGACAGCTACATCATGATCAAGACCGATAACGGCTGGATGGCACAACAGTAAGCCATCCACCCCCTACATCAGCCAGCGCCCATCGCCGTCACCACGGGATGGGCGTTGTCGTTTCTAGACGTGGAGCAAACCATGATTTTTCCAATAAGCCATGGCGAGCAGATGCTCGCCTACCTCAGCAACACCCTCAACCTACATGGCCAGGCCTTTACCCAGGCACAGCGTGAAGAACTGCAGGCGCGTATCGAACAGCTGGTCAACTATCAGGCCGTGGTCGGCATCATGGGTAAAACCGGGGGTGGCAAGTCCAGCTTGTGCAATGCCCTGTTCGGTCAGGAGATTGCCGAAGTGGATGATATTGCCGCCTGTACCCGCTACCCACAGGAATACACCCTGGCGTATAAAAATGGGAAAGGAATTGCCTTAATCGATGTGCCGGGTGTCGGGGAAAGTATCGGTCGGGATCAGGAATACACCGAGCTGTACCAGCGGCTACTCCCAGAGCTGGATCTGATCCTGTGGGTGGTCAAAGCCGATGACAGGGCCTTAGCCATTGACCAGCAGGTGTTCAACAGCGTCATCCGCCCTTACCTGGCAGATCGGGACATCCCGGTATTGTTTGTGATCAGCCAGGTGGACAAAGTCGCCCCATGTTGGGAGTGGGACCACGAACGGCATCTACCGAGCAGCAGCCAGCAAAGCAATCTAAGCCGCAAGCAGATCCAGCTGTCCCAAACCTTCGACATCGCCCTCGACCATATCTGTGTCACCTCGGCAGAAGAAGGCTATGGTCTCACCGGGCTGGTCGAGCAAATCGTCACCCTGCTGCCTAATCAAAAAAAGTGGGCGATTGCCCGGGAAACCAAGCCTGAGTACGTGTCAGGGCATGCGTACCAGACGGCAAGCAAAGGGCTGTGGGAAACCATCAAGGAAACCGCCACCTGCATCCTGCGGGAAGGCTGGTCAGTGATTTCCAGCAAGGTGGAAAGCTGGCTGGACAGGCTGTTCAACTGGTAGGGCATAGCGGGCAAGGCTTCGGCCTTGCCCGCTATGCTGTACTAGCACTGGATTTCTTTTTTTTGTGGGAAACTTGGTAACAGATCAGAATTCGGTTATTCGCACTGCAGATACCAGATGGTGCTGCCATAAACCGAGTCAGGGAAATCAGGCATCAACTCACCTTGCTCGAAATAGCGCTGCGCGTTTTCTTTAGCCGGCGTCCACCAAGTACCGCTTTCCGGGCAGGGTTGGCCGGCTTCGCAGCGCTTTCCTTCGATAACGGGGGCTGACTTAGGTGGGGCTATGGGCAACGGTACTGTATCAAAGCGCTCGTACCAACTCACCGTATCTGCTGTGTCAAAACCATTCTGCTGCGGCAAGTAATAGTGGAGCGAGCCCGGCTCAGTGGTACGCACCGGCTTCACCACGCGACTTACCGCCACATAGGGGATGGGCGCGCCATCTTCCGGGGCACCCAGGTCGGGATACTTGCCGGCCTGGATAATCAAGCCACCAGCATAGTGACTAAAGGTGATATCTGGCCAAGGTGCAAGTGCAGCTCGAATTGTCTCTTCACTATTGAGCTGCTGTACGAACTCATTTCCCAGAAATGTGTACCAATCTACACCCTTAATGCGGTTCTTCAGCTCGAACCCGCCAGCACTAAATGAGCGGGTATCGATATTTAAGCCAATGAAGCGCTGGGCAAGCTCATATTCATTCGGTAAATACCGATGATAGTCATAGGGCAGAATGGGAGACAAACCGCCATAACCATGGACAGGTTGCAAAGCCTCGCATATAAATGTGACCAACTCCTGGTATTGGCCAAGTTCTGCTTCGTCAAACACCGTAGTGGCAGGCAACACGATCTTGAAAAACGATTTGTTGCCCCAGCTCTCATGGATACTTTGCTGCGTCAAGCAGGAAACCGAGTATTCCGGTGCCAAGTCAGGCACGGCTTCGCTACTTACAAACCACTCAATCCGCTCATGCGGATCAGTGATATCCAATATCTTATTTCTGGACTTTTGATAGTCGGATGCCCCCATCTTTTTAGTTTTGGCATCCATGTATTTTTGCCCCCTTAGTTTCCCTCCAAAGAGTGAATAAAACTTATCAAAACACGCAATGAGTTTTTTCCTAACCTCTGGGGTGCTACCCTTTTCAAAGAAAAATGTAGCAATCAAACCCGGTCGAATGACAATACTGTCATCAGAACCCAAATTCCAAGTCAATTCATCTTGATACTGATGCAGCCGACGCAGTGGCTGCAGCATCTCTTTTTGTTCCATTGTGCAATTCCTAAATCATCCGGCTGACGCGACTGTGGCGCCACCAAGTATCCCTACGCAGGCCAGGAAACCCGCGACCAGTTCTGCCGGTAAGGCGAGGACCAGCACCACGGCACCAGCCACCACCAGCGCGATGCCGACGACAACCTTGCTCACGTTGAGCAAAATCTGCCCCCACTCAATCTGGCGAATCTCATTCCAGGCGATGTCGCAGTAACGCTCAATTTAGGCCCATACCGCCTTCAGCTGTTCTTCGGTCCAACGCGCCAGCACCTGTCCCTGCTCGTTGACCCAGGTCCATGAATGGCTTGCCTGGTCGCGCACCCAGCGGCCGGACGCTAACAGCCAAGCTGCCTCACTGGCCAGCCAAGCCTGGGTGTCTTGTGCCAGTCCGGCCATGCCTTTTTTGGCGCTAGCCCACATTTCATTCAACTCGCGCTGCAGCTGTAGACCCCAATCCTGGATGTAGCCTGGGGTGGAAACCGGAACCGGGCTATAAATGGGTGCTGGTATTCAGGGCGCTCTTCCACGATGGTCATCGTGCCGCCTGGCGTCACATTGGGCGATGAGGTTGAGGTTGGTGCAGACGCTGACGGTTTGGCTTTGTTCGGTGAGGCTGGCAAGGGTGGTCAGGATGAGCAGGGGCTGTTAGCCGGTTTGTGTACTGCTGCCGCTGGTGGCGGTTTTGCCTTCTTTGTCGGTATTGCTGCCGGCTTCCCAGGCTTTGAGTGCGGCGGCGTGGTGTTGCAGGTGGCCGCTATCTTTGTTGCCATCTTTGCCGTTGTCGGGGTTGATGGCGTCCGGCCTGGTTTCCAGGCTATCGGCCAATCAAAGCTTTTTGAGTGCGTTACGTACCGCCGCTTGTCTCATGGTTGGTAACTTGGCGATGTAGTTGATGGCTTTTGCCAGCCGGGTGGCCAGTACCTGGCTAGCTGTAGTTCAAATACCTTACCGTGCCTCTGTCGTTGGCCGCAGGCGGATGGTCTTGACGATAGCTTCGTATAGGGCTTGGATTTGTTTGGTGGACATAGAAGATACACCGGTTACGCCAGCGACACCTTCACCTGAAGTGATAGCCAATTCAATATTGGGCTTAAGAGGGTTACCAATCTCTCCTTGTGTTTCCCATGTGAAGCTTTGCGCCTCTCCTCTTCCATCATCTGATGGAAAATAGACTAGAGATTCTTCACCTATCATTCCATTTATAGTGAGTTTACTCTCTCTAACCCTCTTGATCTTTCCTTGGAGCCTTGAATCAATTTTACTTTCTTTGATACGGGTTAGCAGGGACGGTTGACTCTTGGACAGGACAATACTTTCTACACTAAACCATACATCTGGATTATTTTTTAGCGAAAATGTAATGGATGCTCTTTCAAATTGCGGCGTTTTTCCATTGTTGGCAATGAAGCCATTTTCAATGCAAAACCCAGGCTCCTTTGGAACTTCCCGGTCAGAACGATAACGAACACTTTTCAAGTAATCATTAAATCTGGCAATAATTGAATCGATTTTTTTGTCGTCATAAGGGGCTCTTGAAGTCGTAAAGATCCACCCTCGATCCCACTTGAATGAGTCAATGCTGTACATCGGACTACCAAATGCTTCTTTGTAGCCAAGCAACAAATGGCTTGTTTTGCTTGGCTCAATCTCTCGATTTAGTAGAAACCGCTCTGATGCAGTTTTTCCTTCTTTCAACTCATTTAATCTATTTTCAATTTTCTGCCGAAGCAAAGTTTCACCACCATGTTCAGTTTTTATCGTTGTGCTCAGGTAGGTATTTCCTTGCCCCTTCAGCTCAGCCTCATAAGGTACATCCACCAGGTAACGGCCAAAGCAGTAGGTTTTCATTTTTTCGAACATTTGGGGCTCCGCAGCGTAAACAGGAATGCTGGTCAGCAGCATTAGCGCGAGAAAGTATCGGGGGCTAGGCATGGTTGGCGCTTCTCATAAAGGGGTAGCCGGTGCGGCCAACTGCACCAGCTTGGCGATACCATAGACCGTGGCCTGAATGGCGTAAGGGTTCTTGTAGCTCATCTGGTGATCGAAGCCCGCAATGCGAAACACCACCTTCGGTGTCGGTTGCAGTTGGGCCAGCACTTTAGCTGAATCCAGTGGCACCGTACCGTCCCCACCTTGGTCACGATCATTGCCAAGCTTGAATTTGACTTCAGGAGAGCCGGTCTCGCCATACAAAGGTACGGTGCTTTTACCAGTCAAAGACCGCTGATTGTCTTGCTGGTAAATCAATGGCAGCGCATCGTCATTGGGTATGTCGCCGGAGGTTTGCCAATGGATATGACCAAAGGTGCGGAATTTCTTCTCGTCGATACCGTAATAACCATAAGTCTGCGGGTGGGCATAAAGATCAAGGGTATCGTGGAGATCTTTAGCGCGGTCTAAAGCATTCCGGTGCACCTGTAGAGGCGTGCTGTCTTCTGAAGTTAACTTGTTGGCCGGATCAATTAGCGCCGGATCCAGCATCCCCCACCAGCAGTCGTCGGTGGTCTTGCTGTAGATTTCCTCGTAAGGGTCGGTCTGCGGGAGGCTGAACAGCACTTCCTCACTACCTTTCTTGGCAACTTTCAGCCAACCGGCCGGGTAGTGTCGGGTTGGCAGTAGCTCTAGCGGACCGGGGGAGCAAGCCAAGGTCGGGGTGATGTCGGCAGCGTCCCAGCCAATGATGGAGGCAACCGCCGCGCCTTCGATGTCGAAGAAACCACCGACTTCGGTACCCGCCCGGAAGCGGCGGTAAACCACTGGTGCTCCGGCTACAGGCTGCACGCCGTGCACTACGCCCAACACTTTGTCAGGGGCAAGTTGGGCGGCACGGCGACCTACCAGGCCCCCCATTGAGTGGGTGACCAGGATCACCTTGCCTTCGCAATCAAAGTAGTCTGTCTTTTGGTAGTGTTCGATGACCTGGTCGATTTTTTCTACCAAGGATTTTGCCGAGTCTTCGTTGCTTTGCAGCCAGTTGTAACCATGCGCCCATACTGGATAGTAATAATCGTCCAGACGCAGAATTTCCTCTTTGGATAAAGACGGGGGGGCCGTGTTCCAGGCCTTCACGGCGGCTGCCGCCACCGCGGCATAGTCGGGCTCACCTGGCGCACGAGGTGCCGCCTGCTCTCCGCCATTGAGATGGCTGAGCAGACCGATTTCAGGAAGCAGGAAATTGCCATGTTCCTGTGGCCGACCGGGTTTGCTGTACTGGTCGTTGAGACTGATTTCCAGCTGCTGCAAGATAGAGTGGTAGCTATCAGCGTGCAGTGCCCCCCAGCCCCGCTTTTTGGCCTCTTCAGGCGTGACCCAGTGCAGGTCGCCAGAGATCTTGCACGGGCCATCGAGGTTGACTTCGGTTCCATTGGGGTCAAAGAGCATTTGGCGTACGGCAGGGCTTTGCCTTGCTCCGTTCCATGCGGCGCCTATCCCTGCCAAGGTGCCATTTGGTGGGGCCCAAGCCTGGACCTGTTTTTTATCCTTGAGCCGCAGATTCGTCCCCATGATCCCAGGCACAAAGATCACCGGGATTACGTTGTGCGGTGGCTTTACACACAACGCGCGTTGCTTGAAGCTGTCCGGACTTTTAACCGATTCGAAACACGGGTTGCCCTGCTTGTCGAATTGCAGGGGTATGCGGCGGGTTGCACTGTTCAAGACGTCTGCCATCATCCGTTCCGTTTAAGGGTCATCTTTAACTGATCCATGAGCTTGCCGCTCAAGGTCGCGGTCGCGCCGCTGCCATCGGTACTGCCGGAACCTTCCAGCTTACCCTCGCTGTTGAGAACCTCGTGTGGGAGCGAGGGCTGCGCTTTACCGGAACGGCCGGCTACCCCAAATTGTTCATTGGTAGTTAGCGCGCTTTGCGGCATGCCGGGTAGTTGCGCGCTGACACTGGTCGGCCCGTCCATGACGTGGCTACCTGCGTGCTGGGTGTGGCTGGCAGAGGTCTTGGTGACGATGCCGTTGCTGTAGGTCGCGCTGCCATTCTTACCCCGGATTTCCACCTCTGGCGCTTCCATGATGATTTTTTCTAGCGAGTACAAGTGCAGCAATTTGGCAGCACCGATTTCCACACCGTCGCTTTGTGCCTGGACCCGGATAGGGCCTGCGGCGGCAATCAGCTTCATGCCCAGCTGTTGCACAAAAATAGAGAGTGATTGGCCGACACGCATCCGTAGCATCTGCCCGACGCTAACGTTACTGTCCTTGGCGGCCACCAGGTCGTGGTTGCTGCCAGCGGCCACCGCAATATTGGCCTCACTGGCAAGCGCGATGCCGTCCGGCGCACCCAGCGCCATGATGGCTTTATGACCTGCCTTGGCTTGAGTGGCGGTGTTGCTGCCGTTTTCCCACTGCTGGACATGCTCCAGCAGCTGTTGCTGTGGCTGGGTATCCGTACTCTCCGCTTCGTGCGTTTCGGCTTGCTTAGCCAGCTCTTGGGCAATGGACAGGGCCATTTGTAACTGGCCAAGTAGCTCCTCTCGATCCAGCTGATTGCCACTCGCGCCCTGGCGGGCATGAGCGCTGAGCAGCAAGCCTTGAGCCGCGCGCAGTGCGCCGGAAAGGTCAGTGCGCAGTTCGAAGCCTTCGCCGCGTGCCTGGGCTTTGCCATTGCTGCGCGGGTGGGTGAGGAAGCCCTGATTGAGCTGGGTTTTTCCGGGTTCGGAACTGAGCTTGGCGCGCACTTCGCCGGGGGTGTCGTCAAACAACAGTTCGTTGTACTGGCCGCCCTGGTGTTCTTTGGATTTGATGCCGGACAGCGTTTTGTTGGCCGGTAGTGCACCGGCACCGCTAAAGGCCGGGGTGGCGTGGCTGCCGTTGTACAGCACACCCACAATCACCGGGCGGTCGATGTCACCTTCGATAAAGTCGACCAGCACTTCCTGGCCAATGCGCGGGATGAACTGGTGACCCCAGCCCGCCCCGGCGCTGGGCATGGCCACGCGCAGCCAGCAGGAGGATTTGTCGTCCAGATTGGCACCGCTATTGGGGTGTTCGTCCGCACGCTGCCAGTGGAACTGCACCTTGATACGACCCAGTTCATCGGTATGCACTTCCTCGCCTTCCGGCCCCACCACGGTGGCGGTCTGTACCCCTTTAGATGTCGGCTTGGCCTGGGTGCTGTTGGCGTAAGCCGGGGTGAGCGGAATGCCACGGCGCTGGGCGGTGATGGTGGTCTGGAAGGGGCTGCTGTTCTGAGCGTCAGTTGACGTGCTGCTATTTCCTAATAAGCCACGCAAGCTGCTGGCCAGATCGCCCGGCAGATTATTGTTGGCGCGGAAGGTTTGGCCGGTGACCACGAATTCGCGCTGTTCGCTGCTGTCGCCCTCATGCGCCGGGTGTTCGTCCAGGCGGAACCATTGCCCGGCTTGCAGGCTGCGTACCGAACCGGCCCCGCTAAACTGCTTGGCCTGCACATCGTGCGCCTGCTGACGCAGCTGGGCGTATTGGCTCAGCTGCTCGGCATCGCTGGCGTAGTACAGCGACTGTGGGTCGTAATCCTGCAAGGTGGATTGCAGTGCATCACCACTGCGGCCTTGCTGGATGCGGGTCTGGTCACCGGTATGCTGGGTGGCCACCGGCTGGTAATCGAAACTGGCCAGCGCCACCGCACCGGACACCACCTGCCGCGCGGCGCTCCAATCGGTAAAGCCATCTTCCTCTTCTGTTGCATCGCTGCGATGAAAGCGCACCCGCTCGCTGGCGGCGGGCGGCAGGCTGTAAGCATCGTCAAACACCACCAGTTTCACCTGCGGATGCTCGCCATCAACATGCTCGAAGCGCCAGGCATAACCCTCTTCGTGCAGCAGCCGCACGATGAAGTCGAAATCGCTCTCGCGATACTGCAGACAATAACTGCGCGGGCTGGCCGTGGCGGTGTGGAACTCCAGCGTCTGCACCTGGGCAAACACCGGGTTATTGGCCTGATGCTCGGCCAGAATCTGCTTGACGATATCGGGGACGGACAAATCCTGGAACACCCGCGACGTGCGGCGCAGGCGCAGCAGGGCAAACGGTGGCTCAATGGTGAGACCATACTTGGCAAAGCCACCATCCGACCCCAACAACTCCGCCCGCGACACCACCCCCCAACGCACCACCTCGCTGCCATCGGCATCCAGCACGCCCAGACGAGCGGCCACACCCAGCAGCGATTTGAGCTCGATATTGCCGTCGGGCGACAAACAGCTGAGCTGATAACGATAGGCCTCCGACACGCCCTCGCTGCCGTCCAGGGTGTGGGGCAGCAACTGCTCGGCGGCGATGTTGCCGCCATCCAGCTGCAGGGTGAGCAGGCGTTGGTGCTGGGAGAAGGCGGCGGCGAAGCTGGCGAGCAGAGCAGAGAAATCCATGCGGCGGGCTGTCACGTCGGCTGACGTGATCATTCACAATCTGTTGAAAGTTCAACAGTTTATGCGTCTAACATGCCACGAACAAGGTGGGATGGCATGAATGCGTAGTTCTACGGATGCCCTTGCATACAGAAGGAAGGGAACAGAGGATCACGTAATGCATTCACAACGGGCAGTTCGTCGGCCAAAGCGGTCAGTAGTCGCATGGCTATTGTACGACTGGTTTACACAGAGTTTCGGACATGCCCTGGCACGGTCCAGAAAGGTTGAACAAACCACCGTAGAGAGGCGCTGTTGGCTGATGGTTTCTGGGAGTGGTTAATACACTGACTGAGCAATCGTAGTCAGGATTTTGTGAGTGTTATCACGCATAGTGCTTCCCATGGACAGAGGAAGACAGATGAACGAACTTCGGACAACGGCGTACGCGGCACGATTAGGCACGGTACTCGACTACATCGAGGCACACCTGAGCGAAACGTTGACCGTGGAACGACTTAGCCAGGTCGCCAACTTCTCCAAGTTCCATTTCCACCGGCAATTCGCCAACTACATTGGCACCAGCGTAGCTCGATACGTCTTGCTTCTGCGACTGCGACGAGCTTCACAGCAGCTCGTTTTCGATCGCGCCGCCAAGATCATCGACATCGCTCTGGAGGCCGGCTTCGAGAACCCGGAATCGTTTACCCGTGCCTTCAGGAACATCTTCGGTCAGTCACCCTCCCAATTCAGAAAGCAACCGAACTGGGAATCCTGGCATGAGCGCTACCGGTTCCAATTACCAGAAAGGAATCAATCCATGCAGATTGAGATCGTCAATTTTGAAACTACCTTTATCGCTGTGCTAGAACATCGCGGACCTAGCCAGAGGGTTAACGACTCGGTTGCTCAATTCATTGCCTGGCGTAAGGAAAGCCACCTTTCTCCCAGACAGAGCAGCCGCACCTTCGGTATCGCCTACGACAACCCGGATACCACCGAGCCCGCTCAATTCCGTTTTGACATCTGCGGCGAAGTGGCAGCTGAGATTCCATCCAACCCCCAAGGGGTGGTATTGAAGACTATTCCCGGGGGCCGTTGCGCCAGGGTGCGGCATCACGGTTCCCATACCCGGATTGGTGAGAGTATCTACCCGTTGTATCGGAACTGGCTGCCCGAAAGTAGCGAAGAATTACGCGACTTTCCTCTCTATTTCCATTACTTGAACCTGATGCCAGAAACGCCGGAGAATGAGCTGGTGACAGATATCTACTTGCCATTGAAATAATGGATAAGACATCTCCCAAAGGTGTGGTGGATCTGGACAAAAGATCCACCATAGCTAGTTCTGTCGAAAGGCTTGGAGTGAGCTGTATGAATACTTTCAGCAAAGTCGCTCAGCACGACTCGCAGGCTACGGGCCGCTGAGCAACACATTACTGACTGATATACCCTACTGACCGAATGTCGGTAAAGGCCGAGCGGCTGCCGATCAATATCTAGCCAACCGACTTAGCACATAGTCATACCCAATGATGTAAAATCTTGTCATTCACTGCCACATACAGGTACTGACGTGATTGTTAAGGAGTTGGATCCGTTCCAGTCGGAAGACAAGCTGGCCAAGTCAGGTAGGGCTGCCGAAGAGCAGATGGCCTTTTACCTGAAGCGTTTCTTTGCTACCGATTCTGACGTCCTGGTACTCAATGGCGTACGGCTGGAAGAAGATGGTGACGCAGCGCAGATCGATCATCTGCTGATCCACTCTTACGGGCTGACCATCGTGGAAAGCAAGAGCGTCCACGGCAAGATCCAGATCAAGGATGATGGTCAATGGATCCGTTGGTTTGGAGCCAACCAATCCAAAGGCATTGCCTCCCCCCTCACCCAAGCTCGTTTGCAAGAGCGCTTCTTCCGTAAAGCCTTGGGCATTGCTGCCAAGAATCCTGGCTTCTTCGACAAGCTCCAGATTGACACTTACATTGCTATCTCAGATAGCGGGGTGATCTTGTGGCCAAAGAGTGGCCCTGTGGATAACGTCTGTAAAGCTGACCAGATCGCAGATAAGGTCATCGAGAGTAATGTCTCCCGTGCTCGTCAAATGCAGGAACCGGCGCTTTCCGCAGAGAATCGCAAGAAAATTGCAGCATTCCTTTTGGCGAAAAACAAACCACTGGTGAAGCAGCCCTCCGAACCAGAGGTCGACGAAACTACAGCCGTAACCAAAGCGGCTTCGCCCCCACCGTCCCCTGCCACTAAAGCCCCTGCCAACTGCTGCAAACACTGTAGCAGCCACAACCTCGAAATCCGTTACTCGTTCAGCTACTTTTTCTATTGCCGAGACTGCGAGAAGAACACATCGATCAAGACCAGCTGTCCTGAGTGTGGAGAGCCTGCTCGCTTACGTAAGCAGAAGAAGGAATTTTTTGCCGAATGCGAAAAGGATCAACATTCGACACTGTTCTTTGTGAATCCGTAACGATCCTGCCAGGATGACGAACCGGCTCACTACCCGGGCCTCCGCCATATCACGGGTACACAAAGCTACTGGTAATTAGCCCCGACTACAGCCAAAGCCATGCTGCCCATTGCCGTAGCTTTTGGTGGCTGCCTTGCACAGATAGCTAGCTCGGTGAAAGAGATCATTCATGCCTTGCTGATCCCCTCTACGCAGCTTGTAGGTCGGGTCATCTGGAATGTGTACCAAACCATCCACTGCAGCTACAGGCAAGCCAAGGGCACTGGCCCACGCCTCCTCCAAGCGATGGCAAGTATTGCTTTGTTTTGATATAAAGCTTCCCAATGCACAGTACGCATCGCCATTCAGCAGGATCAACAAGTGGTAATGCGGCCGGCCACGCTCCCCGATTTCACGCGCCCAGACATAGCGAACATTACACTCATGGGCATACTTATCTGCATCCAAAGCACGTCTACGTTTGTGCGCAAGCTTGGCTTTGAAGGAAGCGATGAAGCGCGACACGATCTGGTTGGTAAAGACATCGTCCGGTAAAAACTGACCTGCCGGTAAGCGTAGATCAACCCGGAAAGCAAAGACACGACGGTATTGCGCTAACGCACGATCTATCGTCTGCTTCAGACGATCCAGATAGCTCAGAACAAAGGGGCCTTTTTCCTGCTGTACAGGCAAGCTCAGGTAGGTAGCATCGTAATGAAGGGTGAGGTTGGTATTGCCAGGATGACGGACCATCGTTTACTCCAGAGTGTAGGTTCACATAACCTGTAGCTCCGCAGTAAATTTTCACCATGTAGAACAGTGCTAGAGCTTGAGTCCTGCTAACCGTCTGTTCGTCTCTGCCTGGCCAAATACGGCTGGATCAAAGCCACCGCCACACCATTCCAGCATGGACAGATGCTCGTCATGTGACGGATCACCCAGGACATCCAAGAAGTCTACGTAGCCCGGGATACCACCGACATCCTCCGGTGGGCAGGCATTGGCACCCGCAATACAGAGCGGCGTTACCGACGTCACGTCGGCAGGAAGCAACGCTTCCACCGTAATGTCGTGTTGCCAGTCATCCCCGTAGTCGTACTGGTAGGAAAAACGCTCCCCTACTTTCACCAAGCCAGAAAGCGTAACGGTCTGCTCATCAATAACGGGTACGGTCTCGGGGTAATCAGGATCAGCTTGGCCATAGCAGGTATCACCGATCAAGAACGCATGCTGATGGCTACCTCGCCATCCCATCGCATGCTGGAAGATGACATGCAGCGTGGCCAGGGTAGTAGACCCGGACACCAGTAACTGCCGCCAGATCAAAGGCTCTGAGTCAGTCAGCGCGATACGCAGCTGATAGACCGGCATAGATGAACGAACAATATGCAGATGCGGCTTCGTGCCAGTAACCATACAGCTCCTTCGTCTACTGTTGTGATCAAGCTAGCAGGAGTACCGATGCCCACTCAGACCAAGACATGACAAGCATCCGAATTGCACTCTGCCTAAGGGCAGTGCATTCGTCTTGCCTATCTGGGTGTAGATATCACCACTAGTTATTAGTAACCATACAGTAATAGTAATAAAAGCATATTACCAATACCGAGAAAACGATCGTCTGGTTTCCTCATGCAGCATGGATCGAATGACAAACTTACCCCGTAGCCACGGACAAAGTGAGCACGGTCTGCACTCTGGTAAAACACCATGACCACCACGGCCACGGTGCTTTACCAGAGAAGCGCATCATTCCATCAGCAACATCATCTACCCATCATGCCTTGCCAGCATCACGCTCTTCAATCTTGGCCAGGATCCAGTCTTGTACTTCACTTTCCAGCCAACCGACGCTACGCTCCCCCAGCGAGATCGACTTGGGGAATACGCCATCGGTCATCATCTTGTACATCGTAGCCCGTGCCAGGCCAGTCGTTTCCAGGACATCTTTCAGGCGGAGAATTTTGTTCATGATGTGCAACCTCAGTGTTAGGACACATCATTGAAGTACACAGTAAAAAACTAACTACACCTCCTTCGGTACCGATGCTGGTATGGTCATAGGTCTTCTTTTTCTCGTCTCAACTCTCTGTCCGTTAACCATCAGCTCAGCCGTCTTGTTTGGTACAGTACTAGCCTGCGGAGGCACAGGTAATGGCGGCCCCATTTCTTGAGGCGTTAGCGCTTCACTCGGATCATCTGAACCAGATGACACATCCAACTCCAGTGCAGAAGAATCACACACCACCACATCTTGCTTCTCTCTCCTTAAAGTCCTGAGACGCGGAAATAAAGCACGCCATGGATCTGAGGCATTTCTGCGATCATTGTGCATATAGACTGGCATTGGATAGTAAGCATTTGGCTTCACTTCCGACGGTTCTTCCTTCTTTTTGGCGCTAGGCTTCGGTTTTTTGCGAGGTAGTTGACCACGGCTATAGGTCACAAACCGTGGGGCTCCCGGGATGCTTAATCGCATCACTGCATCCAGCTTGGTCATGTAATGGACCAACATGCCTAGCTGCTTGTCAGTATCAGCCACGCCACGCTTCATCAGTCCAATAGCACAAAGCTGATAGTTATCTGGTTTGGCTGGCAGCAAAAAAGCTATACGTTCTGCCTTCCCCCACCCACGCATCCAGAAAGTGGCAATCCAACCAGCCTGTCTTGGTGTCGTAACTATCCGGCCATCAAAGAGCAAGACAAGGTGGACCTTCCAGTTCATATCGCCTTTTTCAAGTTTCCACACATAACCGGCCAAACCATTCCAGGATCTTTCGAATCGTCTCTGATTACGGCTCCGCAAAAGCGTTTCCAGATCTTTTTTGATTGAGCCGGGAGTACACTGGGTTTCTGGGGTGTAGCTCAGCTCCAGTCGTTGCACATACAGATCTTTGGAGATTTTTTGCAGGGCAGTGATGTAGTCCTTGCAGCCACGCGCATTTTTGTTCGCAGTACGTACCATCAGTTGCCGGTGCTTCTCGAAATCCTTCTGCGCCACTGCCTCACGAAAAGCCAGTACGAGTCGATTCCACGCCCTGGCAAGCTCCGGATCTTGGCTCGAAGGCTGTGCCGCGTTCATTGCACAAGGCCAAGGGGCGATCATTGAGCCGTTCACGTCATTGATCAGCTTCGACAGCAACCCCAAGTACGGATGTACCTCGTAAGCCGACAGGTACCGCCACATCTCGCGAAACGGATCACTTTTGAGAAACGTCAGCCGCGCTACCAGATCAGTAGAATCAAATACGTCCCATCCAGCTTCGTCCCTCACCCATCGGTATGGCAACGCATCAGTACCCAGCAAATCTACTGCCAGCTTCATCCCAGAGATGACTGTGCTGACCGCGTTTTGTAAGTCCCCCACTACCATAGCCGGACCTCTACCATCTAGTAGCGGCATCCCAGGGAGCCAACTACAGCAAGAGTCCCTCAAACCTTGGGCTGTCGCGGCTGAAAGAGCCCCCCTACTTCCAGTAAAGCCTCGTGCCATTTACACTCCCCTTAACGGTCACTTCGCTCACCAACTGTCACCCTATGATCGGACATTGCGTCCCTTACAACAAGCACGCTACCGATCAAAGCGGCACACTCGAGCTACTGAGGGGTAATCATAGACAATGACAGGGCATGTGCGGGGTACGTGGAACTGACTTTCTTTAAATAGGCCCCATAATTATCGTTCCTATTCTATCGATATCTAAATATTAGAGTCGCCTAATTAATTGAAATTTCTGCCTCGATCGTGATCGTGGATCACAGAAGTTCCGGCAGCCCTTATGACCTAAAACAGAGTGCAGTCCAGCAGATTGACGAGGGATATTTGCTAGTGAGAATGGGACATCCTGCAGGGATATGCATTCCAAGCCGGTGAATCAAGATAGACCGATGTATACCAACCCAGTAACACAAAATCAGGCTCTTTTGAGCTGAACGACATTCCCGCCTTCGACCAAGGGAAGCTGGCCGCTCTCACATTGCTCAAGTGCACTCCCCAGCAGATCGAGTGTTTTACAACGCTGCTCCCAATGAGTGTGTCTTGCATAACGCCCAGTGGTTTTGGCATCAGGCCTTGCATGAGCTAGAACCCGGGCAACCATGTCCCGCTCGACACCCAGCTCTTCCATCCTCGTGGCTACCGTGCGGTGCAAATCATAAAGAGTCCATTTACCGCAAGGAAGGTTGTAGAGGTCATAGTCCTGCTTGGCCCAGCGGCACTGCATACGCTTGGCAAGGCGGGCCTCAAACTTTGCGCTCGACTCATCGGGCGCACAGCAGAAGCGGCACTGCGCATTTACAAAGATGCTTGGCCGTGAGTAGAGGGAACCTAATCTGCTATACTTGTGCCGTGTGTTGGAGATCCATTTCAGCCCCGCATACGCAGAAATGACAATGGCAATCTACTTTAATTCGATTCCCTCCGAACGTCGGAAAATCACCATTTCTCGCTACGCTGGTACAAATGCTGGTACATTTTTAGATGGCATAAAAATTACCATATAAAAATCAGCCAGATGCAGTGTCAATCCGATTCCTGTCGGGACTCCACTTGCACTGCAATATGCATTCGTAAAAATCCCAAAAGCCGCACCCGATAAATGGATGCGGCTTTTTTTGCGTGATGCTATTCAGCAAGCAATTGTCGTTCCCAGCATTCAGTCATCCGGCCTCAGGTTACTCCCCCTCTCCCTATCCGCCGCCCTTACCGCATCCCGGTCGGGAAACTCTCCTATGCGTACCAGCCGGGCGATGATGGCAGCGCGGCTGCGACCCATGCTTTGCGCGATGCTGGCGCAGTCTGGCGCGGCGGGGTCGTGCCAGTTGGCGAGTAGGCGGGCATCATCGCTGGCGCTCCAGGCTTTGCCTGCGTTGGGAATGTCGACAGGACCACTGCCTTGTGCCGTATGCGCGGGCGGGCTGGGTGGTGTAGCAGGCGTCGTGACCGGAATAGCAGGCTTGGGCTGAGTGGCCCACCAGGCGGGCTGACCGGCTTGTTCCAGCCGCTGGTCGTCGGCCTGCATGGCACTGGCCTGGTCGGGGAAATAACCTTGTTTCACCAGCCGGGCGAGGATGGCGGTGCGGCTGCGGCCCAGCTTGTCTGCCAGCTCGGCACTGGTGACGGTGGCGGAGGTTTCCCACAGCGCGCTCAGGCGGTTGTCTTCGGCAATGCTCCAGCGCTCACCCGCCCGGTTTTGGCCGGAGCGGGCCGGTAGCGAGGGCTGGGCAGGCTCAGCGGCATGCTGTTTGCTCACCCGCTTGAGCTGCTGGTAGTAGTGGGCACGCGCCTGGTCCAGCGCCGGGTCTTTGGGGGTGTTGAGCGCCTGGCCACGGTGCAAGGGGTCCTGGCCCAGTATCAGTTGTTCGACGATTTCCAGTTCCCGGTGCATGGTGTGGCCCTCTCTGGTTTTCGGCTTAGTCAGGCTTGCCGAAGCTGGCAACGCTGCGCTTGATGCTTCAAGTATGGCGGGCTTGTTGGCTTGCGGTCCATCATTGTCATCATTGATTCTTGGCTCTGGTCAGGGGCGAAAGCGGCCAGTCGTCCAGGAGCCACGCAGAAAAAAGCCGCCATCACTGGCGGCTTTTTGCTATCGGTGCTGATGGCCTCAGGGCTTGGCAAGCGGTTGCAAGGCCCAGTCGAATACCGGTTTGAAATCGGCCGCCATGGAACGGGCCATGCTGGCGGTGATGTGGTTTTTGTCCTGATAGCGGATGTGGCCGTTCTGGCTGACGTAGCAGGTGGTGGCATCGCAGAAATGGTCGAAACCATCCCAGATACGCACATTGGGCGACTGGCTGGCCACCTTGCGCAGCATGGCCACCACGTCGGCGCGTTCTGCCTCGGCTTGCTGGCGGCTGACATTACAGGCGGCGGCTCCCAGCCGTATCACACACTCTGGCGGCGAGCGCTGCATTTCCGGCTCCGGCAATACCAGCACCAGCTTCAGTCCCAGTTGCTGCAGGTAGGCGGCATTGCGCTGTAGCGCCTGTTGCAGCACGGTCAGCGAGGTGGCGCGGTCCAGCGGTGCCACGCCCACCTGTTTGTCCCATACGCTGCCCGGCATGCCGTTCTGCCCGGCTGGCAACACGGCAATGCTGTTTTCACCCGGTTTGTTGAGCGCCGCGTAGCCACTCCAGCGCACATTCATCAGCACACCGCTGACGCCCTGCTGCTTGAGCTGCGGCAGTTCGTCGCGCACGGCGCGGGAGAAGTTGGTGCACCAGGTGCGCAGCTTGCCCTCGCCCACCGGGGTGACATCTGGCAGCGGCGGGCAACCGTGGTACACCCGGCGCAGGATGGCAATATGCTGTTGCTGCGCCAGGGTTTCATACAGCGGCATCAGGTGGTCGGTATGCGAATCGCCCCAGGCCAATAGTCTTACCGGGCCATTGCGCTGCCCTTCCAGGCACTGCGCCACCGGTGACAAGGGCAGGCCGTCACGGGGCATGGCGCAATTGCCGTGCATGGCCATGGCATCGCCCTTGGCTTGCAGCAGTGCCTGATGGCCGGACCACGGCGCGCGGGGCAGCAGGAACATGGCCACATTACCCAGCAACCACATGCCCACGATCATGCCAAAGCCGCTCCACAGCGTGGCTTTGGTGGCGGTGAAGGCGCGCAGCTTTTTCTGGCGGATGGGTTGCTCGACATAGCGATAGCTCAGCCAGGCCAGCAGCAAGGCCAGCACCCCGCCCAGCAGCAGGTCGCGCGGCAGGCTGCGCTCACCCAGGCCCCAGTAGCGGCCCAGCGCCAGCAGCGGCCAGTGCCACAGATAAAAACCATAGGAGAGGATGCCGATGTCGGTCCAGGGCCGACGTGCAGCCAGACGGCTGACGGCATTGTTCGCATTCAACTGGCCACCCAGCAGGAACAACACACTGCCCAGCACCGGCAACAGTACGATGACACCGGGAAACACCATGGCTTCGTTCAGGCCCAGCACCGAGCCCAGCAGCAACAGCAGGCCGATACCACTGGCCACGCCAGCATGCGGTTTCCAGCCAGCCGGCACGGGGGTGATGGCCAGCAGCGCACCGGCGGCAAACTCCCAGGCGCGGGTGGGCATCAGGTAAAAGGCACGCGGGGTTTCGTGATAGGACAGCCACAGGCAATAGGCGAGCGAAGCGACAAATATCAGCCACAGCAGCGGCGGCAGACTACGCGCCACCTTGTCCGGCTGACGGCCATTCAGGCGGTACAAGCCCCACATGATGAAGGGCCAGGCCAGGTAATATTGCTCCTCCACTGCCAGCGACCAGGTATGCAGCATGACGGTGAGGTCGGACGCGGAGTTGAAATAGTCAAACGCATGCTGGAGGAAGTGCAGGTTGGCCGACAGCAAGGCCACGCCTCGGATTTCGCGGCCCAGCTTGTTCTGGTCGTCCGGCAACAGCACAAAGTAGGACAGCAGCAATACCACACACACCATCAACAGCAAGGCCGGGCCCAGGCGGCGAAAACGCCGGGCATAGAAGGCCTTGAAGTCGATGCGGCCCTGGCTGAGCAGCTCCTGCCGCAGCAAACCGCTGATCAGGAAACCGGAAATGACAAAAAAGATATCCACTCCGACAAAACCGCCGCCAAAACCCGGCACGCCGATGTGAAACAACACCACGGCCAGTACGGCAAGAGCGCGCAGGCCATCAATATCGGGGCGGTAACTGCCAGCACTGACGCTGGAGGAAGGACGAAGTGACATGAACGCTCTGGCACCTGCCAGGCCACATCGGGCAGATGCAGCGCAACAGGTGGCTATCTGTGGCTAAAGAGCCGCCCATTGTATAGCGGGCGCAAGATGCGTCAAAGCGCGGCGCTGCATCGTGTTGCACTGCAAAGTCCACATGGCGCATGTGTAGTGGGTGAGGTATACCGAAATCAGCTGCCGGCACGGCATTTGCTACGGATTTACACAAGAACAGGTCGCCTGTTGGCGGATTTGGCCGGTTTACCCCTCCTACACTGGCAGGATGACAGCCGGGCCTCAGCCCACTGGTCAGCCACAGCGCTCCCGCTGCGGGCTGGCACAGGCAGCACATCGTCGGGGAGAACAATATGGTGACTTCCATCCTTTTGGACTTGATGGGAGGCGTGGCGCTATTGCTGTGGGGTTTGCACATGGTGCACAGCGGCATCGTGCGCGCCTTTGGTGCCAGCCTGCGCCGGGTAATGGCCACAGTGCTGCGCACCCGCGTACAGGCCTTTCTGGCCGGGCTGGGCATTACCGCGCTGTTGCAAAGCAGCACCGCCACCGCCTTGATGCTGTCATCGTTCTCTGCCTCCGGCATGGTGGAGCTGGCCCCGGCGCTGGCGGTGATGCTGGGAGCCAATGTCGGCACCACGCTGATTGTGCAACTGCTGTCGTTTGACTCATCCGCCATCTCGCCCCTGCTGCTGGTGGTGGGCGTGGTGGCGTTCAAACGCAGCCGCGATGCCAGAGGGCGCGACCTGGGCCGGGTGGCCATTGGCCTGGGCTTGATGCTGCTGTCGCTGCACTTGTTGCTGACCAGCCTGGCACCGGCGGAGAACGCCCCGGTCGTGCGGGAAATCCTGTCGGCCATTACTGGCGAGCCGCTGCTCACCTTGCTGCTGGGGGCTGTGCTGACCTGGCTGGCCCATTCCAGCGTGGCCACGGTCTTGCTCACCATGTCGCTGGCCTACTCCGGCTTTATTCCGCCGCTGGCCGCCTGTGCGCTGATTCTGGGCGCCAATCTGGGCAGTGCGCTCAATCCTTTCATCGAAGGGCTTTCCAGCAGTAATCCGGCGCATCGCCGCCTGCCAGCGGGCAATCTGCTCACCCGGCTGGTAGGCTGTGCGCTGTTCCTGCCACTACTGAACCCACTGCTGGCCTGGCTGATGCCGTGGGAAGACAACCCGGCACGGCTGGCGGCGGATTTCCACACCCTGTTCAATGTGGCGGTAGCGCTGGTTTTCCTGCCGGGCATCCAGCCGCTGTCGCGCTTGCTATGCCGCTGGCTGCCGGAGAGCAAGGCCGCAGACGACCCGGCCCAGCCGCTGTATCTGGATGCCAGCGCGCTTTCCACGCCCAGCGTGGCGCTGGCCTGTGCCGCGCGCGAAACCCTGCACATGGGCGATATTGTGGAAACCATGTTGCGCGAATCCATGCAGGTGTTGCTGGGCAATGACCGCAAGCTGGCGCTGGCGGTTTCGCAACGCGACAACGCGGTGGACAGCCTGTACGAGGCCATCAAGCTGTACGTGGTGCAGCTGACCCGCGACAGCCTGGACGAAGCTGAAGGGCGGCGCGCGATGGAAATCATGGCCTTGTCGATCAATCTGGAGCATATCGGCGACATCATCGACAAGAACCTGATGGAGCTGGCCAGCAAGAAGACCAAGCACCAGCTGCAGTTCTCGCGCGAGGGCGCGCAGGAGCTGGAGGCCTTTCACCGCCTGATCATCGACAATCTCAAGCTGTCCTTTACCGTATTCCTCACCGGCGACGTCAAGGCGGCACGCCAGTTGCTGGACGAAAAAACCCGGGTGCGCGAACTGGAAATGCAAGCCGCCGAAAGCCATATGGCGCGGCTGCGCGAAGGACGGCTGGAAAGCCTGGAAACCAGCTCGCTGCATCTGGATATCCTGCGCGACTTCAAGCGCATTCACTCCCACTTGTGCGCCACCGCCTATCCGGCGCTGGAAGCCAGCGGCCAGCTGCGCCCCAGCCGCCTGCGCAAGCAGGCCTTGTCCGGCACAGCAACACCGGACGACAGCAGTAGCCCACGGCTACACCAGCCACCCTCTGCCGGGGCATGTTGAACAGAATTGTTAAGGTGTTTGCCAGGATGGCCCGGTCCGCAGCGGATGCTGGTATATCTGTCAGCCTGACTCACGCCCGGATGCCGCCATGCGCTTTGCCATTACCCTGACCGACCGCTTCAAGGTGCTGCTGGACCTTGCCTTGCTGGCCGGCTGGCTGCCGTTGAAAATCTTCACCTGCCCGCTGGATGGCAAAATCCACGACAACCGGCAGGTGGTGGAACAGGCGGCGCGGCTGGGCATTCCCGTCCAGTTATCCCCGATGACCGAGGCCGATCTGGCCGCCCTGGCTGCACAAGGCTGCGAAGCCCTGCTGCTGGGCAGCTATGACTGGAAAGTGCCGGACTGGCGGCCTTATCTGCCCCATGCGGTCAACTTCCACCCTTCGCCGTTACCGGAAGCACGCGGGCCGTTTCCGCTGGTGCGCGCCATTCTGGAACAGCGCAGCCAATGGGGGGTGAGCTGCCATGTGGTGGAGCCGCGCTTTGACAGCGGCGCGCTGCTGGATCAGCAACTGTTTGCCCTGAGCCCGGACGAAACCCTGGCCACGCTGGAATGGAAATGCCAGCTGGCACTGGAGCAGCTGGCCCGCCGTGTCATCGCGGACTTCTCCAGACTGTGGCAACAGGCCCGGCCACAAGGGGCTGGTAGCTACTGGCCGCGCTGGGGCGAGGCAGAACGCACGCTGGACTTGCGCGGCCCGCTGGACGCCATCTTGCGGCAGTTGCGCGCCTTTGGCGATATCAACTGTCTGGCCGAGGCCAATGGCGTGGATTTTGTGGTGCATCGCGCCCACGGCTGGCTGGAGCCACACAGCCACGCGCCCGGCACCCTGCTGCGCAGCGTGGACCTGTCCATGCTGTTTGCCGTGCAGGATGGCTATCTGGTGATCAGCGAATGGAGCGTGCAGCCTCCCGGTGCCATCAGTGGCAGAAGGCCGTTCTGAGCGCCCTTATCCACTTGCTCATTTCACGAAAAACAGCCCGTTAAGGGCTGTTTTTTCATCTGACAGGCAGGGCCACTACCACTGACCACCCAGCGCGGCAATCAAGGCCACGCTGGCGGTGTACTGGCGGTTTTTCAGGGTCCACAGGCTGTTTTCGGCGCTGATGCGGCTGTTTTGTGCGGTCAGCACATTCAGATAACTCACCACCCCGGCGCGATACTGGTTGAGCGCAATGGTTTCCGCCCGCTGCGCCGCCGCCAGCGCCGCTTGCTGGTATTGCATTTCCTCGTCCAGCAGCACCTGGGCTGACAGATTGTCCTCTACTGCCTGAAAAGCACTCAGCACCGTCTGACGGTAGCTGGCCACGCTGGCGTCGTAACTGGCCACGGCAGCGGCGGTCTGCGCCCGGCGCAAGCCACCGTCAAACAGGGTGAGTGCCAGTTGCGGCCCCACACTCCAGATGCGGTTGGGCAGGCTGACCCAGTCGGCAAAGCTGCTGCTCTTGTAGCCGCCGCTGGCAGTCAGGTTCAGCGTGGGGAAGAACGCCGCCTTGGCAATGCCGATTTCGGCATTGGCCTGCGCCACCGCCCGCTCCGCTGCCGCGATGTCCGGACGGCGCTCCAGCAAGGTGGATGGCAGACCGGCTGGCAGCTGTGGCAGATGGGGCAGGGTTTTGCTGACCGGCAGCGTGAAGCTGGCCGGAGCCACGCCCAGCGAGGCGGCAATGGCGTGCTCCAGCTGGGCGCGGCTCAGTTGCTTGTCCACGCGAGCGGCCTGGGCAGTTTTCCAGCTGCTTTCCGCCTGCGCCACGGCATCGTCCGACACCATGCCCACAGCAAACTGGTTGCGGGTGAGCTGCAGGTTTTGCAGCAGATTGGCCTCGCTGTCCTGCAATTGCTTCAGCTGTACATCGGCCGCCACCAGTTGCAGATACGCCGTCGCCAGCTGGGCCTGGCTGCTCAAACGAATAGCCGCCAACTGGGCGGCGCTGGCCGCTTCCTTGGCATTGCCCGCCTCCACCGCACGGCGCACCGTGCCCCACAAGTCCACTTCCCAGCTGGCGCTGGCGGACAGATTGTACTGATTGCTGACGCTGCCGCCTGCCGTTGTCACCCCGCGCGTCTTGCTGGCGGTGGTGCCGATGGTGGGCCACAGGCTGGCTTCGGCCTGATCCAGCAAGGCGCGGGCATTACGGTAATTGGCCTCGGCCTGGGCAATGGTGGGGCTTTGCCGGTTGAGGGTGTCCATCAGGCTATCGAGCTGCGCGTCCTGATACACCGCCCACCAGTTGCCACGCGGGCTGGCATCTTGCGGGGTGGCGGTTTTCCAGCGGCCGTCTTCCTTGAAGGCTGCGGGGATATCCATCTTGGGCTTGCTGTAGTCGGGGCCGATGGCGCAGCCGGCCAGCAGCAGGCTGATCAGGCCGGCCAGTACCAGCCGGGACGGGGTGAATGCAGACATGCGTGTCATTCCTTGTGTGCGGCGGCAGTCCGGCTGCGCCAGTTGTCACGCCATTGCAGGCAGCACAGGCGGAAACGGTCCAGATACAGGTAAACCACCGGCGTGGTGTACAGCGTCAGCAACTGGCTGAGCAGCAGGCCGCCAACAATCGAGATGCCCAGCGGGGTGCGCATCTCGGCACCGTCGCCATGCCCCAGTGCCAGCGGCAGCGCGCCAAACAGGGCGGCCAGCGTGGTCATCATGATGGGGCGGAAGCGCAGCAGGCAGGCTTGCAAAATGGCATCGTGCGAACTGAGGCCCTGCTCGCGTTCGGCGCTGAGGGCAAAGTCAATCATCATGATGGCGTTTTTCTTGACGATGCCAATCAACAACAGCACACCAATCAGCGCAATGATGTTGAACTCGCCCCCGGTGGCCAGCAGTGCCAGCAAGGCCCCTACCCCGGCAGACGGAAGCGTGGACAGGATGGTGAGCGGGTGCACCACGCTTTCATACAGCATGCCCAGCACGATATACACCGCCACCATGGCCGCCAGAATCAACATGGGCTGGCTGCCCAGCGAATCCTGAAACGACTTGGCCGTGCCCTGGAAGCTGCCCTGAATCGACGATGGCAGACCGATGTCCGCTGTGGCCTTGGCGATGGCGGCAGTGGCGTCGGACAAGGAACTGCCCGGCGGCAGGTTGAAGGACACGGTGGTGGCGGCAAACTGGCTTTGGTGGTTCACCGCCAGCGCGGTATTGGTGGGCTGCCAGCGGGCAAAGGCGGATAGCGGAATCGGCTGGCCGGTGGTGGTTTGCAGATAAATGCTGCGCAGGCCCTCGGCGCTTTGCCAGAACTGGGGTGCCACTTCCAGCACCACGTGGTACTGGTTGAGCGGGTTGTAAATGGTGGACACCTGGCGCTGACCGAAGGCGTCGTTCAGCACCGAATCCACTTGCGACTGGGTCAGGCCGAGGCGCGCCATGGCGTCACGATCGAAGGTGAGCGTGGTTTGCAGGCCCTTGATTTCCTGATCGCTGCTGACATCGGCCAGCATCGGCAGCTTTTGCAAGGCCTGCTGTACCTTGGGCGTCCAGCGGCGCAGCTCTTCCAGATCATCCCCTTGCAGAGTGTACTGGTACTGGGCATTGGCGGACCGGCCACCCACGCGGATGTCCTGCACCGATTGCAAAAACAACTGCGCACCGGGCTCGCGCGCCAGCCGCTTGCGCAGGCGGCCAATCACCTGATCGGCGCTTTCCGTGCGCTCACCCAAGGGCTTGAGGCTGACAAACATATTGGCGGTGTTGCGCTGGCCGCCGCCGGTAAAGCCGATCACCTTGTCCACCGCCGGGTCCTGCCCGACTGCGTCGATAAAGCGTTGCAGCTTTTGCTGCATGGCCTGGAAGGAAATGCTCTGGTCGGCCTTGATCATGCCGGTGAGCCGGCCCGTGTCCTGCTGCGGGAAAAAGCCCTTGGGCACAATCACGTACAGGTAGACATTCAGCGCAATGGTGGCGCCCAGAATCAGCATCATCAACGGGCCGTGGCGCAAGGCCCAGCCCAGGCTGCGCCGATAGCCTGCCAGCATGGCGTCGAACATGCGCTCGCTCCAGGCAAACAATCGGCCTGGCGGTTTGTCCGCATGCGGCTTGAGCCAGCGTGCGCACAGCATGGGCGTGGTGGTAAGCGACACCAGCAGCGACACCAGAATGGCCACCGACAGGGTGACGGCAAATTCACGGAACAAGCGCCCGATGATGCCGCCCATCATCAGGATGGGAATGAACACCGCAATCAGCGAAATGCTCATCGACAACACGGTAAAGCCCACTTCACGCGCGCCCTGCAAGGCGGCCTTGAACGGTTTCATGCCGTTCTCAATATGGCGGGCAATGTTTTCCAGCACCACGATGGTGTCGTCCACCACAAAACCGGTGGCAATGGTCAGCGCCATCAGGCTGAGGTTGTTGAGCGAGAAGCCGCACAGATACATCACGGCAAAGGTGCCCACCAGCGACACCGGCACGGTGATGGCGGGAATGGCGGTGGCGCGGCCATTACGCAGAAACAGGAAGACCACCAGGATGACCAGCGCGATGGAAATGACCAGCGAGCGCTCCACCTCGGACAGCGAGGCGCGGATGGTGGAGGTGCGGTCCATCACCACCTGCATCTTGATGGCGGCAGGAATGGACGCCTGCAATTGCGGCAGCAGCGCATTCACCCGCTCCACCGTTTCGATGATGTTGGCGCCCGGCTGGCGGAACAGGATGATCATCACTGCCGGTTGCTTGCCCAGCAAACCGGCATTGCGCACGTCCAGCACCGAATCCTTCACCTCGGCCACGTCGGACAGGCGCACCGCCGCGCCGTTCTTGTAACTCACCACCAGCGGCAGGTAGTCGCTGGCCTTGCCAGCCTGGTCATTGGCCTGCACCTGCCAGTGGCGCTGGCCGTCCTCGACAAAGCCCTTGGGCCGGTTGGCATTGGTGCTGGTGATGGCCGCGCGCACCGTTTCCATACCGATGCCGTAATGGTTCAGCTGCAAGGGGTTCATTTCCACCCGCACCGCCGGTTGTGCGCCGCCACCGATATTCACATCGCCAATGCCCTCCACCTGCGCCAGCTTCTGGCCAAGGATGGAGTCGGCGGCATCGTACATCTGGCCACGGGTGAGCGAGTCCGAGGTCAGGCCGATGATCATGATGGGCGCGTCAGCCGGGTTCACCTTGCGATAGGTGGGGTTGGACGGCATGCCGGTGGGCAAGAGCGAACGCGCGGCATTGATGGCGGCCTGCACATCGCGCGCGGCACCGTTGATGTCGCGGTTGAGGTCAAACTGCAAGGTAATGCGGGTGGAGGCCAGCGAGCTGGACGAGGTGATTTCCGTCACCCCGGCAATACGCCCCAGCGCCCGTTCCAGCGGCGTGGCCACGGTGGACGCCATGGTTTCCGGGCTGGCTCCGGGCAGCTTGGCACTGACCGAGATGGTGGGAAAATCCACCTGCGGCAAGGGCGACACCGGCAGCAGCTTGAACGCCAGGAAACCGGCCAGCAGGATGGCCAGCGTCAGCAGCGTGGTGGCAATGGGCCGCCGGATGAAGGGTTCGGACGGAATCATGCCTCGGCCTCTGCCTGATCATCCGTTGCATCGCCATGACGCCGCCAGCGCCGTGCCAGCCGGTCGAAGGCCAGGTAAATCACCGGCGTGGTAAACAGCGTCAGCACCTGACTCACCATCAGCCCACCCACCATGGTAACGCCCAGCGGTGAGCGCAATTCGGAGCCCATGCCGCTGCCCAGCATCAGGGGCAGCGCGCCCAGCAGCGCCGCCATGGTGGTCATCAGGATGGGACGGAAGCGCAGCAAACAGGCCTGGTAGATGGCATCGCGCGGGCTCATGCCCTGCTCGCGTTCGGCCTCCAGCGCAAAGTCGATCATCATGATGGCGTTTTTCTTGACGATGCCGATCAGCAAAATGATGCCGATGATGGCAATCACCGACAGGTCGTTACCGGACACCAGCAAGGCCAGCAAGGCACCAATGCCCGCCGAGGGTAGCGTGGACAAGATGGTAATGGGATGAATATAGCTCTCGTACAGCACCCCCAGCACGATATACATGGTGACGATGGCCGCCAGGATCAGCCACAGCGTATTGCTGAGCGAGGCCTGGAAGGCCAGTGCCGCGCCCTGGAACTTGGTATCCAGGCTGGTCGGCATGCCCAGCTCGTCCTCAGCCTGACGGATGGCATCTACGGCCGGCCCCAGCGCCGCGCCCTTGGCCAGATTGAAAGAGATGGTGGTGGTGGGGAATTGCCCCAGGTGGTTGATGGTCAGCGCGGTGGGGCGTTGTTCGATGCTGGCCACCGTATCCAGCGGCACCGGGCCACCACTGACGGTGGGCACATAAATGCCCCGCAGCGACAGCGGGCCTTGCTGGTTCTGCGCATCCACCTCCAGCACCACGCGGTACTGGTTGGTCTGGGTGAAGATGGTGGAAATCAGCCGCTGGCCAAAGGCGTCGTACAAGGCATTGTCGATGGCGGCGGTGGTAACGCCCAGCCGGGCGGCGGTATCGCGGTTGATATTCACATAGGCTTGCAGGCCCTTGTCCTGCAAATCGCTGGCAACATCCGCCAGTTGCGGCAGCTGGTTCAGCTTGTGTACCAGCTTGGGTACCCACTGCGACAGGTCGTCCGGATTAGTGGCCTGCAGGGTGAACTGGTACTGGGTGCGGCTGACACGGGTGTCGATGGACAAATCCTGCACCGGCTGCAAATACAGCGACATACCCGGCACCGTGGCAGCACTTTGTTGCAGCCGCGCCAGCACGGTGCGGATGTCATCGCGCTCGCCCTTGGGCTTGAGGTTGATTTGCAGGCGGCCGCTATTGAGCGAGGCGTTATTGCCATCCACCCCGATAAAGGACGACAGGCTGTCCACCGCCGGGTCTTTCAGCAAGGCCTGGGCCAGTTGTTCCTGCTTCTGCGCCATGGCGGTGAAGGAAATGCTTTGCGCCGCCTCGCTGCTGCCCATGATGGCGCCGGTATCCTGCAAGGGGAAAAAGCCCTTGGGCACCGCCGTATACAGCAGCACGGTCAGCACCAGCGTGCCTGCCGCCACCAGCAGGGTGAGCTTTTGCCGATCCAGCACCCAGCTCAGCATCTGGCCGTAACGGGCGATGATGCGGTCAAAAAACGCCCCGCTGGCATGGTAGAAGCGGCCCTGTTTTTCTTCTGGCACATGCTTGAGCAGGCGCGCGCACATCATCGGCGTCAAGGTCAGCGAAATAAAGGCGGAAATCAGGATGGACACCGCCAGCGTGATGGCAAATTCACGGAACAGCCGCCCCACCACATCGCCCATGAACAGCAGTGGAATCAGCACCGCAATCAGCGAAAAAGTGAGCGAGATGATGGTAAAGCCAATCTGCTGCGAGCCCTTCAGCGCCGCCGCCATCGGTTTTTCGCCTTCCTCGATGTAGCGGGCGATGTTTTCGATCATCACGATGGCATCGTCCACCACAAAGCCGGTGGCAATGGTCAGCGCCATCAGGGTGAGGTTGTTGATGGAAAAACCGGTGAGGTACATCACGCCAAAGGTGCCCACCAGCGACAGCGGCACCGCTACTGCCGGGATGATGGTGGCCGGCACATTGCGCAGGAATACGAAGATCACCATCACCACCAGCGCAATGGACAGCAGCAGTTCAAACTCCACATCCTCCACCGAGGCACGGATGGTGACGGTGCGGTCGCTCAGCACCTTTACATCCACTGCACCGGGCAAGGTGGACTGCAGTTGCGGCAGCAAGGCCTTGATGCGGTCGGTTACCTGGATGACATTGGCCCCCGGCTGACGCTGCACATTCAGGATGATGGACGGCGTGGCACCGGCCCAGGCCGCCAGCCGCATGTTTTCGGCGGAATCCACCACGCGGGCCACATCGCGCAGGCGCACCGCCGCGCCGTTCTGGTAGGCAACGATGACATCCTTGTACTCCTCGGCCGACTTCAGCTGGTCGTTGCCATCCACGGTGGAGGCTTGCTGCGGGCCGTCAAAGCTGCCCTTGGCCTGGTTCACATTGGCATTGCTGATGGCGGTGCGGATGTCCTCCAGCGTCAGCCCGCGTGCAGCCAGCGCCTTGGGATTGCTCTGAATGCGCACCGCTGGCCGTTGGCCACCACTAAGGCTGACCAAGCCCACGCCCGGCACTTGCGACAGCTTTTGCGCCAGCCGGGTATCCACCAGGTCTTCCAGTTTGGTCAGCGGCAAGGTGTCCGAGCTGACCGCGATGGTGAGAATCGGGGTATCCGCCGGGTTCACCTTGCTGTAGATCGGCGGATTGGGCAGGTCACTGGGCAGCAGATTACCGGCCGCGTTGATGGCAGCCTGCACTTCTTGCTCGGCCACATCCAGCGTCAATTCCAGGCTGAACTGCAAGGTAATCACCGAGGCACCGCCCGAACTGGTGGACGACATCTGGGTCAGCCCCGGCATCTGGCCGAACTGGCGCTCCAGTGGTGCGGTAATGGAAGACGTAATCACTTCCGGGCTGGCACCGGGGTACTGGGTCACCACCTGGATGGTGGGGTAGTCCACCTCGGGCAGGGCGGATACCGGCAGCAGCTTCCAGGCCACCAGGCCGGTAAGCAGGATGGCCAGCATCAGCAAGGTGGTGGCCACCGGCCGCAGGATAAAGGGACGTGAAGGGTTCATGCCGTCATCCCGCGCTTAGTTGGCGGCCGAGGCATGCTGGCGCTGGCCGCCCCAGCTGCCACTGGCCGCATGCGGCTTGCCCCTGCCTTTGCCACTGCCCTCTGCCGCGCTTTGTTTGGCACGGTCGATAACCTTGATCTGAGCCCCCTCACGCAGCTTGTCCAGGCCATCCACCACCACTTTCTGACCGGCTTTCACGCCCTCTTCAATAATGGTGTTGTCGCCGGACACCGCACCGGTTTTCACCTTGCTGATGCTGACGGTCTGGTCCGGATTCACCGTATACACATAGCTGCCCACCTTGCCCTGCTGCAAAGCCACACTGGGCAACACGGTGGCATTGGCCTGCACCCCCAGTTGCAGATGCACATTGACGAACTGGTTGGGGAATAAGGCAGCATCGGCATTGGCAAAACGCGCCTTCAGGTTGACCGTGCCGGTGGTGGTACTTAGTTGATTGTCGATGGCCAGCAATTCGCCATCGGCCAGCTTGTGGCGGTTGTCGCGGTCCCAGGCTTCCACCTGCAGCTTGCCCTTGGCTGCCCGGTCTGCCGCCAGCACCTGGCTGAGGCTGGTTTCCGGGATGGCAAAAAGTATATTGATGGGCTGGGTTTGGGTAATCACTACCACGCCGTTGCTATCGCTGGAGTGCACGATATTGCCAGGGTCTACCTGACGCAGGCCGGCACGCCCGGCCAGCGGAGACGTGATGCGGCTGTAATCCAGTTGCAGACGGGCATTGGCCACCGCGCCCTGATCCAGTTTCACCGTGCCTTGATACTGGGCCACCAGCGCCTGCTGGGTATCCACCTGCTGTTTGGCAATGGAGTTCTGCGCCAGCAGTTGCTGGTAACGGGTGAGGTCCAGCCGGGCGTTTTGCAGCAGCGCCTGGTCGCGCAGCAGCTGGCCTTCGGCCTGGGTCAGCGCAGCCTGATAGGGGCGCGGGTCCAGTTCCGCCAGCAGCTGGCCTTTCTGCACCATCTGCCCCTCTTCAAAATGCAGGGCCATCAGTTGACCATCCACCCGGCTATGTACCGTCACCGTATTGGTGGCGGTTACCGTGCCCAGTGCCCCCAGCTGCAAGGGCGCATCCTGCTGCATCACCGGGGCCACCGCAACCGCTACCGGCGCACCGCCACGCTTGGGGGCCGCAGCATCGGCAGATGCCGTGCGATGGCTGTTCCACCACCAGCCACCGGCTGCCAGCACCAGCAGTAACAGGGAGACATTGCGCAAGGTATGGGGGGATTTGGCAGGAGCGGCAGACATATTGGTTTTCCGGGAAAGGACCAGCTTAAGTTGTCAGCGGAGTCAGGATCGACAAGCCTGATGCAAAGCAGCAAACAGGATGAGATGATAAGGAATCACCCTGCCCTTGCCTATCGACAAGCTGTTTATAGTTGTTAATCGGCCGGCATCAGGCACATCCTGGCAGGCATGGCGGCCAGACGGGCAAGAAAAAGCCCACTCTGGAAAGAGTGGGCTGTGATGAACGGCCATCTGGCTCAGAACAGCAATTCCTTGACGTTCTCCACCGCGTCCTTGGCCGCCGGCGCATTGGGGTCCTTCGCTGTCGTATCGTCTACCGCCGCATCGGAGGCATTGCTGCCCGGAATGGTGCCGTGGTTGTCAATCTTCAGCTCTGGATTGGTCTTCTGGAATTCCTCGTAGTAGTACTCATCACCACCACGCTGACCCGCACCCGGTTTCACCACGATGCCTGCCGGCACTGGCAGTTCTACCTCCGGCACCCCCTTGAGGGCATTGGCCATGTAGTTCATCCACACCGGCAGGGCGGCAGTACCGCCATAACCATAGCGGCCCAGCGAGCGCGGCTGGTCGTAACCCACCCAGGTGGCGGCCACCAGATTGGGGTTGAAGCCGACAAACCAGGCATCCTTCCAGTCACTGGTGGTACCGGTCTTGCCGGCCAGATCCATACGGCCCAGGCTCATTGCCTTGGCTGCAGTCCCGTAGCGCACCACATCTTTCAGCATGGAAGTCATGATGAAGGCATTGCGCGGGTCGATGGCCTGGGTGGCATTCTGCCCGGCAACCGCAGGCTGGGTTTTGGCCAGCACATGGCCGGATTGATCCTCGATGCGGTCAATGAAATAGGCCTTGATGCGATAGCCGCCATTGGAGAACACCGAATAGCCCTCAGCCATCTGCAGTGGTGTCGCTGCACCGGCACCCAGCGCCATGGTGAGATAGGCCGGGTGCTGTTTGGGCGAGAAGCCGAAACGCTGGATATATTGCTGGGCGTAATCGGTACCGACTGCCATCAGCAGCCGTACCGACACCAGGTTCTTGGATTGGGTCAGCGCACGACGCAAGCTGATCAGACCGGCAAACTTGCCATCATCGTTCTTCGGCTCCCAGCTGGGCGAACCGGGCGCACCCGGAACGGTCAGCGGCGCATCGTTGAACATGGTGGACGGGGTAACACCACGTTCGATACCCGAGGAATAGATAAAGGGCTTGAAGGTGGAGCCCGGCTGACGCCAGGCCTGGGTCACGTGATTGAAGCTGCGACGGTTGAAGTCAAAACCACCCACCAGCGATTTGATGGCGCCGTTGCGCGGGTCCATCGAGACAAATGCCCCTTCCACATCCGGCATCTGCACGATTTCCCAATAGCCCTTTTCGTTGGCACGGACACGAATCACCGCACCACGGCGAATCTGCTTGTCCGCCGCCAGCTTGGGGCTCAGTGCGCGACGGGCAAACTCCAGCCCCTGCCCCTTGATCACGGCAACCTTGCCGCCACGCAGGTAGGCACGTACTTCCGCAGGGCTTGCCGACAGCACAATCGCAGCCTGCATGTCGCCACTGTCGCGAATTTCAGACAGTGCATCGTCCAGCACCTCGGTCTGGTCTTCCCCCTCAGCAGAGGCCAGATCGATATAGCTTTCCGGCGCACGGTAACCCTGCTTGCGGTCGAAATCGATCAGACCTGCACGCAGGGCATCGTAGGCCCATTGCTGGTGATGGCTGTCCAGCGTGGTGTAGACCTTATAACCCTCGGTATAGGCGGCATCCTTGTAACGCTCATACATGGCCTGGCGCACCATTTCGGAAACATACAGCGCCGGCTGGTTGCTATCCACGGTGGCACTGGCCAGATGCAGCGGCTCATTCACTGCGGCGTTGTACTGATCCTGAGTGATGAAGTTCAGCTCGCGCATGCGGCGCAATACATACTGCTGGCGCAGGCGGGCACGTTCTGGATTGACAATGGGGTTATAGGCAGACGGTGCCTTGGGCAGCCCCGCCAGCATGGCCATTTCTGCCACGCTCAGGTCGGTGATTGGCTTGCCGAAATAGGCCTGCGCTGCCGCAGAAAAACCGTAGGCGCGCTGCCCCAGGTAGATCTGGTTGAAGTAAAGCTCAAGAATCTGATCCTTGGAAAGCGTATGTTCAATTTTGAAAGCGAGCAAAGCTTCATTAAACTTACGCGTGAAAGTCTTTTCACTGGAAAGGAAGAAATTCTTGGCCACCTGCATGGTGATGGTACTGGCACCGGAACGGGCATGACCGGATACCAGATTACCGACGGCGGCACGCAAAACCCCCATGTAGTCGATTCCGCTATGCTGATAGAATCTCTCGTCTTCAGCCGCAAGCAAGGCTTGCTTCATCAACTGCGGGACTTCATGGATACGGGCAAAGGAACGGCGCTCCTCACCGAATTCACCCAACAACTGGCCATCTGCCGAGTAGACACGCAGTGGAATTTTTGGACGGTAATCCGTCAGCACATCAAGACTTGGCAAACGCGGGTAGGTTATGATGATGGCAATGGCTGCCGCGCCGGCTGCCAGCACGGCCCCACCAATGACCAAGCCGGCCAGAATCGCAAGAAGTCGTTTGAACATAATTACAAATAGGCTTTCGGAAGAAAGCGGATTATAACGTCTTGTGGGAACAAGCAAGACAAACATTGACCGCGACAGCACAAAAACTGTCGCACTAGACCTATTCGGGGCCTTAACTGATGCTATCCGACAAATTACGGTTCGGGACAGACTGGCTGAATCAGCTTGGATTGGGGAAATCCAGCAATGTTCCCCTGCTTGGTCTTGATATCAGCACCACCTCCATCAAACTGGTGGAATTGTCCAGATCGGGCAAGAACTACCAGATCGAACGTTATGTGATAGAAAGCCTGCCCAAGGAAGCCGTGTCCGAGGGTAATCTGGTGGATATCGAAGGGATTGCCGAAGCCTTGCGCAAGGCTTGGAGACGCCTTGGCAGCCCGATCAAGAATGTCGCCATCGCCATTCCTACCGCAATGGCCATCTACAAGAAACTGCTGGTGCCGGTCAGCCAATCCGAAGACATGGAAGGCATGATCGAATCCGAGGCCGATCAGATCATTCCCTTCCCGCTGGACGAGGTTAACCTGGACTACCAGGTGCTGGGCCCTTCCAGCAGCAGTCTGGATGATCTGGAAGTCCTGCTGTGCGCCGCCCGCAAGGAAAAGGTGGAAGAGCGCGTGGCCGTGGTGGAAATGGCCGGCCTGCGCGCCCAGTTGGTGGATGTCGAGTCCTTTGCCATGATGACGGCCTTTGAGCAGATCCAGCAGCAATTGCCCGACCACGGCATGAATCAGACCTTTGCCCTGTTTGATATCGGTGCCAGCAAAATTCACTGCAATGTCATCCGTAACGGCCAGCAAATCTACTACCGCGAACAGATGTTCGGCGGCCTGCAACTGACACGCGATATCCAGCGCCGCTACGGCATCAGCTTTGACGAAGCCGAAAGTGGCAAGCGCAGCATGGCCATGCCGGATGGCTACGAATCCGAGTTGCTGCATCCGTTTGTGGATTCGCTGGCGCAGGAAATACAACGGGCACTGCAGTTCTTTTACACCACGGTCAGCGTATCGCAATACCTGCGCGTGGATTACATCCTGCTGGGCGGCGGTTGCAGCATGCTGGCCGGCCTGGATGATGCCGTTGCCTCTCGCACCCAGATCAGCACCATGATTGCCAACCCGTTTACGTCCATGGTGCAGTCCAGCTCCATCCGCCTGAAGGAACTGCTGCTGGATGCCCCGGCGCTGCTGATTGCCTGCGGACTTGCCATGCGGAGGTTCGACTGATGATACGCATCAACCTCCTGCCCCACCGCGAGCAGAAAAAAGCCGCCCACCGCCTGCGCTTCCAGCTGTTTCTTGGCAGCGCCATCGGTGCCGCGCTGCTGGTCATCGGCCTGAGCTACTTCATCCTGGATGCGCGCCAGTCCCGCCAGGAAGAACGTAACCAGTTCCTGCAAGCTGAAATCAACAAGCTCGACCAGCAAATCAAGGATATCGGCATGCTGAAGAAGCAGCGCGACGACCTGCTGGCACGTAAACAGCTGGTAGAACGCCTGCAACAAGGGCGCAATGATGCGGTACGCATCTTTGACCAACTGGTACGCCAGACCCCGGATGGCATCTACCTGAAAACCTTCAAGCAAAGTGGCAATGCGTTCAACTTCTCCGGCTACGGCCTGTCCGGCGCACGGGTGTCCAACTACATGCGCACCCTGGCCCAGTCGCAGGTGTTCAACGAACCCCAGCTGATTGAAGTGAAAGCGGCCATGGCAAACAACCAGCGCGTCAGTGAATTCAGCCTTACCAGCACGTTCAGACAGCCTGCAGCAGCCAGTGCACCGCAAGGCCAGGTCGCACCGCAGGGAGCCAAACCATGACCCTAGACGAGTTCCGCAATCTTGACCCCAAGGACATGCCCAACTGGCCGCTGCCAGCACAGGTACTCGTGCTTGTCTTCATGGCCGGGGTATTCCTGTTTCTGGGCTATTTCTTTGTCCTGAGCGACCAGATGGATAAGCTGCACACGTCCCAGCAGCAAGAAGAACAGCTCAAGCAAACCTTCATCGACAAAAAACGCCAGGCCATCAACCTGGAAGCGTTACAGCAGCAACTGAAGGAAATCCAGTTGTCCTTTGGCGCACTGCTCAAACAGCTGCCCACCAAATCAGACATGGATGCCTTGCTGACCGAAATCAACCAAGCCGGCATTGGCCGTGGCCTGCAGTTTGAGTTATTCCGCCCCAATGGTGAGATTAAGACAGCTGAAATGGCGGAGGTTCCGATTTCGATCAAGCTGACCGGCAGCTACAACGATCTGGCAGCCTTTGTCAGCGATGTGGCCCAGCTATCGCGCATTGTCACCATCGGCGACATCAGCCTGACCCCGGGGCAGGGCAAGGATGCCCGCATGACCATGGAAGCCACGGCCAAGACCTATCGCGCGCTGGAGCCAGAAGAGCGCATTGCTGCGGCACAGCCGCCAAAGAAGTGAGCGTGACGCCATGCTGAAAAAAACTCTCGCCGCCTTGCTGTGTCCGCTGCTGCTCACAGCCTGTGGCAGCGGCAATACCGAAGATCTGCACGCCTGGATGCAACAGGCCAGCCAGGGCCTGCGCGGTCAGATCGACCCGCTGCCCCAGGCCCAGGCATACCAGCCATTTACCTATAATGCCTTCGACATTCCTGATCCGTTCAATCCGGTCAAGCTGCAGATGGCCAAAAAGCAGAATGCTGCCAATGCGCCCGACTTCAAGCGCGCGCGTGAACTGCTGGAAAACTACGATCTGGACAAGCTGAAGATGGTTGGGCTGCTCAAGCGCAACAACATGACCTATGCACTGATCCGAACGCCGGAAAACAGCATCTACCGCGTGCAACCGGGCAATTTCATTGGCCCCAATTACGGCCAGGTCAAACGCATCAGCGAAACCGAACTAGTACTTTCCGAGACCGTGGAAGATCTGAACGGTGAATGGGTACAACGCGAAACCAGCATGTACCTGGATGAACAAGGGCAGAAATAATGAAAAACCATTCAATCAAACTGTTGTCGGGGCTGGGTCTGTCCATTGCATTTTCCATTGCCCATGCAGCGTCCATCACCGCGATCGACGTAGCCCAGACCGATGGTGACGCCCAATTGCTGCAGGTGACTTTTGATGGCCCGGCCATCAAGCCCAACAGCTTCGCCATCGCCAATCCGGCCCGCCTTGCCTTTGACTTTGCCGATACCCAGGTCAAACTCCCCAAGAGCGTTGTCGAGCTGGGTAATCCCATCGTCAAGTCTGCGGTTGCCGTGCAGGCCAATGGCCGCTCGCGCCTGGTGCTGAACCTGGCGCACAATGTGGCCTACAGCACCAGCATCTCGGGCAACAAGCTGCTGGTTCGCATCAATAACAGCATGACTTCGCCACAGCAGGCGGCCACCTCGCAAGAGCAGCCAGCCAGCAACGCATCCGCCGCCAGTCAGGCCAGCGCCCAGGCTGCCGTGGCCACCACCCCGCTGGGGCTGGACTTCCGCCGTGGCCGTGGTGGTGAAGGACGCGTGGAAATCACCCTGCCTTCTGAAAGCACGCCGGTTGACGTGCGCCGTGAGGGGAAGAATCTGGTACTGGATGTACTGGGTGCCAATCTGCCGCGATCGCTGGAAAAGCGCATGGATGTCAGCGACTTTGCCACCCCGGTGGACAAGGTAATTGCCAGCAATCAGGGGCGTAACAGCCGCATCATGGTGCAGCCGCAAGGCGACTGGGAGTTTTCCTCCTATCAGACAGAACGCAAGCTGGTGGTGGAAGTCCGCAAGGCTGTGGTGGAAAGCGCCAGCAAGAACGAGCTGAACAGCAAGCCTCAATACAAGGGCGACAAACTGTCGCTCAACTTCCAGAATATCGAAGTACGTACCGTATTGCAGGTGATTGCCGAATTTACCGGGCTTAACATCGTTACCAGCGATTCGGTAACCGGCAACATCACCCTGCGCCTGAAAGATGTACCGTGGGATCAGGCGCTGGATCTCATCCTGCAAACCAAGGGCCTGGATCAGCGCCGCAACGGTAATATCATCAACATCGCACCGCGCGAGGAGCTGCTCACTCGCGACAAGCAGATCCTGGAAGGCAAACAGCAACTGAATGCGCTGGAGCCCGTCCGCTCGGAAACCTTTGTGCTGCGTTACCGCTCGGCGGAAGACTTCAAGAAGATTCTGGATGGCAGCACCACCACGGCGGGTTCAGGTGCATCAGGCAGCAGCGGTGGTTCCGGCATGCTATCTGGGCGCGGCAGCTTCATGATCGACCCGAAAACCAACACGCTGATCATCAACGATACCCAGACCGTGATCGACAAGATTCGCGATCTGGTGACCAAGACCGACATTCCGGTCAAGCAGGTGCTGATTGAAGCGCGCATCGTCGAAGCCACCGACAACTGGAGCAAGAGCCTGGGGGTGAAACTCAATGTAGCACGCGCCAGTAGCGGCACCAGTATTGGCGGCTCGGTGGCCGATGCCACCACCAGTTTCAACCTTGCCAGAGGCAGCACCACCGGCACCATTCCGCTCAACTCCGGGGTCAATCTGGGCCTGTCCGGCACCTATAACTCCATTGGCGCCGTGTTTGGTGCAGGTTCGCGCGCGGCCATCGGCCTGGAACTGGATGCCATGGAAACCGCCGACAAGGGCAAGATCCTGGCCAGTCCACGCATCATGACTGCCGACCGGGTAGAAGCCAGCATCGAGCAAGGCACGGAAATTCCGTATCAGGAAGCCAGCTCCAGCGGTGCTACCTCGGTATCGTTCAAAAAGGCCAACCTCAGCCTGAAAGTCACGCCGCAAATCACACCGGACAACCGTGTGCTGATGGAAATTCAGATCAACAAGGACAGCGTCAGCAGCACCCTGTTTGTCAACAGCACCCCGGCCATCGACACCAAGGTGGTGAAAACCCAGGTAATGGTGGAAAACGGTGGCACCGTGGTGATTGGCGGTATCTACCAGCAAACACTGGATACCACGGTCAACAAGGTACCGCTGCTGGGTGACATTCCCTTCCTGGGCGCGCTGTTCCGCAGCAAGGTAGACAAGAACAACCGCACCGAGCTGCTGGTCTTCATCACCCCCAAGGTGGTGGAAGACCTGAACCTGCAAAATCATTAAACACTGGGTATCTGCGCGCATTTTGTCTTCTGCCTGCGCAGACAGACCCAGCCAGCATCAGCTACAATGCCTGCCATGGAGAACATGGCAGGCAATTTTTTTCTTGTCGGGCTGATGGGTGCCGGCAAGACCACCGTAGGCAGAGCCCTGGCACGCAAGACCGGCAAAACCTTCTACGACTCGGATCATGAAATCGAGGCGCGCACCGGTGTTCGCGTTGCCACCATCTTCGAGATAGAAGGTGAATTGCGCTTTCGCGACCGCGAAAGCAGCGTGATTGCCGATCTGGCCAGGATGAATAACATCGTACTGGCCACCGGTGGGGGCGCAGTACTGCGTCCGGAAAATCGGGCCGAACTGTCAAAACACGGCGTAGTGATCTACCTGCGCGCCTCCATTGATGACTTGCTGGCCCGCACCATGCACGACAAGAACCGTCCGCTGCTGCAAACCGCCGACCCGCGCGCCAAGCTGCAAAGCTTGCTGGAACAGCGCGACCCGCTTTACCGCGAAGTGGCCGACATCGTAGTCGACACCTCTCAGCAAAACGTCAATCTGCTGGTCAGCCGTCTGCTCGACCAGCTGCACAATACCCCAGCCAAGACCTGACGCACATGATTACCCTCGACCTGACCCTGCCGGATACCCGCTACCCCATTCACATTGGCCACGGACTGCTTGATCAGGCTGAGCTGATCCTGCCCCATCTGCCCATTCCCCAGGTTGCCATCATCACCAATGACGTGGTGGCACCGCTCTACCTGGAACGCCTGACCCGGCAGCTGCAAAGCCATGGCGTGCATTGCATCCCGGTCATCCTGCCGGATGGCGAAGCACACAAAAACTGGCAAACGCTGAATCTGATTTTCGATGCCCTTCTGGGAGCCAACGCCGAGCGCAAAACCACGCTGATTGCACTGGGTGGCGGCGTCATCGGCGACATGACCGGCTTTGCCGCTGCCTGTTATCAGCGTGGCGCACCGTTCATCCAGATTCCCACCACCCTGCTCGCTCAAGTTGACTCCTCGGTAGGTGGCAAAACCGCCATCAACCATCCCCTGGGCAAAAACATGGTTGGCGCGTTCTATCAGCCCAAACTGGTGCTGGCCGACATGGACTTGCTGGCCACGCTGCCCGAACGCGAACTGTCCGCCGGCATTGCCGAAGTGATCAAGTACGGCCTGTTGGGCGATGCCGATTTCCTGGCCTGGCTGGAGGCCAATATGGATCTCCTGCGCGCACGCGACCCGGCGACACTGCAATATGCCGTACGCCGCTCCTGCGAAATGAAGGCCGAGATTGTCGGCCAGGACGAAAAAGAACAGGGCGTACGCGCCCTGCTCAATCTGGGTCACACCTTTGGCCACGCCATCGAAGCCGGGCTGGGTTATGGACGATGGTTGCATGGCGAAGCCGTCGGTGCGGGCATGGTACTGGCCGCCGCTGCATCCCAGGCACTGGGCTGGCTGACACAGCATGATGTTGAACGGACGGTGGCGCTGATTGCTGCCGCCGGCCTACCGGTACGCAGCCCCAACTTCGGTGTGGACGAATGGATGCGTCACATGGGCCATGACAAAAAAGTGGAAAGCGGCGTCATCCGCTTTGTCCTGCTCAAGCAGCTGGGCCAGGCCGTCATCCAGCCCGGTCTACCGGTGGCGCTGCTCGACACCCTGTTCAGCGGACCGCATATCGATCCAAACCTCTCCCATTGATTGCCCACGCCCCCGCAAACCCTGAAACCTTAGTGTCATTAAGGATTTTTACGGATTGCGGGGAACTCTGGCTACCCGAATAATCCACTGCATAATTCAAGCAGAGAGAGAATCTCGGAGGGAAGCCAAGGTGGATGCAATAACCGCATTACTGGCCAGTTTCGGCCTGATGAGTAGCTACTACATTTCCCGCCAGCTGTGGCGCAAGCTAACTTATAAAAAGCCGCGCGCCCGGGGTATCGACCCGGTGGGCGAGGCCGAAGTTTTCCTGGCTTATGGCCGCAGCGGCGATGCCGTTCGCGTGCTGAAAGAGGCCATGAAGGATGAACCCCAAAATCTTTCCATCAAGGTCACCCTGCTGCGTGCCTACTCCACCGAAGGCAACGGCAAGGCCTACTGCCGCCTGGCCCGTGACGTACAGTCCCAGGTCAAGGACCAGCCGGTATGGCACACCATCCAGGAAAATGGCCGCCAGCTGGCACCGCAGGACCCTCTGTTCGCGGTCAAAGCCTGAATCCTGCTGCATGTAAAACAGGCTGCCCACGGGCAGCCTGTTTTACTTTGTCCATTTGAACCAAACTAATCAGCCTGCGTCAGCCGCCGGTTCGCGGAACTGCAGGCTGTGCAAACGGGCATACAGACCGTCCAGCTGCATCAGTTGCTGATGACTGCCCTGCTCCGCCACCTTGCCTTGATGCATCACGATGATGCGGTCGGCGTTCTCGATGGTGGACAAACGGTGGGCAATCACAATGGTGGTGCGATTCTTCATCAGATTTTCCAGTGCCGCCTGCACCAGTCGCTCGGACTGGGTATCCAGTGCCGACGTCGCTTCATCCAGAATCAGCAGCGGTGCGTTTTTCAGCAGTGCGCGTGCAATGGCCAAACGTTGACGCTGACCACCGGACAGTCGCACACCGTTCTCGCCGATCTGTGTATCTAGTCCGTCCGGCATGGCTTCGATGAACTCCAGCGCATTGGCAGCGCGCGCAGCCTCAATGATCTGCTCGCGGCTAATCGCCGGTCCTGAACCATAGGCAATATTCGCCGCCACGGTGTCGTTGAACAGCACCACATCCTGGCTCACCATGGCGATATGCTGACGCAAATCGGCCAGCACGATCTCATCCAACGCAAGGCCATCCAGGGTGATACGGCCCGACAACGGTTCGTAGAAGCGCGGAATCAGGCTGACCAGCGTGGTTTTACCGCTACCGGAAGAGCCTACCAACGCCACCGTCTCGCCGGAATTCACCTCCAGACTGACCTGCTGCAGCACCACCCGTTCGGCATTGGGATAACGGAAGGAAACATCCTCAAAACGCAGCTGGCCACGGGTTGTGGGCAGGCGCTGCGTCCCATGGTCCGGTTCGCCGGGTTCATCCAGGAAGTTGAACACACTTTCGGCGGCAGCCAACCCGCGCTGCATGGCTTGGGAAATACCGGTGATACGCTTTATCGGCGCAAACAACAGCATCATGGCCGTTAGGAAAGACATGAAGTCGCCAGCAGTAAACGCACCGTGCTGGGCGCGCATGGCGGCAAAATACAAAATGGCGGCCAAGGCGCAGGCAATCATCAGCTGGGTGACGCCGGTATTGGCCGAACTGGCCGCGCTTTGCTTCACACCATTGCGACGAATGGCCTGCGATGCGGTATTGAAGCGGCTTTCTTCGTACTCCTCGCCACCGTAAACCTTGATGACCTTCTGGCAATCCACCCCTTCACCCAAAATCTGCGTCAGGTCTGCCATGTGTTGCTGGTTTTCCAAAGCCAGGCCACGCAGACGCTTGGCAACCATGCGCATGCATACCGTTACCACCGGCATCACCACCAGGCAGATGATGGTCAGTTGCCAATCGATATACAGCAACCATGCCAGCAGGCTGATGGCAGTCACACCATCCTTGACGCTGACGGTAATGACATTGAAACCGGCCTCGGTCACCTGGTTGACATCAAAGGAGATGCGCGACACCAGACGCCCCGACTGATTATCGGCATAGTACTGCACCGGCAAGCGCAGCATCTTGGCAAACATCTGCTGTCGCAGGGTTTGCACCAGATGCCCGGCAAGCCAGCTGGAGGTGTATTCGTTGACGAAGCTGGTAATCCCCCGAACCAGGAATACGCCGACGATGGCCATCGGTACCCAGACAATCGCCTTCGGGTCTTTATTGACGAAGCCACCGTCGATCAACGGCTTCATCAGCCGGGCAAACGCTGGTTCGGTCAGGGCTGCAACGGTCATGGAGACCAGTGACAGGGTGAAGACCTTCCAGTACTGGGCCAGATAACCCAGCAGGCGGCGGTAAATGGGCCAGCTATGTTTCAAGGTAATAGTCCAATCGGATCAATGAGATGCGGCCAACAGGCCGGAAAGACCGCTCAGGGTCATGATCTGCTGCAAATTACTGTCCGGGGCAAAGCGCTGACGCACATCATGCGCACCGGCTTCGGCCATCTGGCCCTGCTGCGGCATGGCATCCAGTGCCGCAGCAATGGCAGCAGCCCAAGCCTGGGCATTGCCAGCTTCCACCAACGTGCCGGTCTGACCATGTTTTACCGTTTCCGGAATACCCCCGGTATTGCTGGCCAGTACCGGGCACTGCAGCGCCAGTGCCTCGATTTGCGACATGCCCAAGGGCTCGTAAGTTGACGGCATCAGCAACAGGCCGGCATGACGGTACAAGGGTGCCACCGGGGAGACAACGCCCGCCAGCAGCACGCGCTGCTGCAAGCCCAGACGCTGGATTTCCGCCTCGATGTCCGGCCTGGCTACCCCCTCTCCCGCCACCAGATAACGCCAGTGCGGATGGCTGTCGCGCAACAAATGCATGGCTTGCAGAATGGTCAGATGCCCCTTTTCGCCACGCAACATGGCTGCATGCAACAGCACCGGGCTGCCATCGGTAGCCAGCCAGTCGGCAATCGCGGGCGGAACCGCCTGATCAACAGCAGCATCCAGCCCGGCAAAGTCTATTCCCGGATACACCACGTGAATGCGCTCGGGCCGAATCGCCGGATTTTGCAACAAGGCATCGCGCAGGTAATGGCTGGGCACCATGGTGGCATCCACCAGCCGGTTATACGACCAGGCCGACGGCTTGCCCGGCTGATAAGTGCGCGAACGCAGCAAGAACGGGCGTCGCCACACTAGGCGTGCGGCAATGGCCAGATTATTGCTGTCATGCCCGCTGTGGCAAATGGCAAGGCGTGGCTGATGCTGGCTGATCCAGCGCCGCAGAATGGCAATCGACGGCACATGCACACTGTTGCGAAAACGAACCGGCAACACCGACAAACCCTGCTGCAAAGCCGCCTGTTCAACGCGTCCACCCGGACGGCAAGCCAGTATGGTGCGCAGGTCATGCGACTGCATCTGGCGCATTTGCTGCATCAGCTGCAATTCCTGCCCGCCGACATTATCGGAGGACTCGGTGAACAGCACCCAGTCAGTCATGATGTCTTCCTTCCGCAGCACGGGCTGGCTGGCTGATCTGCAGCAGCTGTTGCAAGGTATTGCATGCCTCGGCACTGCTGATGGCTTCCATGCACAGGGCACGGCGACATTCATTGGCGCCATTGCCAAAACGGCGGAAACAACGCAAAGCCCAGTCTACATCGCGATGGTGCACACTGCGCTGGTTACGGCAGGGGAATATATCCGGACCAACCCCCATACATGGGTAACGGCTAAAGAAGCGGCTGGCACCAAACAACACTTCGCTGCCCGGGCCAAACAGCATCAGCAAGGGCGTACCCGTCACCTTGGCCAGATGTGCCACGCCGGTGTCCGGGCAAACACAGGCGCGCGCTCCGGCCAGTAATTGACGCAACTGCAGCAGGGTAAGGCAGCCAGCCATGCGAACATCACCGGCAGGCGGTTCGATTTCTCGCAGCAGGGCATCCTCGCCCGGCCCGCAAGACCACACCACCGCCAGCTTGGCACGGCGAATGGATTCGGCCAGCTCCAGCCAGTGCGCCGCCGGCCAAAAGCGGGTGGCCGAACTGGCCCCCACATGCAGCACGACATAATGATCCGGCAAGGAGGGCAGGCTTTGCTGTGGCATCGGCCAGTCGCTTAGCTGATAAGGGGCCGGCTCCGGGCCATCCACCAGCCGGGCTGCGGTGTCAGTCCAGGCTTCAGGCTCTGTGGCATACGGAATGGCCTCATCCAGCAGCCAGTTTTTGTGCGCCGGCTGTTCGTTGGCAAAGCCGACAATCCAGCGCGCACCGATGGCACGCGCCAGATAACTGAGGCGATTTTCGCCCATCAGCAGCACCAGATCGAAACGTGGCATGGCAAACAGCTGGCACACCGAGGCAAAGTTGCGGATATGCCAGCCAAAGGCACGCACACCATAGGGTTGCCCGCCATACAAGGATACTTGGCCAAACGGGCAGGCCATGATGATGTCAGCCTGAGGATAACGTTGCCGCGCCTTGGCCAGCAGACTGGTCGCCATCAAGGCATCGCCCAGCAAAAACTGGTGCAGGATCAGCACGCGCTGCACCGTTGCGGCTTCGGGCTTGCGCCGCAGCCATTGCCAGGGCAGACGCAGCAGCAGAGACAGGAAGATCAGCGCACGACCAGGGAAGCGACTTGCTTTCATCATGGCGTTGCCACCACATCAGGCAGCCCGCCCGGCAGCAGGCGGCGATACAGCGCCATCATCTGTGCCACCATTTGCGGCTCGGTTTGTGCCAGCACCCGTTCGCGCGCCTGCCGGGCCATCTCCGGCCACTGTGCGCGGGCCGCCAGCCATGCCGCCACATTCTGCTGCCATGCCTGTGTATCCTGCGGCGCGGCCAGCCAACCGGTCTTGCCGGGAGTCACACACTCGCCACCGCCACAACGGGTGCTGGTAAGCACCGGCAGGCCGCAGGCCATGGCTTCAGCCACCACCGAGCCAAACGGTTCGTACAGTGTTGGCAAAATGAATCCGTCCGCCATGCCGTAATGGCTGAGCACATCTTTTTGCGGACCGGTGAAGTGCACGCGTGCGGCCACGCCCAGCGCCCTGGCCAGCTGTTGGTAGTACGCCAGTTTCTTGTCACCACCCACCACCACCAGATGTACATCCGGCTGCTGCTGGATGGAACGAATAGCCTGCGCCACGCCCTTGCGTTCAAAGCCGGAGCCGACATATACCAGCACTGGCGCATCAGCCGGAATGCCGTATTGCGCACGCAAGGCGCTGCGGCGCAGCTGAGCGGCGTCGGGATTGAAGCGCTGACAATCCACACCATTGTGAATCACCACGCATTGTTCCGGACTGAGCGGAAAACGCTGCAGCACATCTTGTTTCACCATCTCAGAAATACAGATCACCGCTCGCAGGTCTGGATGCGTGAACATGGCGCGCTCCATGCGCAGCATGAAATGGTGATAGGGATTGCACCAGACCGACAGCTTGTGCCACCAGCCCTTGCCCTCTGCACGCGCATCCAGCCAGGCGGCGTGCACGCCGTCGCCGGCACGGAATACATGGCAACCGGGAATGCGTTCGTGCGACTGCACCAGATCAGCCCCCACCTGTTGCCAGGCACGCCGCGCGGCGCGGGCAAAGCCCCAGTCGCGCCAGATACTGCCCAGATAGAAGGGATTGACGCGGCATACGGCCACACCATCCAGTTGCTCCCAGTTGCGGTTGATCAGCACCGGCTCCAGTTCGGGCTGCTGTTTCAACTGGCCCAGAATGGCGCTGACGATGCGCTCAGCGCCGCCAGCCGGATTGTATTTCTGCCGGATAATGGCCAGACGGGTCATGCGGTTTCTCCCAGTACGGCGTCAACCGCATCCATGACTTGTTGCAGACTGATCAGATTCAGACATTCGCTGTTCCAGCCACCACCACAGCCTGCATTGCCACAGGGTCGGCACGGTACACGGGCAGCAACTACCCGGTGCGGCACTTGCCACGGCCCCCATTCGATATCGCCGGACGGACCAAACAGGGCCACACAGGGTGTTTTCATTGCCGAGGCAATATGCATGGGGACCGAATCCACACCGATATACAGACGAGCGTTATCAATGGCGGCGGCCAGTTCTTTCAGGCTGAGCTGGCCGGCCAGGCTGGCAGCCGGCTGCGTCAGCCGTGACTGGATATCAGCCAGCATGGCCATTTCATCCGGGCTGGGCGCGGCTGTCAGCAATACGCGCTGGCCGCGTTGCTGCAGGGTGTTGATCAGCGCAGCCATGTTTTCCACCGTCCAGCTCTTGAACAACCAGCGCGAGGTGGGGTGTACCAGAATGTACTGCCCGGCCTGCAAGCCTTGTTGTTCCAACTTGGCGGCCAGCGTGGCTTCGGCATTGTGACCGGCCACCAGCATCAGCTGACGCTGTTGTTCTGCCGGATAAACACCGATACGCCGCAGCGCATCCAGATGGATTTCAATGGTATGGCGACGGTTGCCCGGCACCTGCAAATAGCGATGGGTAAAGCTTTTGCGGAACAGCTTGCCATACGGGCCATCCGGCCCCACCGACCAGCGTGGCGACAGCAGGCGGACCAGCCAGGCACCGCGCTTGTGTTCGGTCAGGGTGATGACCAGGTCGTACTGGCGCTGGCGCAGGCGGTTGATCAGCCCCAGTTCAGCCTTGAGCTGGCCAAATAGGCCCAGCTTTTTCCAGTTGCGGTCTATGGTGTGCAACTGGCTGATGGCCGGATGCAGGCTGAGCATTTCCTGCGTATCGCGATAGACCAGCGCATCGATTTCCAGCTGCGGAGCCTGCTGTTTCAGGGCGCTAAAGACAGGAGATGTGAGCAGCACATCCCCATGGTGGCGCAGTTTGATCACCAAGACGCGGCGCACCTGGTTCAGATCGATGGAGTCATTCAGCATAGATTGGGTGAAAAAAGCCGGATCAGGCATCCGGCTCGGTATTCAGCAGTTGCAAAAGATCGGCGATTTTATCAGGGTCTTCAGATCGAAGCATGCGTCCCGCAATGGGGGCGATATCGTCCAGATGGGTGTTGAGCACCATGCGCTTGACCGAGAGCAGGCTGGCCGGATGCATGGAGAACTTGCGCAGGCCCATGCCCAGCAGCAAGCGGGTCAGGCGCGGGTCGCCCGCCATCTCACCGCACACCGATACCGGTACCCCACCCTTGATGCCGGTGCGGATGGTATGCAGGATCAGCTTGAGCACTGCCGGGTGAACCGGGTCGTACAGATGGCTGACTGAGTCGTCGTTGCGGTCGATGGCCAGGGTGTACTGGATCAGGTCGTTGGTGCCGATGGACAAGAAATCGACGTACTTGATGAAACTGCCCACCACCAGCGCGGCGGAGGGGATTTCAATCATCGCGCCGACTTCCACCTTTTCATCAAAGGGCAGACCTTCGTCGTGCAATTCCTGCTTGGCGTAATCCAGCTGGGCAATCGACTGCTTGAGTTCGCCCAGCGAATTAAGCATGGGGAACAGAATTTTTACCTTGCCGTAATGCGAGGCGCGCAGCAGCGCCCGCAATTGGGCACGAAACATCAAGGGTTCGGCCAGGCACAGCCGAATGCCGGTCAGGCCCAGTGCCGGGTTGTCCGCCACATCATGGTTCAGCCATTTCGGGTTCTTGTCGGCCCCCAAATCCATGGTGCGGATGGTGACCGGCAGGCCTTTCATGTCTTCGGCCACCTTGCGGTAGGCCTCGAACTGCTCGTTTTCGGTGGGCAGCGTATCACGGCCCAGAAACAGGAACTCGCTGCGGAACAGGCCCACACCGGCGGCACCGGAGCTTTTCACCACGTCCACATCCTGCGGCAATTCGATATTGGCCAACAGCTCGATCACCGTGCCATCTTTGGTTTTGGCATCGGACTTGCGGATGGAAGACAGCTTGCGCTTGGCATCGCGCCAGGCACGCTGGCGCCGGCGGTATTCGCTCAGTACCAGTTCGTCCGGATTGACAATCAGCACGCCCTGCTGGCCATCAACGATGATTTGTTCTTCCTCGCGGATCAGCTCGCGGGCGTGATGCAGGGCAATGACGGACGGCAGGTCGAGGCTGCGTCCCAGAATGGCGGTATGCGAAGTGGCACCGCCCACATCGGTCACGAAGGCGGCGAAATTGGAATCCTTGAAATACACCATGTCAGCTGGCGACAGATCATGCGCCACCAGAATGGTGTCATCCAGCAGGTCGCCCGGTGCCGGCAACTGCGGGGCGTGGCCGTCCAGGTTCTTGAAAATGCGCTCCACCACCTGCAGCACGTCATTCTTGCGCTCACGCAGGTAATCTTCCTCGATGGCGTCAAACTGCTCCACCAGCAGGTCGCATTGCAGCTTCAATGCCCATTCGGCATTGCAGCGCTGTTTTTCGATGATTTCACGCGGTTCGCGCGAGATGGTGATATCGCCCAGCAACATGATGTGCAGCGACAGGAAAGCCCCCAGCTCGGCCGGCGCATTTTCCGGAATGCTGCCCCACAGCATTTCCAGTTCCTTGCGCGTGGCACGCACCGCTTCGTCAAAACGGGTCATCTCGGCCGGGACTTCTGCATCCTCCAGGCCGTAGTGCGCCACATCGTCCATGCTGCGCGAGATGAGATGGGCCCGGCCAATGGCGATGCCGCCACCAATGGCTACACCATGCAGGGTGATATTCATCGTCCCATCCCCTCCTCAAGCGGGCTGATTCATTCAGCCTCGTCAAACCGGTTGTTGATCAATGCGGCCAGCGCATCCAGCGCTTCTTGTTCATCCGGGCCATCCACGTCCAGTTCGACGGTGGAGCCCTTGGCGGCTGCCAGCATCATCACCCCCATGATGCTCTTGCCGTTTACCCGGCGGCCATTGCGGGCAATGCCCACATCGCTCTTGAAACGGCTGGCAAGCTGGGTGAATTTACTCGAAGCACGAGCATGCAGGCCAAGTTTATTGATAATTTGTATTTCAACGCGCAGCATTACCGTCCCCTGGAAGAATATAAAGTACGCCCTCCAGCCCACCGGTAATGGCCTTGCTGACCACGATTTCCAGCGGCTGGCTGCTATAGCTGAGCGCACGCACCAGCATGGGCAGGCTGACCCCGGCAACGGCTTCCACCTTGCCCGGATCAATCAGCCGGCTGGCAATATTGGATGGCGTGCCGCCATACATATCGGTCAACACCACCACGCCATCGCCCTGCTCCAGGCGTGCCACCAGCGCCGCAGCTTCGACCAGTTTCTGATCCGGGTCCTCGGTTTTCTCTACCGCCAGCGTGGCGATATTGTCCGGGTCCCGTCCTAATACATGCCGGGCGCAGTCGAGTAGACAGGCACCCAGATTGCCATGAGATATGACTAGTACACCAACCATGCCTGCGTCTTCTTGTCCGTAACGATTATCGGCACACAGTCCGCTGTAGCGAACCGTGCTTCATTTCTGCTGCGAATCCGGCATTGTAACAGGCCCGTTTTCCACCCGACGAAACCAAGCGAGTTTATCTGCCAGCGAAACGACACTGCCCACGATGATAAGCGCCGGCGATGCAACGCCATAGGACGATATCAGGGCCGGCAGGGTTTGCAGCGTTCCGCTCAGCGTACGCTGGCGCGGAGTAGTCGCCCATTCGATGACAGCTGCTGGCGTATCCGCCGGCTTGCCATGCTCGATGAAGGCCGCACATAGCTCGGCGGCCATGGTCAGCCCCATGTACACCACCACGGTCTGATCCGGGCGGGTAAGCGCCGGCCAGTCCAGGTCTATGCTGCCATCTTTCTTGTGGCCGGTGACAAATGTCACCGACTGGGCATGATCCCTGTGGGTCAAAGGTATACCGGCGTAGCTTGCCGCGCCATTTGCCGATGTAATGCCCGGCACCACCTCGAAGGGAATATTATGCTCGGCCAGGGTTTCGATTTCCTCGCCACCACGGCCAAAGGTAAAGGGATCGCCCCCCTTCAGGCGCAGCACCCGCTTGCCAGACTGCGCCAGGCGCACCATCAGCTGGTTGATGTCTTCCTGCGGCAGCGTGTGATTGGCACGCGCCTTGCCCACATAAATGCGCTCGGCATCGCGCCGCACCAGCTCCAGTAACTCCGGGGCCACCAGCTTGTCGTGCAGCACCACATCGGCCTGCTGCATCAGGCGCAGGGCACGGAAGGTCAGCAGATCGGGGTTACCCGGGCCAGCCCCCACCAGATACACCGCACCGCTGGGGCGATCTTCGGAACTGGCCAGCCGTTTTTCCATTTCTTCGCAGGCAGCCGCCTCGCGACCATTCATCACGGCTTCAGCCACCGGGCCTTCCAGTACCGACTCCCAGAAAGTTCGCCGCGCTTCGACATCGGCAAACCGGGCTTTCACCCGCTCGCGAAAGCGGGAAGAAAATGCTGCCAGCAGGCCAAAGCTGGCCGGAATGATGCTTTCCAGCCTGGCGCGTACCAGCCGCGCCAGCACCGGAACGCTGCCACCGGAGGAAACCGCAATCACCAGTGGCGAGCGGTCGATGATAGCAGGGGTGATGTAACTGGAGATTTCCGGGTCGTCCACCACATTGACCGGAATATTGTGCTGCTGCGCCACGTGGGAAACCTCCTGGTTGACCGTGCGCTGATCGGTGGCCGCAATCACCAGCCGCATGCCGCTGACCATCTCATCAGCAAAGTAGCCGGGCAGCCACTGCAATTCACCACGCTTGGCCATCAAGGCCAGTTCGTCGGTCACTTCGGGCGCCACCACGGTCAGGCGAGCACCGGCGGCCTTGAGCAGGCGCACCTTGCGCAAGGCAACATCACCGCCGCCAACCACCAGACAGGCGGCATCTTGCAGCTTGAGAAAAATCGGAAAGTAATCCATGCATCACTCCACAACGATCGCCACAGCATACTTTATTTGTTGCATAAAAACGACGAAAACGGCGCATACAGTCTGATTTTCGTCATCACAATTTCCATACTAAATGCCATGATGAGAGTAAGCCCTTCACCAGCAGTAGAAAGGGCAAACAAGGAAGCGGCGGGTGAACATTGAATAATTTCAGATCAGGCATGGCCATGGCAACCGTGGCCACGAGCAGTGCCTTGCTGCTGGCCAGTGGTGAAGTGTGGGCAGAGTCGGTGCGACATGCCCCCTGGGACTGGCCACTGGCAGGCTTACTATGTCTGGCTACGGGTATCTGGCTGGGCAGTATCTGGCAACGCTTGCGTCAGTCCCGGCTACGCATCAATGCCTTGCATTTTCACTTACAGCACTCGACCGATGCGCTGCTTGCGCTGGATGAAACAGGCCGGGTACAGGCGACAAGCCCGTGCTGCGCCGACCTGCTTGGCCATACTCCACAAAGCCTGCAAGCCAGCGGCCTGCCTGCCCGGCTGTGTCAGCAGTTGCAGCAGCAAACGGCATTGCTGGCACCTCCCCACTTTATTAACTGGCAAGACGCCCAACAACGGCCTTTGCAGATGGGCGTGCAGCAGCTGGTCATGCCAGCCGACACGCTGCCAGCACACTGGCGGGTATTACTGCTGCATACGGTCGACACCGCCCCTCCAGTATCGCCACTGACCGCAACCATGCTGACGGCACTGCAGGGGGCGCGTATCGGCCTGTGTGAATTCGACCTGGATCAGGCACAGATTCGCTGCAATAGTGGTGCGCTACATACCTTGCTGGGGCTGCCGGCAGAGCAGGAGAGCATCAGTCTGGGCGATTGGCTGCAACGCGTGCATCCGGAGGACCGCAGCCTACTGGACAATGCACTGCAGAATATCGGTCCGGACACGGCTGCCGTGCTGGATCTGGAATACCGCATGCAACATGCTGATCTGCACTGGGAATGGCTGGAGCAGATATTCCAGCCTGCCGAGGCGAGCACGCACCCCCGTCATGTACAGGTATTCAGTCAGGTCATCACGCCCCGCAAGCTAGCTGAAACAGCCATGCGCCGACGCGAGCTGGAATTCCGCACCCTGGTGGAAAATTCCAGTGACATCATTGCCCGCTATGATCTGGAGCTGCGCTGCCAGTTTATCAACCGCAGCGTTAGCCGCTACTCGCCCATGATCCGTGACGAGCACATCGGCAAGACCGTGCATGAAAAAGGCTGGCCGGACAATGTGGTGGCCCAGTTCGAGCAGGAGTGCCGTCGTCTGATCGACAGCGGCGAGCCACGTTGCTTTGAAATGGAGTTGCTGTCGCACAACCGGCGCTACATTTTTGAAACCCGCCTGTTTCCCGAATTCGACAGCAACGGCAAGCTGACCAGCATATTGTCGGTAGATCGCGAAATTACCGACAGCCGTCAGGCCAACCGCCTGCTGAGCGAAGAAAATGCGGTGATGGAGATGATTGCCGCCAATCAGCCGCTGGAGGATATCCTGGGCCAGATCTGCACCATGATCGAATCCCAGCTCACTGGCGGCCGCTGTTCGGTGATGTTGCTGACGGAAGACGGCGAGCACCTGCACGTGGCCTCGGGCAACAAGCTGCCCGCCGGTTACCTTGACATCATCGAGGGCATTGCCATTGGCCCTCAAGTGGGTTCCTGTGGCACCGCCGCCTACTTCAAGCGCACCATCATCGTCGACGATATGGAAAACAGCCCCTTGTGGCAGCCCTATCTGGAGCTGATCCGCCCCTTCGGGCTGCGCGCCTGCTGGTCGACACCGCTATTTAGCAGTCAACGCGAGCTACTGGGTACCTTTGCCATTTACTACAACGAAACCCGCGCGCCCAACCCCGATGAAATGCGCCTGGTCTACCGCAGCTCGCATATCACCGCCATCGCCCTGCAGCGAGACCAGCATGAGAAAAAGCTATTCCAGCTGGCCACCATGGACGAGCTGACCCGGCTGGACAACCGTCGCAATTTCCTGCTGCAAGCTGCGCGCGAACTCAAACGCAGCCAGCGCAACAGCACGGACATGGCAGTGCTGATGATGGATCTGGATCACTTCAAGAACATCAACGATGCCTATGGCCATGCGGCGGGCGATCAGGTGATTACCCATTTTGCCAACCTGTGCCGCCAGATGCTGCGCGCAACCGATCTGGCCGGACGGCTGGGTGGCGAGGAGTTTGCCGCCTTGCTGCCGGAGGCTGACTGCACACATGCACTGGCCGTGGCGGAAAGGTTACGCAGTGCAGTGAACGACAGCCTGGTGGAGGTCAACGGTCAGCAGATTCACTACACGGTAAGCATCGGCCTGTCCCTGTTGCGCGATAGCGATCTGCACGTGGACGACCTGCTGAAACGGGCGGACAAGCTGCTCTATCAGGCCAAACACCAGGGGCGCAATCAGGTGTGCCACGACCTGAGGCTCAAGCTTGTCTGACCGGTGCCAAGCCAGCGGGCCGGACTATCGCATCCGGCCATGCTGGCCCTAAGATACGCTTTTCTTCGCGATAGCCCTTGCCGTGAACCACTGGCGTACCGACTACCTCACCCATCCGCTATACCAGCCACTGGCCGACATTGCCCACCTGCTGCTACTGACTGACTGGCCAGCACAGCAGGATTATGACCACTTGCTGCAACGGGCCCGCTCGCTCAGCACCCTGCCAGCAGCACTACGGTTCTGCTGTGATCTGCAAGCCGATGCCTACTACGAAATGCACATCGGCAACACCGGAGAAGTCCCCACCCGCAGCCGCAACTGGCATGACTGGTTCAATGCCCTGGCCTGGCTGGCCTGGCCCCACAGCAAGGCTGCTCTCAATGCACGCCATCTACGCGCCATCGCCGCCGGGGAGATCAAACGCGGGCCACGGCGCGATGCCGCCACCTTGCTGGATGAATGCGGCGTGATTGTGGCCTGTGCGCGGCCGGAACTGGGTCAGGCGCTGGATGACATGCAGTGGCACACGCTGTTTGTCGATGAGCGCGCGGCCTGGGGAAAGCACATCAGCGTGCACACGCTGGGGCATGCCATTTTCGAGGTGGGTTTGCAGCCGCATCTTGGCTGGTGCGGCAAGGCCTTGCTGCTGCCCGTGGACGATGCATTTTTCAGCGCCTGCGCAACCGCACAGCGCCAGCAGCTGGATACCATGCTGGCAGAGCAGCTGGCCGATGATGACTGGCTGGCCAGCCCGCGCCAGCTGTGGCCGCTCCCCTTGCTGGGCATACCGGGCTGGTGGCCGGACAATGAAAACCCGGCCTTCTACCGCAATACCGACTACTTCCGTCCCAGCCGACGGGCAAAGTCATCCAGCGAAACGGTCTGAAGTCGTTCGGTGACACTGCCCAGCAAGGCTTCAATACCCTGGCCGACATCATCGTCATTGGCCAGGTCGGCCCGGTAGACAAACAGCTGGAACAGGTCGGACAGCTGCACGGTAGCCAGTTTGCGCATCAGCACCCAGCCATCGCGCTGGCCTTTTTGCACATAGCCATGCTGGGCCAGCTTGTCCAGCACCAGGCCCAGCTCGTCATAGCCTATCCTCACCTGCGTGCGCAGCTGCACCGGGGTCAGGCTGCAGCCCCGCTCCTGAGCGGTATCCAGCATCAGCAAGACTTCCACCGCATCCAGAAAGCGCCGCCGTGGCTCGAAACGCCGCCGCCAGGCCTCGCCCTCCCAATAAGACAGGGAGGCGGTAAACACCGCACCGACCAGCACCACCAGCCACAGGCAGTACACCCACAACAGAAAGATGGGGATGCTGGCAAAGGCGCCATACACCAGCTGGTAATTGGCTACCTGGCCGATGTAATAAGCAAACAGCAGCTTGGTCAGTTCCAGCAGCACGGCGGTAATCATTGCGCCCAAGGCCGCATGGCGGATGGGCACGAAACGGTTGGGGACAATGCGATACAGCAAGGACAGCACAATGCCGGTCAGCAAGATGGTGCCACCGGCTTCAACGGTGCCAGCCAGCAGCGGCATGGTTTTTTCGAACCGGGTGAACTTGAGCAGCCAGCGCCAGGACAGCAGGCCACCGCCCAGCACCAGCGGCCCCAGCGTCAGCACCGTCCAGTACACCATGCTCTGTTGAAGCCAGGGCCGAGCGCGGCGCACGCTCCAGATGGCATTGAAAGTGCGCTCTATCGTAGACATCAGCATCAAGGCCGTCACACCCAGCATCACAATGCCGGCGGCGGTCAGCTTTTCCGCATTGTCGGCAAACTGGCGCATGTAGACCGAAATCACCTTGCCAGCAAATTCCGGCACCAGCGTGGACAGCAACATCACCTTGAAGCGGGTGCTGTAATCGGAAAATACCGGGAAGGCAGAAATCACCGTCAGCGCAATGGTGAACAGGGGGACCAGCGCCAGCAGAGTGGTAAAGGTGAGGCTACCGGCCACCTGCAGCACACGCTGGCTGCCCATGCGTCTGACCAGGAAACCGGCAAAGCCGATTTGCGAAGCGTATTGTCGGAGCGAATTCATGAGGCGCAAGGTAATGCAGCCACCCGCAGCTGGCAAGCAACAGTCGCAGCATCCGGCGCATTACTCACCACAATAAGCTGGCAATACCCCTGCTGGCATCATGTTTTGTACACCGTCTTCATACAAATTAACGATTGGAAGCTGTTATCATGCAGCCTGTTATCGTGGCCATCGTTTGACGATGGCATATCAACGGATATTGCCGTGCAAGACATTCTTGTTCTCTATTACAGCCAGCATGGTGCCACTGCCGAACTGGCCCGCCTGATTGCCCGTGGTATCGAAAGCGTACCCGGCTGCCAGGCCCGGCTGCGTACCGTACCCAGGGTTTCCACCGTGTGCGAAGCCAGCGAACCGACCATTCCCGCCCAGGGCGCGCCCTATGTGGAAAAAAGCGATCTGGCCGAATGCATCGGCCTGGCACTGGGCAGCCCCACGCGCTTTGGCAATATGGCAGCGGCCATGAAGTACTTTATCGACAGCACCAGTGGTGAATGGATGGCTGGCGCACTGGCCGGCAAGCCGGGCTGTGTGTTTACCAGCTCCTCGTCCATGCATGGCGGGCAAGAGTCCACCTTGCTCAGCATGATGCTGCCGCTGCTGCACCACGGCATGCTGCTGGTCGGCCTGCCTTATTCCGAGCCATCGCTGGCGGCCACCCAGACCGGTGGCACACCTTATGGTGTCAGCCACGTAGCCGGGATACAAAACGACCGCCCTCTGTCCGAAGACGAGCGCAAGCTGGCGCAGGCTCAGGGCAAGCGTCTGGCCGAAGCGGCCCTGCGACTGCAACAGCCCGTACCAGGCCAGCACGGATAACTAACTTCCAGACAGCCGCCAGCTGTTGACATGGGTCGATCAGCCCACCTTGCGTGGCCTGCCGGCTTTTTCTTTTTTCGCAAGTACCGACCGGCAGCGCGCTGCCCAGGCCGGTATCAGGATCTTGTTTTATGTGCGGAATCGCAGGTTTCTTCTCCCAACGCCCGGTTGCGACCGCCACCGCCGACGCCATACTGCTGGAACTGGCCCGGCGCGGCCCGGATGCCGCCCACCAACTCCTGCTGGATCAGCAAGGCGTAACGGCGGGAACAGACAATATCCACAACGCCTTGCTGCATGCGCGGCTGTCCATCATCGACCCGCGCCCCGAGGCCGACCAGCCGATGCGCAACGACGATGGCCAGATCTGGATCTGCTACAACGGCGAGGTGTACGACTGGGAAGCGGGCAAGCGCGAGCTGGAACAGGCTGGCGCGGTGTTCCGCACCCACTCCGATACAGAATTCATCCTGCGCGGCTATGAAGCCTGGGGCATCGATGGCCTGCTGGCGCGCCTGCGCGGCATGTTTGCCTTTGCCATTCTCGATTTGCGCCAGGGCAAGGTACACCTGGCACGCGACCGCATGGGCGAAAAACCACTGCTTTATGCGCTGCTGGATGGCAATCTGGCCTTTGGCTCGCTAGTGCGTTCGGTGCTGCCGTTTGTACCGCTCGCCGCACGTCAGTTTGCCCCAAGCGCCATCGACGCTTATCTGGCGCACCGTTACATCCCGGCACCGGCCACGGTATTTGAAAACATCCAGCGGCTGGAAAACGGCTATTGCCTGGAGTTTGATCTCTCCAGTCGTCAATTGCAGAAACGTCGTTACTGGCAACCGCAGGCAGAAACCGGCGACTGGCTGCCGGAGCTGGACCGCGCCGTGGCCATGCGTACCGTGGCCGACCGCCCGCTGGGGGTGCTGCTGTCCGGCGGCATTGACTCCACCCTGATTGCCAGCCGCCTAGCCACCCAGGGCTATCAGCAGTTTTCCACCTTTACCGCTGCCTTTCCCGGCAGCACGCTGGATGAATCGATCGACGCGGCAGATTCGGCCCAGCGCATGGGGCTGAGCAATATCCGCATTGATATGCCGGACAATCTGGCAGCGGATTTTTCCCGCATTGTGGCCGATCTGGACCAACCTTTTGCCGATCCATCCAGCTTCCCCACCTGGTATCTGGCACGCGAAGTCAGCAAGCATGTGAAAGTCGTTCTGGTGGGCGATGGCGGCGACGAGCTGCTGGCTGGCTACAAGCGCATGAACAAGCATCTGCGCACCCGCTGGCGGCGACACCTGCAACTGCCGCTGGGCATCCGTCCCTCGCTGGATGGCAAGCAGGGCAAGCTGGCCACCGAGCTGGCGATGGACTGGCAATCGGCCTATTCGCTGCGTTTTTCCGGCATGACGCCAGGCCAGCGCCGCTATCTGCAAGTGGGGCGTGAGCTGCAACAACTCAGCTACTGGCGCAAGCCGGACGACATCGGCCCGGAAGCCAGCGATGCCGTCCCCGGCCTGCAAAGCCTGCTGGCCATCGACTTCGCCAACTACCTGCCGGACTACATCCTGCAAAAGTCGGACCTGTGCACCATGGCGCACGGGCTGGAAAGCCGCGCCCCGTTACTGGACCACGGCTTGTACCAGCATCTGCTGGCCACGACAGACGCCGAGCGCTACACCCAGCCTGCCAAGCTGATCTTCCGCCGCGCCATGCACCCGGCCCTGCCTGCAGATTTCTTCCAGCGCAAAAAGCGCGGCTTCAACCCGCCGCTGTCCGGCTGGCTGAAAACCAGTCTGGCCGAGCGTTTTTCCGGCCTGGGTGGCCGACTGAACCGCCTGACGGATGGCCTGCTGGATGCGACTGCGGTGGATGCCTTTGCCAACGCCTACCGGGGTGGCAAGGAAGCGCTGGCCGAGCAGATGCTGCAATTACTGATTCTGGACGAAAGCCTTACCCAGCTGGACGCGCTGCGCCGCGCCCTGCCCTAGCCCCTGCAAATCACCGAGTAATGATCATCCGGCAGCGGGGCATAAAAGCTGCTGGGTGGTACGCCCAGTTCGCGCTTGAACATGGTGGCAAAGGCACTGGGGCTGGCATAACCCAGGTCCAGCGCCACTTCCAGCACGCTGGCCCCGCAGGCCAGCTTTTCCAGCGCGGCAATCAAGCGTGCCTGCCGCCGCCACTGCCCCAGTGACAAGCCGGTTTCCCGGCTGAAACGGCGCTGCAAGGTGCGCGAGTCCATCGCCAGTAGCTCCGCCCACTCTTCCACCGAACGGGCATCACCCGGCTCGGCCTGCAAGGCCGCACATAGTTCTTGCAACACCGGGCTTTGTGGCCGTGGCAGGGACAAGGCCAGCGTGGGCAGGCTGCGGATTTCATCCAGCAGCAGCTTCATCAGCCGCTCGTCGCGCGAATCCGGCGGATACGGCACGGCAATACTCATCGCCGCCAGAATCAGCTCGCGCAGCAAGGGCGAAATGGCCAGCACCCGGCACTCCTGCGGCAAACCTTCCAGACTGTCAGCCCGCACATACACCGTGCGCATGCGCACCGCGCTGATCATCCTCACCTGGTGCCAGGTATCGATTGGCAGCCAGATGCCACGGGTAGGCGGCACAATCCACTGCCCCAGCGCCGTGCTCACCACCATCACGCCTTCCACCGCATACAACAGCTGCGCCGTGGGGTGGGCATGGCGCGGCGTATCCTCGCCAGCCGGGTAATCGCGCGCCTTGGCCACCACCGGGGCAATACCGGTGTCGTACTGGTGCAGATGTTGATAATCATTCATGACTGTCATGTTCTCGAAGAAGATTGCCCTTCATGCGCAGGACGGGCAGGAAACCCCTTGATAGCATGATGAACCCACCACCACAAGACGACCTCATCATGACAAGCGCCAGCCAGAGCATGGCCCCGCCGCAGGACACCCGCTTCCGGGTATTGGGTGCCATCAGTTTTACCCATTTCCTCAACGACATGCTGCAGTCGCTGATTCTGGCCATCTACCCGGTACTCAAGGGTGGCTTTCACCTGAGTTTTGCCCAGATCGGCCTGATGACGCTGGTTTACCAGTGCACCGCCTCGTTATTGCAACCGCTGGTCGGCATTTACACCGACAAGCGGCCACTGCCCTACTCGCTGGTATTCGGCATGGGTTCCACCCTGTGTGGCCTGTTGCTGCTGTCGGTGGCACCCAGCTATCCAGTGCTGCTGATGGCCGCCGCGCTGGTGGGCACTGGCTCGTCCATCTTCCATCCGGAATCCTCCCGCGTGGCGCGCATGGCCTCGGGTGGCCGTCATGGCCTGGCGCAGTCGCTGTTTCAAGTGGGTGGCAATGCCGGTACCGCCACCGGCCCCTTGCTGGCCGCACTGGTGGTGTTTCCCTATGGTCAGCCCAGCCTGGCGTGGTTTTCGCTGGCTGCGCTGTTGGGCATGCTGGTGCTGTGGCGTATCGGTAACTGGTATGCCCACCAGCAGCGCACCGCCAAGGCACACAAGGCCATCGTAGCCACCGGCCTGTCGCCGCAGCGCACCGCCTTCACGCTGGGCATACTGGTATTGCTGGTTTTCTCCAAGTATTTCTACCTCACCAGCATCACCAGCTATTTCACTTTCTACCTGATGCAGCACTTCGGGCTGGGGGTGCAGGCAGCACAGCTGCATCTGTTCATCTTCCTGTTTGCCGTGGCTGCCGGTACCGTGCTGGGCGGGCCGATTGGCGATGCCATTGGCCGCAAGCGGGTGATCTGGTTCTCGATTCTGGGGGTGGCCCCGTTTACCCTGGCGCTGCCGCATGTGGACCTGTTCTGGACCAGCGTGCTGTCCTTCATCATCGGCTTCATTCTGGCCTCGGCGTTTTCTGCCATCCTGGTATATGCGCAGGAGCTGGTGCCGGGCAAGGTGGGCATGGTGTCCGGGCTGTTCTTCGGCTTTGCCTTCGGTATTGGTGGTATCGGTGCAGCGGTGCTGGGACAGGTGGCCGATCACTACGGCATCGAAACCGTGTACCAGCTGTGCGCCTTCCTGCCTCTACTGGGCATCATTACCGTGCTGCTGCCCGACCTGCACCACAAAAAGGCCTGAGCCACGCGGCACGTTGACAAACAAGCCTCTCGCTTTCTGAAAGGAAAGCGAGGTTTCCTTCTTCAATTGGCAAGGCAAGGGCGGGGGGATAGGGAATAGATGGAAAGGCTGCGGAATCAGTTACTTCATCGAAAGGCCTGGCTTTGCCGGGGCCAGTACAATCGCTCCAAATAACTTTGTCAGCAGCCTGAAAACCGGCCTTGATGGCCGGTTTTTTCATGGTGCTGCCGGGGTAAGAAGTGGCGCAGTTGTAGCAGTGACCAATGGCTGGCAATCCCGCGCCAGTGTGCGGCCGCCACGGGTCAGCAATACAGCCTGCTCACCCTTGTTCCACCACACCAGCTGCTGGCTGGCATAGCGTGCGCCGCTGGCGCTGCTGACCCGCACCAGTCGGTAATGGCGGCCATGCCAGCTGATGCGGATAGGCACCACGTCTTCCACTTCTGGCTGCGGATATTCCACGCTGACCGTGCGCTGGGCAGCGCACTGGTAATCCACCTTTTGTAATACCACCGTATTGCCGACTGGTGGCGTAACAGGTTCCGCAACGGCTTCCGGCCCCGGCTCGGCCAGTACCGGCAGACTTAGCAGGCTCAACAACAAGGCGATCGCAGTTTTCATGCAGCGTCCTCACTCAGATCATCCCCGCGCCACGGGGCTACTTTCAACAGCAATAACATGCCGGGCAGGGCCAGCAGGGTGCACAGCAGGAAAAACCCCATCCAGCCCAAGTCATTGACAATATAGCCGGTAGCCGCATTGGCAAAGGTACGCGGCACGGCGGACAAACTGGTAAACAAGGCAAACTGGGTGGCGGTATAGGCCGGGTGGGTGGTGCGGGCGATAAAGGCGACAAAAGCTGCCGTGCCCAGGCCCACGCCCAGCGCCTCGAAACCGATCACCACCGCCAGCTGTGCCAGCTGGTTAGGGCCAATCTGCTGAAAATGGCCATAGCTGGCCAGCCAGGCAAAACCCAGTATCGACAGCACTTGCACCACACCAAACAGCCACAGCGCGCGGTTGATGCCCAGCTTGAGCATCCACACCCCGCCCAGCAGCGCACCAATCACGGCGGGCCATAGTCCGGCATTCTTGGCCACCAGGCCAATCTGTGATTTGGCAAAGCCCATGTCCAGGTAAAACGGTGTGGCCAGCGCGGTAGCCATGCTGTCACCCAGCTTGTACAGGAAGATGAAGCCCAGAATGGTGGCGGCACTTTGCCAGCCCTGGCGGTGGATAAACTCATGAAACGGCTCCACCACCGCTTCGCGCAGGGTTTTGGGTGGCGCAGCAGTCAGTTTCGGTTCGGCCACCAGCAGGGTCATGATCAGCCCCGGCAACATGAACAGCGCAGTCACAATAAACACATTGGCCCAACTGGTATGGTCCGCCAGAATCAGCGACAGCGAGCCCGGTACCAGCCCGGCCAGGCGGTAGGCATTGATGTGGATGGAATTACCCAGCCCCAGTTCGGCTTCCGGCAGCAGCTCGCGACGGTAGGCATCCAGCACGATGTCCTGACTGGCGGAGAAAAACGCCACTACCGCCGCCAGCGCGGCAATCTGCTGTAATTGCAGTTGTGGATTGAACAGGCCGAACAGGGCCATGCTGAGCAGCAAGGCCAGTTGGCTAAGCAGCATCCAGCCACGGCGCCGCCCCAACAGCGGCGGGACAAAGCGATCCAACAGCGGCGACCAGAGAAATTTCCAGGTATACGGCAGGCCGATCAGGGCAAACAGGCCGATGGCCTTGAGATTCACCCCTTCGCTGCGCAGCCAGGCCGGTAACAGGTTGATCAGCAGGTATAGCGGCAGGCCGGAGGCAAAGCCGGTGAAGATGCAGATCAGCATGCGGCGCGACAAAATGGCCTCGCGCCAGTGAACGGGAGCTTGCGTCATGTATCCTTGTGGCCGCAGCCATCAATGCAAATAACAATGTAAAAAGGCGGCCATGGCCGCCTTGAGGTCAGGAAAAATCAGCCCTGCCGCGCCACGCGGTAAAACGCCAGGCTGCCACGCAGATTGGGCAGGAAATGAATGCGTTTTTCCTCGTTCATCACCACCCGTTCCAGCACGCGGATGCCGTTTTTGGCACACAGCGCTTCAAAATCCCCCAGCATGCACCAGTGAATATTGGGCGTGTTGTACCACTCGTAGGGGATGGTTTCCGACACCGGCATATGGCCTTGCAGAATCTGCCAACGGTTTTCCCAGTAGCCAAAATTGGGGAAGGTGACGATGGCCTCGCGGCCCACGCGCAGCATTTCCACCAAAATCTGCTCGGTATTGTGCATGGCCTGAATGGTTTGCGACAACACCACATGGTCAAAACGCTGGTCTTCAAATTCGGCCAGACCGGTTTCCAGGTTGCCCTGAATGGCATTAACGCCCGCTTGCACGCAGCGCACCACATTGTTGACGTCAAAATCCACGCCATAGCCGCGCACCGCCTTGTGGCGGTTCAGCCAGGACAGCAGGGCACCGTCGCCGCAGCCCAGGTCCAGCACGCGGCTGGCAGGGGCTACCCAGTCGGCAATCAGTTGCAGGTCGGCCCGTAACGTGTTGGCAGCGCTCATGCGTTCACCTCCTCGGCCACGCGGTTCAGATAGGCGCGCATCAGGTTGACATAGGGCTCATCCAGCATCAGGAAGGCATCATGGCCGTGTACTGATTCGATTTCGCCGTACACCACTTCCTTGTCCGCCGCCACCAGCGCCTTGACGATTTCGCGCGAACGCTCCGGCGAAAAACGCCAGTCCGAGGTAAAGCTGGCCACCATAAAGCGCGCCGTGGCCTTTTTCAGTGCCGCCACGATGTCGTCGTTCAAATCCTTGGCCGGGTCGAAGTAATCCAGTGCCTTGGTCATCAGCAGATAGGTATTGGCGTCGAAGTAATCGGAGAACTTGTCGCCCTGATAGCGCAGGTAGGATTCGATCTCGAACTCCACCTCGTAACCAAACTGGTAATCACCACTTTTGAGCATGCGGCCAAATTTTTCGCCCATGCCGTCATCGGATAGATAAGTAATATGCCCCAGCATGCGCGCCAGCCGCAGGCCACGGCGCGGGATGGCATCGTGGGCGTAGTAGTCGCCGCCGTGGAAATCGGGGTCGGTGAGGATGGCCTGTCGCGCCACATCATTGAATGCGATGTTCTGTGCCGACAGCTTGGGCGCAGAGGCAATCACCAGCGCATGCGCCACCCGGTCCGGGTAGTCGATGCTCCATTGCAGCGCCTGCATGCCCCCCAGGCTGCCACCGATGATGGCGGCCCAGCGCTCAATCCCCAGCCGGTCGGCCAGGCGCGCTTGCGAACGCACCCAGTCCGGCACCGTTACCACGGGAAAGGTCGAGCCCCAGGGCTGGCCGGTGGCCGGATTGATGGAGGACGGCCCGGTGCTGCCGTGGCAGCCTCCCAGATTGTTCAGCCCCACCACGAAAAAGCGGTTGGTATCGATGGGCTTGCCGGGGCCAACCATATTGTCCCACCAGCCTGCGGCCTTATCATCGGCAGCATAGCGGCCCGCCACATGATGATGGCCGGACAGTGCGTGGCAGATCAGGATGGCATTGCTGCGCGCGGCATTGAGCGTGCCATAGGTTTCAAAACACAGCTGGTAGGCAGGCAGTACGGCACCGCTGGCCAGATGCAGCGGCGTGTCAAACTCCGCTGTCTGCGCCTGCACGATGCCGACAGACCTTGTCAGATCGGACATAACAAAAAAGGCCTCTAATGATTATTGCCCCGCCGGCGGCCTTGCTGGCCATTCTCGGTGCGGAGCCTCCTGTAGGCTACGACTGCTATCATCGCTTGTCTGGCCGATTATATCCATAGCCTTGCTTGCCCCGGCGCGGCCGGCACCGCATAATCGGCCCGGTTTTCCTGCCTGACACCTGCCATGATTGGTCGCCTGTTCCGCCTGCTGCTGCTGTTTGCCGTGCTGTATGCCATTGCCCGCTGGCTGCTGGACCGGCGTCAGCGCGCCAGCCTGCGCGAATTCGTCAGCACGCTGGCTATTGCCCTGCTGGCTGCTTCCGCCATCTTTGTGCTGCTGTACTGGCTGGGCTTTCACCAGCTTTAGACGTACAAGCCTTGATATGGCACAGGGCCATGCCGGGGCAAACTGCCTAAGCTGTGGGCTTTTCTGTCTGCACCCTGCCGTTTAGCACCATGGACCTTACCGCTCACCTGCATACCTTTGGCCATTACCTCAAGCGTCGCCACGGCGAGGCTGTGCACAAGCTGTCATTGGCCGGTGACTTCACCTGCCCCAATCGCGACGGCACGCTAGGCCGTGGCGGCTGCACCTTCTGCAATGTCAAAAGCTTTGGCCGCGATGCCGGTGCGCTGTCCATCAGCGAGCAGATTACCCGAGAAAAGGGCAAAACCAACCGCGCCCGCCGTTATCTGGCCTACTTTCAGGCTTACACCAGCACCTATGCCGAAGTCAGCCTGCTGCGTCAGCTGTATGACGAAGCCACGGCCAGCGCCGATGTGGTGGGCCTGTGCGTAGGCACCCGGCCGGACTGCGTGCCGGACAGCGCGCTGGAGTTGCTGGCTTCCTACCAGGCCACAGGCAAGGAAGTATGGCTGGAGCTGGGTTTGCAAACCGCGCATGACCACACCCAGCGCCGCATTCTGCGCGGCCACACCCTGGCTGATTACCGCGATGCAGTACGGCGCGCCCAGCAGTTCGGCCTCAAGGTATGCACCCACCTGATTGCCGGCCTGCCCGGTGAGGACACTGCCGATGTACATGCCACGCTGGATACCGTGCTGGAAATCGGCGTGCAGGGGCTGAAGCTGCATCCGCTGATGATTGTGCGTGGCAGCCGCATGGCCGCCCAGCACCAGCGCGGTGAAGTCTCTGCCATGGCGCTGGACGACTACGCCAGCCTGGCGGCAGCACTGATTCAGCGCACCCCGCCCGAGGTGGTATTCCACCGCATTTCCGCCACTGCCCAGGCACCCACGCTGATTGCGCCGGACTGGTGCGGCCCGCGCTGGACTGCCTTGCAGGCCATTGGCCAGTTGCTGGCGCGCGATGGCGGCCAGGGCAGCGCGCTGGGGCGGTGCTGGTCGGCACAGGCGGCCTGAGCCAGCATCGTGCAAGCGCACCATCTGGCGCTTAACACAAATTAGCCATTGGCTATCAATCCAGCCTGAACAATCGTAAAGATTGCATGTCAGATTCTCCTTGTTGCTGCGACAAAGAAGCACAGCACTGGAGAAACCATCATGCTCATCAAGAAACCCGCCGACATCCAGCCTTCGGAGATCACCCCCGAAGGCGTTTATTTCAACCGCCGCCAGTTTATGCTGGGTAGTGCCGGGCTGCTGCTGTCCGGCGAAACCCTGGCCGCACTGGCCAGCAAGAAAAGCCCGCTGTCGGTAAGCGACAAGCCCAACAGTCTGAAAGACATCAGCAGCTACAACAACTACTACGAGTTCGGCACCGACAAGAGCGAACCGGCGATGTATGCCGGGGCCTTGAAAACCCGACCGTGGAATGTGGTGGTGGATGGTGAAGTGGGCAGGCCGCGCAGCTTTGGCATCGAAGAACTGCTGAAACAACCGCTGGAAGAGTGCATCTACCGCCTGCGCTGCGTGGAAGGCTGGAGCATGGTGATTCCGTGGATAGGCTTTCCGCTCTCCAGCCTGCTCAAGCAAGTGGCCCCCAACTCGCGCGCCAAATACGTGGCGTTTGAAACCCTGCAACGCCCGGCCGAGATGCCCGGCCAGCGCGGCCGGGTACTGGACTGGCCTTACCGCGAGGGCCTGCGCATGGATGAAGCCATGCATCCGCTTACCATTCTGGCGGTCGGCCTGTACAACGATGTGCTACCGAATCAGAACGGCGCGCCGATCCGGCTGGTGGTGCCGTGGAAATACGGCTTCAAGAGCATCAAGTCCATCGTGCGCATCCATCTGCAAGAACAAATGCCCGCCACCAGCTGGAATATGGCCAATGCCCACGAATACGGCTTCTATTCCAATGTGAACCCGGAGGTGGACCACCCGCGCTGGAGCCAGGCCAGCGAACGGCGCATCGGCGAATTCCTCAAGCGCAAAACCTTACCGTTCAATGGCTATGGCGATCAGGTGGCCAGCCTGTACCGTGGCATGGACCTGCGCAAGAACTTCTGACATGACCACCCTGCGCATGAAAAACCCTGCTGCCCCCCGCCAGCCTGCCCGCTTCAACTGGCTGAAGATTGCGGTCTTTGTACTGAGTCTGCTGCCACTGGCCCGCGCAGCGTGGATTGTGCTATCCGGTGATGCCGTCAATCCGGTGGAGTTCATCACCCGCTCCACCGGCACCTGGACGCTAAGCTTTTTGCTGATCACCCTGGCCATCAGCCCGCTACGGCAGATTACCGGCTGGGGCTGGCCGCTGCGCCTGCGCCGCATGCTGGGCCTGTATGCCTTTTTTTACGGCTGCCTGCACTTCACCACCTATGTGTGGCTGGATCAGTTTTTTGACTGGCCGGGCATGCTGCACGATATCGCCAAGCGCCCCTTCATCACCGTGGGCTTTGCCGCCATGCTGCTGATGACGCCGCTGGCCATCACCTCCACCCAGGGCTGGATGCGTCGGCTGAAACGCAACTGGGGCAAGTTGCACCAGTTGGTTTACCCGGTGGCCCTGCTGGGCGTGCTGCACTACTGGTGGCTGGTGAAAAAAGACCTGACCCAACCCATGTTGTACGCCAGCGTGCTGGCAGTGTTGCTGGGTTGGCGGCTGGTGCGCAAACTGCGGCAGCCTTAAACCGGCAATACCTGCTGGAAATGCTCCACCACCGGAAACGGCTGATAAAAGTGATGCAGCAGCCGTTTCCACTCCTGATAACCCGCAGACTGACGAAAGCCCTGCTCATGGGCGGCCACGCTGTCCCATCCCACCAGCAGCAGGTATTTGCCTTCCACTTCCAGACAGCGTTGCAACTGGTGCCAGTGATAGCCCGGCATACTGGCAATGATGGCCTGTGCCTCGGCAAAGGTGGTTTCAAACTCTTGCTGCATCCCCGCTTTTACTTGCAGCATGGCCGCTTCCAGAATCATGGCAATTCCCCGCAGAAAACCTCAGCATGCCACAAGTGACACGGTTTGCAGTTGTTGGCCGCAGCCACTAAAGTAACCGTTTTGCCGTAACAGATAGACGGATATGTCCAAGGAAAAAACGCCGGTCACCCAGGCCATTCGCGTACTGCGCGAACACAAGGTGGAGTACAGCGAGCATCTGTACAAATATGAGGACAAGGGCGGCACCACGGTGTCGGCACGCGAACTGGGCGTGGACGAGCACTGCGTGGTGAAAACGCTGATCATGGAGGACGAGCAGAAGCACCCCTTGATCGTGCTGATGCATGGCGACCGCGAAGTGGGCACCGGCATGCTGGCCAAGCAGATTGGCGTGAAGAAGATCAATCCCTGCGACCCGAAAACCGCCGACAAGCACAGCGGCTATCAGGTGGGTGGCACCAGCCCGTTTGGCACCCGCCACCCAATGCCGGTTTACATGGAAAGCAGTATTGCCGCGCTGCCGCGCATCTATATCAACGGCGGCAAGCGCGGCTTTCTGATTGGTGTGGACCCGCAGGAAGTGATCCGCGTGTTGCAGCCGGTGCTGGTACAGGCTGCCGCCTGATGCCAGACGCAAAACAGGGCGGTCACGCCGCCCTGTTTGCCATCAAAGTCTGCCGTTTTACCACCACCAGAACATGAAGCCCCAGGCGGCATCCACCAGCGCCAGGCCCGCCATGACACAGACCAGCGCCGGCACACTACGCCAGCCAGCCTGCCATTGCCGCACAATGCCCGCTGCCAGCCACAGCGACCAGGCATTGGCCAGCAACAGCAGGCCCAGCCGCAGGTCATTGGCCCAGCCGGTGGCAATGCCCTCCGCCTTGAGCAGGGTGACCGTCAACGCCGACAGCCCCAGAAACACCCCGATACCAGCCAGCGGAATCAGGCTTTGCGCCAGATGGTGCAGGCGCTGGCTGCGCCATGCCCCGGCCAGGCGCACCGCACAGGACAGTGACAGCAGCAGGCCGCTGCCGATCACCAGCGCCGTACCCAGCATGTAGGCAATGATGGACATGCCATCCAGCCAGGAAAACACATCGTTGTGATCGGGGTAATGGGTAAGCAGCCACCACGGCGCATTGGTATCCAGCGGCCACATGATGTCGTGGTCCACCAGCCATTCGGCAGCGCTCTGCTTGAGGTCGACAAACCAGGGGCTGGCCGTCCAGTGGAAACCACCCATGGCAATGCCCAGCAAGCCATACACAATCAGCAGCGTCTGCCACACCGTGGCCTCTTTGGCCGCCACCTTCACCACCTCTTCTGCGGGCGAACGCAGGCTCAAGCTGATGGCGTCGCGGTGACCGCTGCAGCGGCCGCACATATGGCAACCACTGCCGCCCTGCATGTGGCGCAGCGGCTGCAAGGGCGCGCAATCCACGGCCTGAATGCGGATGACGCCGGACTGGCGGGTGGATTCCAGCCAGCGCTGTTCATCCACCTTGTAATGCATGGGCGCCAGCTTGGACAGCAGAGAAAACACGCCATTTACCGGACACAGATGACGACACCAGGCGCGCTTGCCACGGGTATACACCAGGCCGACAGCGATGGCCGCCACGGTAGAGCCACCCAGCACCAACAGCGCCGCCTTGGGGTATTGGTAAACGCTGACCAGCTGGCCGTACAGGGTGGTGAGGGCAAAAGCAACAAAGGGCCAGCCGTCCCAGCGCATCCAGCGCGGAATCGGTCGGCCCAGCCCCTTCTTGGCAGCCCATTCGCTGAGCGCCCCTTCCGGACACAGCACCCCACACCACAGCCGGCCAAACAGCACCATGGACAACAGCACAAAGGGCCACCAGATGCCCCAGAACACAAACTGGGCAAAGATGGTGAGGTTGTTGACAATGCGGGCGCTGTCACCCGGCAGTGGCAGCCAAGCCGGAATCAGCAGCAGCGCTGCGTACACCAGCACCACCAGCCACTGCAGCAGGCGCAGGGCGCCGGCATGGTCGCGCAGCCAGTTACCTACAATGGCCAGACGGCCATGGGCGGCGCTTCCATGGCTGCCGCAACCACCGGACAGCGGGCGGATGAGCTCGGGCCGGCGACGGTGATCGGCAAGGGGTTTCATACGGCCTGACGACGCTTACGCCAGAAGAACAGGCCAAATACGCCAGCCCAGAACAACAGATAGGCCAGCAGGCTCATCAGTGCCGGGTGAGCGCGATAACCGGTAAGCGAGGCCACCACGCCACCGGCCGGGCTCATGTCATCCAGTACCGCCGAACTATCCCACAGCGGGTCGATCAGCGCCGGCAGGATTTCCATGGAAATCAGCTTCTCCACCCCGGCCAGGAACAAAGATGCACCCAGCAGCAGCAGCATGATTTCGGTCACGCGGAAAAACAGCCGCCAGGACAACACCTTGCCGCCCAGCTGCAATACAAAAAAGGTGAGGAATGCCAGCGCCAGGCCCATCAGTGCCGCGCCACTCATATTGAGCAGGGTTTGGCCGTCGGCGCTGCCCAGCATGCCGTACAGGAACACCACGGTTTCACTGCCTTCACGCGCCACGGCAATGGCCACCAGGGTGGTAACGCCCCACCAGTTGGCAGTGCTGGCGTTATCCGCCAGGCCCGATTCCAGCTCTTTTTTCAGCGTGCGGCCATGCTCGCGCATCCACAGCACCATCTGCACAATCAGGCCGGAAGCCATGAATTCCATCACGGTCTGGAACACATCCTGCGAGCCAGCCATCAGCGTGCTGGCCGAAAACAGCGCCACAGCCAGCAGTACCGCCAGCGCTATCCCCAGCGCCACGCCACCCCACAAATAGGGCTTACCGGCACGACCTTGCGGGTTTTGGTTCATCCAGGCATTAAGGATGCCCACCACCAGCAAGGCTTCGACGCTTTCGCGCCAGACAATGAACAATACCTGACCCATTGCTTTACCTTCTTCCTGCGTGTGTCACTTACTTGGCAACAATCACACCCTGTGCGGTTGCCATGTGGAAATCATCAAAGAACTTGTACTCGCCGGCAGCCAGCGGCAGGATCACCACCGAGGAAGTCACCCCCGGCGCCAATACCTTTTCCTTGCGCAGCTGGGTGCTTTCGAACTCTGCCGGCGTCTTGCCGGTATTGCTCACTTCCAGGCGGAATTTGGTATTGACCGGCACCTGCAGGCGGGCGGGTTTGAGCACGCCGTCTTTCAGCTCCAGCTTGTAGGTAGGCATGTCGTCAGCCAGTGCCGACATCGACAGCAGTGCTGCCGCCAGAAATATCGCAACTTTCATTTGCAACCTCTGAATAGAAAACAGCGCTGGCTTAAATTAGACAGCGCTGTTTCTCATGATACTCCAACGGGAATGGTTTGCGTTTAGATTCGCATTGCACTTCGCCCGTCAGGCCACTGCCGGGTAAAGCCTGGGCTTAGTAGCCACCCTTCTTGCCGATACCGGCGTAGGTGAACTCATAGTTCACTTCAAACGACTTGTACCACGGGCCCACGCCGGTTTCCTTGTCGATATGGCGGCCAAAGTGAGCGTGCGGGTTTTCCGACGGCGGCAGAATAGTCAGCTTCAGCTTGTATTTGCCCGGGCCTTGCAGCTTCACGTTGTCGCCATAGTGCGGGCCATCGTTGGCTACCATCGGCATCATGTCGCCCTTGATGCTGCCCTTGCCACCCACCTTGGTCAGTTCGTACTTGACCATCAGGTAGGGCATCCAGGCACCTTCTTCAAAGCCGTTGGGATTGTTCTTCAGCGCATGGATATCGGCTTCCAGATGCACGTCGGACTCTTCCGCCTTGCGCATCATGCCTTCCGGCTCCATTTTGGTGGGCTGCAGATAAACCGCACCGATTTCCATGCCATTCTTGATGGCCGGCTTGCCAATCGGATATTCCTTGGCGGCAGCCATGGCGCTCAGTGTCAGGGCGGCGGAGGCCAGCAAAACAGTGCTGATGGTGGAACGCATGAGTGACCCTTTATGCAAAGCAGCAGGCAGCGGGAATCGCTACGGCTTGGCTGCGGAATGATAATTTTTCGCATTTTATATGCGAATCATTCTCTTTCGCAATCCGCTCACATGCATATTTTAGGAAAAATAATGCTAAACCTCAGAAAAACCCTACTGCCGTACAGAATTTACAACAGCAGCAGCCGGGCTTGAAGGCAAAGCGCTCACACAGAGCGGCGTACCAGTCGCCGACGATAGGCGGTGCGAAAGCAAAAACCCAGCACCAGAAACACCGCCATACAGCAAGCCAGACTAAGCGTACTTCCCCAAACCAACGGCGCAATCACCCCGGCGACGATACTGCCCAGCATGGTCTGTAAAAAGCCTTGCAAAGACGACACCGTGCCACGCAGCGCCGGAAACTGGTCCATCAGGTTAAGCGTGATGGACGGCGCAGCCAGCGACATGCCGGTGGTGTACAGCGCCAGCGGCAACACCGCCCACGGCATGGCCGCCTCGGCCACCCCCAGGTTGTAAGCCAGATTGGCCGCTGCCGCAGCAAACATCAGCACATAGCCCAGCGACACAATTTCGCGTGCGCCGCGCCGACCTGCCATCTTGCCCGACAGATAAGCCCCGAACATGATGCCGGACACCGCCGGACCAAACATCCACAAAAACTGGTCTGGTCGCAAATGCAGATGCTGCAACAGAAACACCGGTGCCGAGGGGATATACAGAAAGAAACCGGCAAAATTGCAGGACACCGCTGCCGCCAGCAGCTGGAAATCGCGCTTGCCCAGTACTGCCAGATAATTCTGCAGCAGTGAACGCCAGGCCAAGGGGGTACGCAGATGAGCATGATGGGTTTCATCCAGTGCAAACCAGCTCATCACAAACAGCAGCAAGCCCACCAGCGCCATGAAGACAAAAATGGAATGCCAGCCGAAGGCACCAAACAGCCAGCCGCCCACCACCGGGGCAATCGCCGGTGACAGGGAAAACAGCATGGTCACCTGCGACATCAGCCGCTGTGCCTCGGCCCCGTCCAGCTTGTCGCGGATGATGGCCCGCCCCACCACCAGCCCGGCACCACCGCACAACCCCTGTAAACCCCGGCATAGCAGCAGCCAGCCTAGCGACGGGGCCAGCGCACAGCCCAACGAGGCCAGGCTGAACAGCAAGGTGGTAGCCAGCACCACCGGCCTGCGGCCAATGGCATCGGAAATCGAACCATGCCACAACATCATCACCGCATAGCACAACAGATAAACCGTCAGCGCCTGCTGCATCTGCAAGGGGGATGCAGACAACGTATGGCCAATGGCCTGCATGGCTGGCAGAAAGGTATCGATCGAGAAGGGGCCAAGCGTAGACAGGGCCGCCAGCAACAGGGCCAGACTGAAGTGGCTGCGTGCAGAATACGACATGAGAATCCGATCAAGGGCGGTGGGGGCGGCACATGTTACCGTTCCGCCGCAGCAAAAGCCAAACCCTTGGCACATGCGGTGGACTGGGCGAGAATGCGCGCCGCAGAAATGCTGCAGGCCGACATAGCATTGCAGCTACACAAAGAAAAAGTTTTCTGTCTAAGATGGAAGTCACTGTCCTGCCCGGCTGACTGCTGGCACACCCCTTGTGCCCACCCGGAGGGCAGGCGCGGCAGACCCTCTTCCCGCCCCACCAAAACCACAAGGGAGACCCTCCATGATCCGTCTATACCATAACCCGCGCTGTTCCAAATCGCGCGAAGCACTAGCCCTGCTGCAAGAAGCCGGTGCCGAGGTCGAGGTAATCGAATACCTGAAACACCCGCCCACCGCCGCCGAGCTAGACCACATCCTGACCCTGCTGCAACTGGAACCACGTGATCTGCTGCGTACCAAGGAAGAGGAATACGAAACCCTCTGCCTGGACGACATCACGCTGGAGCGCGATTCGCTGATCGAAACCATGGTGGACAACCCCATGCTGATCGAACGCCCGATTGCCGTCAGCGAGGACAAGGCCGTACTGGGCCGCCCGCCGGAGAAGGTACTGGCACTGCTGCAACCCTGACACCACCCCTGCGCGCCGCCATCATCCAGCGACTGCGCAGGCGCACACGTCGCTAACTCAACGCCAGGCCAAGCCTGGCGTTTGCTTTGGCGCCGCGACCACCCTGTCGTGAACACGCGACAATCCATTCATCCAGAAATTACTTTCATACGAATAATAACTTGATAAATAGTAACCTACGTTACTAAAATAATGCATGAATAAATCATTCCATCATCTGGAACAGGCGATCGACCGCATCGAAAGCCGCTTTCCCGGCGTACCGCGCCAGGAGGTCATCCTCACCCGGCTGTACTACCACATTCTGCCGCGCCTGACCTGCCATCTGAATGAGGGCATGAAGGAATACGGGCTGAATGAGTCACTGTGGATGTCACTGCTGGCCATGTATGCCTGCCCGCAGCAAACGCTGTTTCCATCAGATATCAGCGACACGCTGGACTCCTCGCGCACCAATGCCACACGCATTGTCGACGAGCTGGTGCGCAATGGCTGGGCCACCCGTATTCCCTGTGCCGAAGACAGACGCAAGATCCGTCTGGCACTGACCGATAGTGGACAGGAACTGGTGGAAAAACTGCTGCCGGTATCTCGTGCCAGCCATCGGGCGCTATGGCAGGACTTTGATGCCGAGGAAATGCAGCTGATGGAAAAGCTGATGCGCAAACTGCTGGCCAAGCTGGGCGGCTAAGGCTTGCTCAACCCGCCGCTGGCAGATTTCCGCCAAATAATAACGTAAGTGACTATCACACGATCAACCATCACGATGGAATCCGGAGACCCACAAGGTGAATAAACCCAATTGGCAGCAAACAGCTGGCGTGTTGATGTTGACCGCCATGCTGGGTGGTTGCGCCAGTTTCGGTGACGAAACCGCGCCCGCCAAACCGCTGACGGCAAACCAGCTGCAACTGGACAGCCATGCAGCCGCCCAAGTACATCAGGGCTGGTGGCAGCAACTGGCAGATCCGGCGCTGGACCAACTGATCAGCACCGCCCTGCAACAATCGCCCACCCTGAAGGTGGCCGATGCCCGCCTGCGTGAAGCCCGCAGCGCCATCGGCATGACCGAGAGCAAGGACGGCCTGCAGGTACAGGCCAATGCCGGCGTGGACCGCGAACGCTACTCGCTGTACGGCCTGCTGCCCGCCCCCATCGGCGGAAATTATTACGATGTCTACACCCTGTCGCTGAGTGCCAGTTGGGAAATCGACTTCTGGGGCAAAAACCGCGCTGCGGTAAAGGCCGCCATCGGAAACCAGCAAGCCATCGCGCTGGAAGGCCAACAGGCCAGGCTGATGCTTACCCAGGCAGTGATTGCCCAGTACACCGGCCTGCAGCGTATCCTGGCCCAGGCCCAGCTGCTCAAGGCGCGCCAGCAACTGGCCCAGAGTCAGCTGGCGCTGACCCAGGCCCGGGTCAATGCCGGCCTGCTGCCGGGGGACAGCCTGCGTCAGGCCGAAATCCGCCTGAAACAGCTCAGCCAGCAAGATAGCGTACTGGCCGACCAGGCCGACCACGCCCGCCATGCACTGGCCGCACTCACCGGCCAGCCGCCACACGCGCTGGACACGCTGAAACCCGCAGCACTCAAACCGGCCCCGGCCATGCCCGATGCGGCGCTGACCCTGGATATCCTGGGCCAGCGCCCGGACATCACCGCCCAGCGCGCCCGCGTGGAAGCAATGAATGAGTCGGTCAAGGCAGCCAAAGCCGAGTTCTACCCCAATGTGTCGCTGACCGCCTTTGCCGGACAATCCGCGCTGGAAACATCGGACCTGTTCAAGGCGGGCTCCAAGATAGTCGGCATTGCGCCGGCCATCCACCTGCCCATCTTCACGGCTGGCGCACTGCAGGCCAACCTGGCCTCCACCCGCGCGCGCTACGACATTGCGGTGGAGAACTACAACCAGACCGTGCTGGATGCACTACGCGATGCCGCCGACAGCCTGTCCACCTGGCAGAAAACCGCCAGCCAGCTGTCCGATGCCCATCAGGCCACCCAGCTTAGCCGCAAGGCATCCGACAGCACCGTACTGCGCTTCAAGGCGGGTTTGGTCGACAAGCTGGCGGTACTGCAGGCACAAGATGCAGACCTGAACCAGCAAGCTGGCAAGATAGACGCCACCGCCGCCAACCGCATGGCTTGGGCCACACTGAATACCGCACTGGGCGGGGGTTTCGCCACCAGTGAAACCACCCAACAAGCCCGTTAAGGACACCCATCATGGATAAGCAAATCGAGACGGCAAAAAGCCGCAAACGCAATCTTTTTGTTGCCACCGGCATCATCGCCGCCCTGGCCATCGGCTACGGTGTTTACTGGGGCCTGGTGCTGAGCCATCAGGAAAGCACTGACGACGCCTATGTTGCCGGCCACATGGTGCAACTGACCCCGGAAGTAGCGGGCACCGTGGTAAAAATCAGCGCCGAAGATACCGACCGCGTGAATAGCGGCCAGACCGTAGTGGCATTTGATAACAGCGATGCCAAGCTGGCCTTCGAACGTGCCCGCAACGAGTTTGTGCAGACCGTGCGCGAAACCCGCCAGTTGATGACCAGCACCCAGCAGCTGGCCGCCCAGGTAGCACAGCGTGAAGCCGAGCTGAGCCGCGCCCAGTCCGACCTCAAGCGTCGCGAAACCCTGGCCGGTACCGATGCCATGTCGGCCGAAGAACTGGGCCACGCCCGCGATGCAGTGAAAACCGCACAGGCCGCACTGGATGCAGCCCGTGAACAGGCCAAGGCCACGGATGCACTGGTGGGCAAGGATGTTCTGGCCAAGCAGCCAAATGTGCAGCGTGCCGCCAGCAAGCTGAAAGAAGCCTGGCTGGCACTGCAGCGTACCGAGGTCAAGGCACCCGTTTCCGGCTATGTGGCGCGCCGCAATGTGCAGGTAGGCCAGCGCGTGGCCACCGGCACCCCGCTGATGGTGGTGGTACCGCTGGACAGCGTATGGGTGGATGCCAACTTCAAGGAAGTACAGCTGGCCAAGATCCGTATCGGCCAAGATGTGGAACTGACCGCCGATGTGTACGGCAGCAAGGTCAGCTACCACGGCAAAGTGTTGGGGTTGTCAGCCGGCACGGGCAGCGCCTTCTCGCTGCTGCCGGCACAGAACGCCACCGGCAACTGGATCAAGGTGGTACAGCGCGTGCCGGTGCGCATCCAGCTGGACTCGAAACAGCTGAAAGAACACCCGCTGCGCGTCGGCCTGTCGGTGGATGCCGTGGTGGACACCAGCAAGCAGGATGGCCCGACACTGGCGCAGAGCGCACGTGAAAACCCGGTACAGGAAACCCGTGCCCTCACGCCGGACCTGAAACAGGCTGACGATCTGGTCGCCAGCCTGCTGGCGGCCAACGCCCAGTAATTCCGGTGACATCCCCCCGGCTGCGCCGGGGAAGGCTGTACCGCTGCAAGGATATTTCTTCATGCAACATCCACCACTGACCGGCTCGCGCCTGGTGTGGATCACGCTGGCGCTGTCGATGTCGGTGTTCATGCAGGTACTGGACACCACCATTGCCAACGTCGCGCTACCCACCATTTCGGGCAATCTGGGTGCCGCCACCAGCCAGGGCACCTGGGTGATTACCTCGTTTGGCGTGGCCAATGCCATTGCCGTACCGCTCACCGGCTGGCTGGCCAAGCAGATTGGCGAAGTGAAGCTGTTTACCATTTCCACCCTGCTGTTCGTGCTGACTTCCTGGATGTGCGGCATGGCCAACAGCCTGGAAATGCTGATTCTGTTCCGCGTGCTGCAAGGCGCAGTGGCCGGGCCGATGATTCCGCTGTCGCAAAGCCTGCTGATGTCCTGCTATCCACCGGCTAAGAAAGGGCTTGCGCTGGCGCTATGGGCGATGACGGTGATTGTGGCACCGGTATTCGGCCCGATTCTGGGCGGTGTCATCAGCGACAACTGGCATTGGGGCTGGATTTTCTTCATCAACGTGCCGGTGGGGATGGCAGCCGCCTTCATCAGCTGGAAAATCCTCAAGGAGCGCGAAACCGACATCGTCAACCTGCCCATCGACAAGCTGGGCCTGGCCCTGCTGGTAGTAGGGGTGGGGGCGCTGCAGATGATGCTGGACCGGGGCAAGGAGCTGGATTGGTTCAATTCCACCGAAATCGTGGTGCTGGCTGTCGTCTCTGCGGTATCGCTGATCTATCTGGTGATCTGGGAGCTGGGTGAACAACACCCTATCGTCGACCTCACCCTGTTTGCCAAGCGCAACTTCACCGTGGGCACCGTGGCCATCAGCCTGGGCTTCATGCTGTATTTTGGCGCGGTGGTGCTGCTGCCCTTGATGCTGCAAACCCAGATGGGCTACACCGCCACCTGGGCAGGCCTGGCGGCAGCGCCCATCGGCATCTTGCCGGTATTCCTGTCGCCCATCATCGGCAAGAACGCGCACCGGCTGGATATGCGCTGGCTGGTGACCATCAGCTTCAGCGTGTATGCGCTGTGCTTCTTCTGGCGCAGCACCTTCAACGTGGAGATGAGTTTTGCCTATGTGGTATGGCCGCAGTTTATCCAGGGCATTGGCGTGGCCTGCTTCTTCATGCCGCTAACCACCATTACGCTGTCCGGCCTGCGCCCGAACCAGATTGCCAGTGCGTCCAGCCTGTCCAACTTCCTGCGCATTCTGGCCGGCAGTATCGGCACCTCCATCACCACCACGCTGTGGGACCGGCGCGAAGCCCTGCACCATGCCCAGCTCACCCAGCATGTGACGCTGTACGATCAGGCCAGCCTGCTGTGGTTCCGCCTGCTGGAAAGCACCGGCATGTCCACCAGCCAGCAGCAGGCCTACACCGCCTTGCAGATTACCCGGCAAGGTTCGCTGATTGGGGTGAACGAGGTGTTCTGGCTGTTCGGCATCATGTTTGTCGCCCTGATTGCCCTGGTGTGGTTTGCCCGGCCACCGTTTACCTCCAGCGGTGCTGCCGACAGCGGCGCGCATTAAGCCTGAATGCCACCAGAAGCCCGCGCAAGCGGGCTTTTTCGTGCGTCCATACGAAACCGGCTAATCCACCCGGCAGCGCAATTTACCGTCGGCATTGTTGGCGCACAGCTTGATATTGCCATCCTGATCCAGCACCAACACCTCCTCACCCAGCCATGCGTGATCTGCTTTGGGTATGGCACGCAACTGGAAGCTGTCATTGCGGGCATGGCCATCCTGTGCACCAAAAACCAGCTGGTAATGGGTGGTTTCGCTAACCGGCAGCAGCGGCCAGCTACCGGAGCCCTGGGTATACCGTCCATGCTGGCTGCGCCATTGCGCCATGAAATGGCTGGCTTGCAGCAAGGCCACGCGGGCCTCAGCCTGCCGCACCTTCACCACATGGCCACGCAGCGGCGGCACCGCCAGGCCCACCAGCAGCGATAGCAAGGCCAGCGCCGTCAGCAGTTCGATCAGGCTAAAACCCCGTCCTTGCCGCCTCATGGCAGCCGCCGCCATGACAGCCGCTGCAGCCGACGGCCAGCACTACCTACCGGCTCCAGCAGCACATGACTTTGTAGCGTGGCCACGCTGCCAGCCTGCTTGCCCCAGCCACGCGCCGTTACCCGGAACAACAGGCCCGTGCCAGTGGGGGTGGGATAGCGCGGGTCGAGCAGTTCGACCAGATAATGCGGATCGGCCCAGTACCACGGCCCCGGTGCAACACCAGGGCAGTAATTGCCACTGGATACCGGCTGCAATGCCACACGCCGCGCCGCGCCACAGGGATGGAGCAGCGCAAGGCCGGCGGTATCACGCTGTTGCCACGGTGCAGGATGCGCCTGTCCGGCCAGTGCCGCCGACAAGCACAAGCCCTGCTGCCACGGCGATGGGTTATGCGGCTGACGGCACGACAAGGTAAATGGGGAATCAGCGCGGCTTAGCGCAGCATTGGTCATGGTTTCCAGCCCATGCAGAAAAGGGATGGTTGGCAGGGCTGCCTCTCCGGCACGCAAGCCGGATTCCGCCAACCGGAAAGCCAGCAATGCATCATCCAGATTGCTACCAATGCGCTGTTCGTCGCGCAACAGCCGGCTGACCCCCAGCACGGTGGTCGTCAGCAGCAACAACCATAACAGTGCGGTCAGCAAGACCATGCCTTGCGGGAAGCACCTTATTGGGCGGGACATGCTGCACCCATTCGACTGGCAAACTGCATTTCATATGCGGGCGCTATGCGCTGCGCCGATGTTTCTTGCATGGCCAGCCTCACCGTCCACCACCATGCTCGCTGCCCGGCCAAGCAGGATGTCAGCGGCATGGCCTGCAATTGCAATCCGGCCATGCCAATCGCCAGCAACTGCGCCGTGCCACCATCTTGTTGCAGCCACAGCGCACCCTGCGCATCCCAATGGTAACGGTGCTGTCGCAGTGGCTGCAGCTCCAGCGACAGCAGATGATGACGGTTCAGGTTCTGCCATGCCGGACTGTCATGCGCCAGCCGCAGCCACACCGTATCTTCCTGTGCTTGCAGCCAGGCTTGCTCGCCGAGTATCAGCCGGTCGACCTGATGGCAGCTGCTGAGCAGCAGCACCTGCCCGGCAGCCCACGGTGGGGGTGTTTGCAGCAAGCGCAGACCGGGCTGGCCTGTTGGGTCAGTTTCCACCCGGACAGCCACCCCGGCATCGGCATAGACCAACCCTAATGTTGTGGCCCCCACTTGTGGCAGGGCCGAGCCATACGCTGCCGACCACTGTGCGGGTCCGGCGCAGCCGAAACTGCCCGCCATGCGCAAATCCCACCCCAGCTGCTGCAAGACAAAGCGCGCCTCCTGCTGGGCATCCAGCTGGCCCAGAGCAAAGCGCTGGCTATGCAACCTAGCCTGCAGTACCGGCAGGAACAAGGCGCACAACAGCAGGCCCAGTGCCATGCTCAGCAGCAGTTCCAGCAGTGAAAAGCCGCGCGGCATGGCCATGCCTGCTATTCCAGTGGCAGTTGCCATGACCGTGCAGGTGAAACCGCCAGTTGCAGCCATAACTGCCCAGCGGCGGGACAGTCTGTTGTGGTGGCCACAGTTGGCTGGGCATCAGCATGGCGACAAGCCAAGATGGCTGCTGGCTGGATGTCTGGCCACAGCAGCTGCACCGTGTGGTGCAAGCCCGCATGTGCAGTCTCGACCAGCGGCCCGGCCACGCCGTTTGGCTCGGAAGCCAGCTGACGGGCTTCCGCCAGGTTGCTGGCCGCCAGCAACAGGCGGCTGTCGGCATCGCTATTGCGCAGTTGCTGCAAGCTGCTGACAACCATGGCGGACAAAGACAGCAGGCCACAGGATAGGATGAACAGGGCGATCAGCACTTCCAACAGACTGAAGCCATGATGTTGATGGTGCTGTTCAGGCACAGCAACCCTCCTGACGGCACCACTGCACCCGTCCACCAGCCAGTAGTTGCAAGCGGTGACACTGCCCCTGCCTGCTGCGCAATTCAAAGCGCGGTGACACGCCATCCATCACCCGGCCTGTGGCAGAAAAGGCAAAGATATGCTGGCTGGCACTAACCTGAATGCTGCTGGTGGAAAACAGCGCGTGGTGGAGCCGCTCGCCACTGTCGTAACGACCATTGGGCTGCTCCGGGCTGTCGGCAAACACCAGCACTCCTTCGCTCCAGTCCTGCCAGCTTGTCTTGCGTTCCGGCTGGCAACCCTGGATGTCCAGATTGACCTTGCTGTTGAGGGAACACACCCAGACCGGGCGATTGCCGCGAATCGCCTCGCTACGCGCCAGCGTCAGGCTGGCCTGCAGCAACTGGCTACGGGCCTGCAATTGCAGGCGGGCCATTACCCCCTGCAGTGCCGGTAGACCCTGGGTCAGCAGAATCAGGCTGACGGCCATCACCAGCAGCATTTCATACAGGGTAAAGCCGCCATGCGGGCGGTAGTGCGGGTCTGCTTGCGGCATCGGGCTACCTCGGAACAGCGTGCAGAATGACGGAAACCGGCTAACGCTCGCCACACGGGGCTGTGCCCTGCAGCGTGCGCAAGGCTTGATGGTGCGCGGCATGCCCATGGCTGGCTGCCAGCTGACTCTGATATCTCACAGGAAACATCCGGCCTGCTCATGCATTTACCATCAAACTGGCAAAGAAAAAGCCACCCGGATGGATGGCGTCGAGAATGAATACGACCGCAGTACGCTAATCAGTGTACGGCTTCCCAGCTATTGCCTGCGCCTACTTCCGCCAGCAGCGGTACCTGAGTTGCGCCACACCGGCCATGATTTGAGGCAGCTGCTGTTTCACCAATTCCAGCTCGGTATCCGGTACTTCCAGCACCAGTTCATCGTGCACCTGCATGATCAGCAGGCTGGACAGCCTTTGTGCATCCAGCTCATTCTTTAATGTAAAATCTCAAATACTATTATGCTGCATCCTCAACACCACAGCCGCTAAATGTCAGGATCATTTGGCAATGGCATACACCTTCCTTTCGGATTAAATCTACCGCCAGCCAGCGTAATCAAATTTACTATCACTTCTCTGCATCTCTAATTAATCCAATCGTAGCTTCTGCAACAAATTGGCAGGAGATAATACCAGATAGCCATTAAATCCATTTCACTCGCTAGCCTGCACAAAGCTACTTTACCGTTATTTCAAACTCATTAGAAGCTGGGATAAAAATATTAAAATTAATTTGATGCAAAAAGCAAACCATCTGCGTATTTGGTTGAATTTTTTCAGTGTCAGCAATCCACATTAACTGCGTATGATTAAATGCATGCCTTCCATAAACTTCATCTTCGTTTCCGTAAGCATACCCTCTAAAATGATTGCCTAAAGAATAAGGCTTGTCCTTTTCTCGGCATATCGCTGACACTCCAAGTCGCTTATATAAAGACTTTACTTCAACAAATACCTCACCTTCCTTTCTATATAAGAATGTTGCAGATTGAACAGAGAAAAAAGAAATGAAAATCCAAAAAATAGCGTAAATAATAATGATCAGAAAGAGGATTTTTTTAAATACACTCATTTTAGAGCGTGATCCACATAATCCCATGCGCTTTCTCCAAGTCGGCAGCTTGGCAAGTCTGTTTATTTATGACAAAAAGGTGCGACTTTCCTGCCATAAAACCATGCCAATCCTTTCTTAATCATAAAAAAATATACGCCTGCGAATGAGTCGTTGCTCACCACCGCGCTACTTTACCGTTATTTCAAATTTATTCGATGATGGTATAAAAATATCAAAATCTACCTGATGCAAAAAGCAAACCATCTGCGTATTTGGTTGAATTTTTTCAGCGCGAGTAATTCGCATTAACTGCATATGATTAAAAACATGCCATCCATCCTCATCCTCATCTTTGTTTCCGTAAGCATACCCTCTAAAATGCTTGCCTAAAGAATAAGGTTTATCCTTTTCTCGGCATATCGCCGACACTCCAATTCGCTTGTATAAAGACTTTACTTCAACAAATACCTCACCTTCATTTCTATATAAATACGTTGCGGATTGAACAGAGAAAAAAGAAATGAAAATCCAAAAAATAGCGTAAATGACAATAATCAGAAAGAGGATTTTTTTAAATACACTCATTTTAGAGCGTGATCCACATAATCCCATGCGCTTTCTCCAAGTCGGCAGCTTGGCAAGTCTGTTTATTTATAATGAAAAGGAGCGTTTTTCCTGCCATCAAACCATGTTCATCCTTTCTTAATCATAAAACAATGCGCGTATGCGCACGGCACAGGTCGAACTACCCCCGACGAGGCGTAGCGAGTCGCTGCCATTCTCTTCATTTAAGTGTTATTTCAAATTCATTAGAAGATGGCACTAAAAAATCAAAATCCACTTGGTGCAACATGCAAGTGAGAGTTGTTCCAAGTTTAATGTTTCCCGCATCTAGCACAACGATAGTTTGCTGATGTTTGAATACATGCCACCCATCATTACCATTGGAATCAATATCTTCATTTCCATATGCTCGCCCCCTAAACGTCTCCTTTGGCAAAGAAGCTGAGTCCTTTTGCCAACACAATACAGACGAACCTTTTCTTTCATACCTAGACTCAATCTTGGCATATATCCTGTTATTTTTCCTCTCTAAAAAAATAGCTGCTTTAACGGAGTAAAATCCGACAAATGCCCAAAAAATAATGCACGCGGAAAATGCTAAAATAATTAACTTCCGCCATGATATCATTGCAAAGCGAAATCTAAATAATCCCATCCAATTCTTCCTGTTGAAAGCCGATGCTGCATGGCTTGTTTCGTCGCCCAGTGACTCTCGGCAATAACTTCATTAATATCAGGATCGTTCGGCAAAGGCACCCGTCTCCCTTTAGGATTAAACCGACCGCCCGCAATAGCAACTGCGTCGGACTTATCATCATTTTTCCCACAACCTAAATTCACCCAGAATTTAGCATCTCCAATCGGTGTTTCTGTATATATGTCGACAAAAGCCTCAACAATAAAGCCGGTTCCAACTGGGTCTAGTGTGACAAGTAATTCAACGTTATATCCCAAATCGCTCAATTTTTTTGACAACCAAATTCCATTCCAAGCACCAAGGCTGTGTCCAATAATAATTATTTTTTGTGATTTTGTTTTTATTAATGGCAAAATATTTTTTTGTATTCTATCATCCCCAAATATTTCATAATAACCAAAATAGGTCCCTTTGTTTGCCAAGATGTCTCCGGAAGCTATTTTTGACTCATACCTTATCTCAACGATATCCATAACATCAGTAATATTCCCGTTTGGAGATATTGGATTCTGCGGATATTCGCCAAGGATAAATGGCCTTTTGTCACCAGCACCGCCAATGAAAAAAACAATGGCTTTAGGGAGTTTTACCGAAACGTGTTTGATGCTGGTATCGCTGCTAGGCGTTAGTTTACGCGTGGCAACCAGCGTCATGGGCCTTCCCGTCACTGGGTGTTTGACTGTCTTCATTGTTTTGCCTAAATGTAAATTTCTACATCTGTATCAGAATCATGGATTAACACATCGGTGCAACCAAAGGCATCCGTTGTTCCAAAAGTTGTTTTGCCATCTTTAATGATCATATATTCCGTATTGGCTAAAGTGCTTCCCGTCGATTCACAATACAGGCGATAACGATCATCAAAATTCACTCGCGTTGTGCCCGCCGCGTATGCAGACGCCCTTAACGGCTCACTCCAAGCACTGCCATCGCCTTCGGTGATGATTACTTCCCAAGCCGTTGATGTATTCATTAGCTTTTGCGGCTTCGGGCATTGACATATTAAAAGGTCTCCATTTAAAGCCAACTTATAGCCATGAATATTATCCGGAGCATGACCAGGCCTGGGGCCGACACATCGAATAACGCCCATCGACTTGCACACATTACACCATCCCTTGAGCCCATCGGCGGTAGGCTCTTTACCGTCAATATAGGCTTTATCATGGCCTATTCCTTCGCGGACTTGTCCGCCGCCGGTGATGGGGTCGCCTTGGAGGCATACATATCGGATCTGCGGCATTTTTAATCCGCCTTGAAATAATCAACTAACAACCCTTCCGGTATTTTTCCACCTTCCCGAATGACACATGACATCGCTGCGTGCGGCGTGCTAATCACGACATCGCCATTGCTAAGCCGGCTGCCCAAGATGGCGACACTTGAATAAGAACCGTCTTTATTTTTCAAACTCATTGCGCGCCCGGCCCCTGAAATAATTTCCGCCTCGCGTCCATCTGGATAAACGACTTTGTCGCCAACGGCTGCGATAAACCGACCTGCACAGAAAACGCCACGATCTTTTGCGACCACCATTCCACCATCTCGGGTTTTGGCTCCGTCGGTGATATAAAAAAACTGCGCGATGATCGGCTTTTTTTGCTCTTCGGCATACGCCTGCATTTGTTTTTCAATTTCGGCACGTGCACTTTCCGACATTTGACTGAGTTCTTCTTGCGTGAAGTTGTACATACTTAGTCCTTATTTATTTAAAAATCTCTCGGTCTTCTTGCTTTGTTGCCTTGGTAATAGCGCGCTATTTCTTCATACGCCACCTGCGACGATAGGACGCTTATGCGCGATGGCTGGAGTAACAGCACATGGTCACCAGGATTGCCACGGCAGGCTGCCAGCTGACTCTGGTATTACATTGGAATAGTCTGGACTTGCCACTGGCATTGCCATGACAAAGGCAAAGAAAAAGCCACCCGGATGGATGGCTTCGAGAATGAATACGACCGCAATGCGCTAATTAGTGCGCTGCTTCCCAGCTGTTGCCGGCGCCTACTTCCGCCAGCAGCGGCACCTTGAGTTGTGCCACACCGGCCATGATTTGCGGCAGTTTCTGTTTCACCAGTTCCAGCTCGGTATCCGGTACTTCCAGCACCAGTTCATCGTGTACCTGCATGATCAGCAGGCTGGACAGCTTTTGTGCATCCAGCCAGTTCTGTACGGCAATCATGGCCAGCTTGATCAGGTCGGCGGCGGTGCCTTGCATCGGTGCATTGATGGCGGCACGTTCGGCACCGGCGCGGCGGGCCGGATTGGACAGCTTGATTTCCGGCAGATACAGGCGGCGGCCAAACACGGTTTCCACATAGCCTTGCTCACGCGCGGTTTCGCGGGTGCGCTGCATGTAGTCGGCCACGCCGGGGTAGCGCATGAAGTAACGGTCGATGTATTGCTGGGCGGCGTTGCGTTCGATATCCAGCTGGGCCGCCAGGCCAAAGGCGCTCATGCCGTAGATCAGGCCGAAGTTGATGGCCTTGGCGGCGCGGCGCTGATCGCTGCTCACCTGCTCCAGTGTCACGCCGAATACTTCGGCGGCCGTGGCCTTGTGAATGTCTTCGCCACTGGCAAAAGCGGCCAGCATGCCTTCGTCGTCGGACAAATGCGCCATGATGCGCAGTTCGATTTGCGAATAGTCGGCACTGACAATGCGGTGGCCCGGTTTGGCGATAAAGGCCTCGCGCACGCGGCGGCCTTCGGCGGTACGCACCGGGATGTTTTGCAGGTTCGGGTCGGAACTGGCCAGCCGCCCGGTAATCGCCACCGCTTGCGAGTAATTGGTATGCACCCGGCCGGTGTCCGGGTTGATCAGCGTGGGCAGCTTGTCGGTATAGGTGGACTTTAGCTTGGTCAGGCTGCGGTATTGCAGGATGCACTTGGGCAGCGGGTAATCCAGCGCCAGCGCTTCCAGTACCGATTCGTCGGTGGAGAAACCACCGGACGGGGTTTTCTTGATGCCCTTGGTGGGAATGCCCAGCTTGCCGAACAGGATTTCCTGCAGCTGCTTGGGCGAATTCAGGTTGAAGGGCTGACCGGCCAACTCGTAAGCCTGGCTTTCCAGTTGCAGCATTTGCGTGCCCAGCTGATGGCTCTGCGCTGCCAGCTGGTCGCGGTCGATCAGCACGCCGTTGCGCTCCATGCGGAACAGTACTTCGGCTACCGGCAATTCGATGTCGCGGTAGATTTCACCCAGCTTGCCACTCAGTTGCGGGGCAAAGTACTGGTTCAGCCGCAGGGTGATGTCGGCATCTTCCGCCGCGTAATTGGCGGCAATCTCGATATCCACTTCGCCAAAGCCGATCTGCTTGGCACCCTTGCCGCAGATGTCTTCATAGCTGACCGTGGTTTCGCCCAGATGGCGCGCAGCCAGGTCGTCCATATTGTGGCGCTGGTGGCTTTCCAGCACGTAGGAGGCCAGCATGGAGTCGTCCGCCACCCCGGCCAGCCGGATGCCGTGATTGGCAAACACATGGCGGTCGTATTTCAGGTTCTGGCCACATTTGGGCTTGCTGGCGTCTTCCAGCCAGGGCTTGAGTTTGGCCAGCACGTCATCCAGCGCCAGTTGCTGCGGTACACCGGCATAGTGGTGGCCCAGTGGCAGGTAGGCTGCCTCGCCCGCCTGCAAGGCAAAGCTGATGCCGACAATACGGGCCTGCATCTGGTCCAGGCTGGTGGTTTCGGTGTCCAGCGACACCAGCGCACCGCTGCCCAGTTTGTCCAACCAGCCTTGCAGTGCGGCATCGTCCAGAATGGTGTGGTAATGGCGGCTGATGGCGCAGGCTGGCGGGGCAACCGGCGCAGGTGCGGGTGCCGCAGCAGCCATGGCGAACAGATCGTCAGTCTGGCCGACGCTGGCGGCAGGCACATCCAGCGGGGCCGGGCTGCTGACCGGCGCGTCTTCGCCTTCGGTCATTTCGCGGTAGAAGGTGCGGAAGCCGTGGTCCTTGAACAGCTCGGCCAGGCGCGGGCGGTCTTTCACCCCGTGCTGCAGGCTGTCGAGGCCGTAGGGCATGTCCGGCTGCAAATCGACATCGCACTTGATGGTGATCAGCTCATGGCCGCGCGGCAGCCAGTCCAGCGCGGCGCGCAGGTTTTCCCCCACTTTGCCGCCCACCTTGTCGGCATTGGCGATGATATTGTCCAGCGTGCCGTATTCCTCCAGCCATTTGACGGCGGTTTTGGGGCCGCACTTGTCCACGCCGGGGACGTTGTCCACCTTGTCGCCAATCAGGGTGAGGTAGTCGATGATGCGTTCGGGCGGCACGCCGAACTTCTCTTTCACCCCGGCCTGATCCAGATTTTCATTGGTCATGGTATTCACCAGCGACACCATCGGCGTCACCAGTTGGGCCATGTCCTTGTCGCCAGTGGAGATGATCACCTTGAAACCGGCGGCCTCGCCCATCTTCGCCAGCGTGCCGATCACATCATCGGCTTCCACCCCGTCCACCATCAGCATTGGCCAGCCTGAAGCTTGCACCACCTCGTGCACCGGCTTAATCTGTGCGGCCAGCTCTTCCGGCATGGAAGGCCGGTTGGCCTTGTATTCCGGGTATAACTCATCGCGGAAAGTCTTGCCTTTGGCGTCGAAAACGCAGGCGCTATAATCGAACTGCACCTCTTTCTCCAGCCGGCGCAGCATGTTGACCATGCCGTAAACCGCCCCGGTGGGCCGGCCATCCGGAGAACGCAAATCGGGCATCGCATGAAAGGCGCGATACAAGTAAGAAGAGCCGTCGATTAATAACAATGTTTTCATAGAAAAGGGGCGAATGATGAGCTTGTCCGATAAATTGCCGCAGACCAGTGATCGATACGACATGATGCAGCGCTTCCGCTCGCGCGAGGCGTGGCACGTGATGAAGATCATGTCGGAGTTTGTCGACTCAGCCGAAGAACTGCAAGGCATCACACCGGCAGTCAGCATCTTCGGCAGCGCCCGTACTCCGCGCGACCATCCCTATTATAAGCTCACCGAGGAAGTGGCCCGGCTTCTTTCTGATTCCGGTTTTTCGGTGATTTCCGGTGGCGGCCCCGGCATCATGGAAGCGGCCAACAAGGGCGCTTTTTATGGCAAGAGCCCATCCGTAGCGCTCAACATCGTACTGCCGCACGAGCAAAAGCCTAACGAATACCAGGATCTGTCGATCAAGTTCAACCACTTCTTCAGCCGCAAGGTGATGTTCGTCAAGCACGCCATTGCCTATGTGGTGATGCCAGGCGGCTTTGGCACGCTGGACGAGATGTTCGAGGCGCTGACGCTGATCCAGACCGGTAAGTCGCGGCCCATCCCCATCATCCTGTGCTGCAGTGAATTCTGGAGCGGCCTGATCGACTGGGTGAAAAATCATCTGGTAAAAGAAGGTATGATCAACCCTGACGACGTTAACCTGATCCAGCTGATCGACGAACCCGGCCAGATCGTGGAAACCATTTTCAAGCACTACGAAACCCGTGGCTTCGAGGCTCTGCCGGAAGAACGCGAAAAACTGCTCAACCTATAAGACATTTCACCAAGGACCATCCTCATGCGCCGCTTCCTTGCCCTGCTCGCCTTGCTGCCACTGTCGGCAGCCTGGGCCGAAACACCGCCGGCTCCCGCCACGGTACCGCCCCCGCCCACCATCTCGCAGGATGCCGCCGGCACGGCAGAGCCGGAAGTGCGCATCATCCAGCGCGGTGATGAAAAAATCGAGGAATACCGCCTCAATGGCCAGCTCTACATGGTAAAGGTCACCCCCAATGTGGGTTTCCCGTATTACCTGATGGATGAAGAGGGCAATGGCAGCATGAAGCAGGTAGACCCCAATCGCCGCATCATCATCCCGCAATGGGTTCTCAAGCGCTTCTGAGGAACAGGCATGTCGGTTTACACCACCGTCAGCGATGACATGATGCAAAGCTGGCTGAGCCGCTATGCGCTCGGCCAGCTGGTTGAGCTCAAGGGCATTGCCGCTGGCGTCACCAACACCAATTACTTTGTCACCACCACGCATGGTCGTTATGTTCTTACCATCTTCGAAACCCTGAAGCTGGAAGAACTGCCCTACTACCTGACCCTGATGAGCCACCTGGCGCGTCATGGTGTGGCCTGCCCGGCCCCGGTGGCCGACAACACCGACCAGTTTGCCTCGCTGCTGGCTGGCAAGCCCGCCTGTCTGGTGAGCTGCCTGTCCGGCGCCGACATCAGCCAGCCGTCTGCCATCCAGTGCCATGCGGTAGGCGAGATGCTGGCGCAGATGCACGTGGCCAGCGCCACCTTCCCGCGCAAGATGCGTAACCCGCGCGGCCCGCGCTGGTGGAGCAATACCGCCAGCGCCATGTACCCCTTCATGGCTGAAGCGGATGCAGCCAGCTTGCGCCAGGAAATCCAGTTCCAGGATCAGCACCGTTTCGATCACCTGCCCAGCGGCGTGATCCATGCCGATCTGTTCAAGGACAATGTGCTGATGGACGGTGACAAAATCGCCGGTTTCATCGACTTCTACTACGCCTGCAACGATATTCTGCTGTACGACGTGGCCATTGCCTTTAATGACTGGACCAGACTGGAAGACGGCAGCATCTGCCCGGAACGGGCCAGCGCTTTTCTGGCTGGCTACCAGTCAGTACGGGTGCTGACTGCGGACGAGAAAAAAGCCTGGCCGGTCATGCTGCGCGCTGCGGCCCTGCGCTTCTGGACTTCCCGCCTGCTGGATCTCTACCAGCCGATGGATGGTGAGCTGACCTACACCAAGGACCCCAAGGTGTTCCAGCATCTGGTGGAAGCCCATCGCCAGCGCAGCGATTTCTGGCTGTAAGCCCGCTGCTCGCCACCCCCTTACAGGCTGCTCGATGCAGCCTGTTTTTATTCAGCCGTACTGCGGTTAAACAGCGCCATGCCGCGCGTTTGCCCCTTGTGCTTGTGGGTGATGCGAAACAGGGTACGGTGCAAGGTGGGCAGCGGTGCCAGCACCGCGACAATCTGCCCGCTGTCCAATAACTCCTGCACCACATGCAAGGACAGGCAGCTCACGCCCAAGCCGGCAGCCACCGCCCGCTTGATGGCCTCGGAATGACCCATTTCCATCACCTCGCCAAAGCTGCCCACATGTGGCAGCAGCAGACGCTCCACTTCTTCCCGGGTACCTGAGCCGCTCTCGCGCAACACCCATTGCGCCTGTGCCAGCTGCGCCAGGCTCACCACGCCCTGTGCCAGCGGGTGACTGGCGGCGGCAAACACCAGCAAGGTATCGTCCCGCCACGGCTCCACCAGCAAGTCCGGATGATGGCAGGGGCCTTCGATAAAACCCATATCCACCTTGAAGCCTGCCACGGCATCGACGATATCCGCCGTATTGGCCACCATCAACTCCACCCGCGCCTGCGGCCTGGCCTGCCGGAAACGCGCAATCTGCTCCGGCAGCAGATAGTTGCCGATGGTGGTGCTGGCGCCCAGCCGCAGATGCAGGGCGGACTGATCGTCAAACAGCCGCTGCATGTCCTGCGCGGCATCCAGCATGGTGCGGGCGCGTGGCAGCAACAGCCGCCCATGCTCGTTCAGCAGCAGTCGGCGGCCAATGCGGTCGAACAAGGCAACGCCCAGACCGGCCTCCAGCGCCGCCAGTGCCTGACTGGCAGCCGATTGCGTCAGGGCAATCGCCGCCGCCGCCGCCGTGACCGTACCGGCCTCGGCAATGGCCGCAAAAACTTCCAGTTCACGCAGGCTTAGACGTAATGCCATGACCGTTTTCCTTGCATCGCCAGGCGGTGCAAAGCGCCGTTGGCGGTTCAATGTATTAATAATTCTAATTATTTGTAGAAATTTTATCCGTTTTTCAACTTTATTGCTGGCGCGTATGGTGAAGGCAACAGGGCAAACGCCCGCTTTACCGGAACACCATCATGCAATCCCTTACGCAAAAACTGCCCGGCCTGCTACTCGTTCTGCTACTGGCCGGGCTGGCCATGCTGGCCGCCAACTGGCCGCTATTCAGTCAATTAGGTTTGTCGGCGCTAACGCTGGCCATTGTCGGCGGCATGTTGCTGGGCAATACGCTGTATCCGCGCCTGGCCACGCACAGCCACCACGGCGTCACTTTTGCCAAGGGACAGATCCTGCGCCTGGGCATCATCTTGTTTGGCTTCAAACTGACGTTTCAGGACATTGCTGCAGTAGGCGTAACTGGCATCCTGATTGATGCCTGTGTGCTGACGTCCACCTTTGCGCTGGCTTACTGGCTGGGGCGGCGCAAGCTGGGGCTGGATGAGCACAGCGTCATCCTGATTGGCGCGGGCAGCTCGATTTGCGGTGCGGCCGCCATTCTGGCCACCGAGCCGGTGGTGAAGGCCCATGCCGAAAAAGTGGCCGTGGCGGTGGCTACGGTAGTAGTGTTCGGCACGCTGGCGATGTTTTTGTATCCGCTGCTGTTTTCGCTGACGCAGGCATTGGGCGTATCCGAATTTGCCTATGGCGTGTTTACCGGCTCCACCGTGCACGAGGTGGCACAGGCCGTGGCTGCCGGGCGGGCGGTCAGCGAGCAGGCGGCCAATAGCGCGGTGATTACCAAGATGATCCGGGTGATGATGCTGGCACCGTTTCTGGTCATCCTGTCGGCCTGGCTGGGCCGCCGTCACCAGTCCGGCAGCACCGAGGCACGCCCCATCACCATTCCGTGGTTTGCCCTGGGGTTTCTCGCCATGGCCGGTTTCAACTCACTGCACTGGCTGCCGCAAGCCTGGGTAGCCCAGCTGATTGCACTGGATAATCTGCTGCTGGCCATGGCCATGGGCGCATTGGGCCTCACCACCCACATCTCCGCCATCCGCCGCGCCGGAAGCAAACCCATGCTGCTGGCCAGCGCGCTGTTTGGCTGGCTGCTGGTGGGCGGCACGCTGATCAATAGCGGCGTCAGTTATCTGGTACACCTGATCTGAACGCCGCAGATCAACAGGCAAAAGAAAACCGCCCGGTAAGGGCGGTTTTCATATCGTTGACAACCACCCTTCTCGCTTTCTGAAAGGAAAGGGCGGGGGGATTGGGAATAGATGGGAAGGCTGCGGAAGAAATAACTTAGTCGAAAGGCCCGGCGTTGCCGGGTCCTGTGCAATCGAACCAGATTACTTTGTCAGCAGCCTGAAAACCGCCCGGAGTCGGGCGGTTTTTCTATGGCTGACCGGAAATCAGCAGGGGCACTTTTTCATCGACTTGCCACCGTAACGCTCGGATTGGCAATGGGCGAAAAAGGCCTCGCGGCTCATCACTGGCGCGTTAGGGCTGAAACGGCGGCGGCTGGCGACGTATTTGTCGTAATCCTTCACCCCCACCATCAGCCGCGCCGCTTCGGTCAGCTGACGCAACCACTCAGACATTGGCTTCTCCTTCGCGATAGGCCGCCGGTACTTCCTTGGTGGTAACCCACTTCACGGCCAGCGCCTTGCGGATGACATTGACGGAGAACACCAGCATGGCCACCACCACAGCAATAAACATGGCGGTCAGCGTGGCATCCACATAATCATTGAAGATGATCTGCTGCATCTGTGCCAGGCTTTTTGCCGGGGCCAGCATTTCACCCTTGGCCGCAGCAGCGGAGAACTTGTCGGCGTGGGCCAGGAAGCTGATTTTCGGGCTGGCATGGAACAGCTTCTGCCAACCGGCCACCAGGGTGACAATCAGCAGCCAGATGGTGGGAACTGCCGTTACCCACACATAGCGCAGCTTTTGCATCTTGATCAGCACCACAGTGGCCAGAATCAGCGCAATACCCGCCAGCATCTGGTTGGCAATGCCAAACAGCGGCCACAAGGTATTGATACCACCCAGCGGATCCACAACGCCCTGATACAGGAAGTAGCCCCAGCCAGCCACGGCCAGGCCGGTGGCCACCAGGTTGGCCACCCAGGATTCGGTATTGGCCATCGGCTTGATGAAGATGCCCAGCAAATCCTGAATCATGAAGCGCAGCACACGGGTACCGGCGTCGATGGTGGTGAGGATGAACAGCGCTTCAAACAGGATGGCAAAGTGGTACCAGAAAGCCATCATGGTTTTGCCGCCAATCACGCCGGACAGGATGTGCGCCATCCCCACCGCCAGGGTCGGCGCGCCACCGGCACGCGACAGAATGGTGGATTCGCCCACGTCCTTGGCCATTTGCGTCAGCACATCCGGGGTGATGACAAAGCCCCAGCCGGAAATCACCTGCGCTGCATCCACGGCGGTTTTGCCGATGACGGCAGCCGGGCTGTTCATGGCGAAGTACACGCCCGGGTCCAGCACGCAGGCGGCAATCAGCGCCATGATGGCGACAAAGCTTTCCATCAGCATGGCACCGTAGCCAATGGCACGGGCGTGGGTTTCGTTCTCGATCAGCTTGGGCGTGGTGCCGGAAGCCACCAGCGCATGGAAGCCGGATACCGAACCGCAGGCAATGGTGATGAACAGGAAGGGGAACAGATTACCGGCAAATACCGGGCCACTGCCGTCAATGAACTTGGTCAGCGCCGGCATGTGCAGGTTCGGTGCCACCACCAGAATACCGATGGCCAGGCCGAGGATGGTGCCGATCTTGAGGAAGGTGGACAGGTAGTCACGCGGAGCCAGCAGCAGCCATACCGGCAGTACCGAGGCAATGAAACCGTAGCCGATCAGGATCCACGCCAGCGTGGTGCCCTGGAAGGTGAACAGCGGCGCCAGCGTCGGGCTGTGGGCCACATCACCACCGTAAACAATGGCCAGCATCAGCAGAATGAAGCCGATAACCGAGATTTCACCAATCTTGCCCGGACGGATGAAGCGGGTGTACACCCCCATGAACAAGGCAATCGGAATGGTGCAGGCAATGGTGAATGTCCCCCACGGGCTGCCAGCCAGCGCCTTGACCACCACCAGCGCCAGTACCGCCAGCAGGATGATCATGATCATCAGGATGCCGATGGAAGCGATCACGCCAGGGATGGGGCCCAGCTCCAGGCGGATGATTTCGCCCAGCGACTTGCCATCGCGGCGCATGGACAAAAACAGCACCAGGAAATCCTGCACCGCCCCGGCCAGCATCACGCCGATCAGAATCCACAAGGTACCCGGCAGATAACCCATCTGCGCGGCCAGCACCGGGCCCACCAGCGGGCCAGCACCGGCAATGGCGGCAAAGTGGTGACCAAACACCACCCACTTGTTGGTGGGAACATAGTCCAGGCCGTCATTGTGCTTTTCTGCCGGGGTTAGCCGTTTGGCATCCAGCTCCAGCACGGTGTTGGCAATAAAACGGCTGTAGAAGCGGTAGGCGATGGAATACACCGACACGGCAGCCACTACCAGCCAGACCGCATTGACCGGCTCTCCTCGGTTCAATGCCACCACGGCAAAGGCGATGGCGCCCGCCAGGCCGACGGCAATCCAGATTGCCCATTCCTTTAAGCGTTGCATGTGATTTTCTCTGTCCTTGAATTAATCATGGGCCGACATCGGGACCGGCCTGAATGTGCATGGAAAACACGCGTTTCATTCTCTTCGCATGGATTCGGAATTACAAGCCATCTGCCAGGATGGTGATACTATTTCTCCCATTGTTTCTGGCAGATACCGCATGGCACCCCATATTCTCATCATCGAAGATGACATCCATCTCTCCCAACTGATTGCCGCCTACCTGACCAAGCATGGTTATCAGGTGAGCCAGCACGGTCGTGGCGACACCGCGGCCGATGTCATCCTGGATACCCGCCCCGACTTGGTGATCCTCGACGTCATGCTTCCCGGCAAGGAAGGGTTCGACGTCTGCCGCGAAGTGCGGCTGCGTTATCACGGTCGGATTCTCATCATGACCGCGCGGGATGAAGACGTAGATGAAATCCTGGGGCTGGAACTGGGAGCCGACGACTATCTGGCCAAACCGGTGGAACCGCGCCGACTGCTGGCACGGGTGCGCGCCCTGTTACGTCGCGGTGCCGCCGATGAGGGCAGCGGTGAAAACGAAGACAACGACGAACTGGTTTTCGGCCAGTTCACGATCAGCCAGGGTACCCGCGCCGCCTATCTGAGCGGCGAGGAAATGGAGCTGACCACGGCAGAGTTCGACCTGCTATGGCTGTTGGCCAGCCATGCCGGCCAGGTGTTGTCGCGTGATGACATCATGAACGAGCTGCGCGGCATCGGCTTTGACGGGCTGGACCGCTCCATCGATGCCCGCATCTCCCGGCTGCGCAAAAAACTGGGCGACAGCCCGGACTCTCCCACCCGCATCAAGACCGTACGCGGCAAGGGCTATCTGTTTTCACGTAGCGACTGGGAATGATGAAACTCGCCTCCTTGCGGCCAGACCGCAAACCACGGGCTGGCAAGGCATCGCTGGCCACGCTGTTTGCCCGCTATTTCATCATTGCCATGGCAGCAGAGCTGGCCATCATCATCGGGTTTGCCTTCATGCTGGGCAAGTTGTACCAGAACAGCGACAGCGAAAACGCCCGCCGCATGCTGGACGGCCCGGCCTCACTGCTGGTGCAAGAGCTGCAACGCGTTCCCGTGGCTGCCCGCGAACACGCCTTGCCGCAACTGGTCCGTCACTTCAGCTATCCGGTCAAGCTGATCTCCAGCTTGCCTGCCGACCTGGACCCGGAAAGCAAACAGAACTTCAGCAGCGGCAAAACCTATCTGGATTTCGACAACAACCTGCTCTACATCCCGCTGCCGGACGACAAGCGCATGCTGTTGCTCGGCCCGCTGGACGCCACCCCCAACAGCAACGACAGTGGCTGGATTACCGAGGACATCGAGGTATTGCTGTTGTGGATCGTATTCACCGGCAGCACGCTGGGCCTGCTGATGTACTTCTATTTGCGACCGATGTGGCGCGACCTGGTATCGGTACGCGATGCCGCCGAGCTGTTTGCCAATGGCGACTTCCACGTGCGTACCCCGCAGGCGCACAGCCGATTATTTGCCCCGCTGTCCACCGCCCTCAACAGCATGGCCGCCCGGCTGGAGCGGCTGCTGGAAATGCACCAGGCCATGAGCCATGCGGTGGCGCATGAAATCCGCACCCCCATTGCCCGCTTGCGTTTTGGCCTGACCATGCTGGAAGAAGAGGACGACGAAGACGAGCGCCGCCGTTACAGCGACGGCATGGAACGCGACATGCAGGAGCTGGAAGAACTGATTACCGCCAGCATGGAATACGCCAAGCTCAACCGGGGCGAAGCCATCCTGCAACGCGAACAAGTGGATCTGTACGACTGGTTCGACGACCTGATTGATCTGGTCCAGCCGCTCAAGCCAGCGGGCATCCGCCTCACCATGGACTGCGCACGCGGCCAGGCCACCTTTGACCGCAAGCTGATTTACGTGGCCAGCCGCAACCTGCTGCTCAACGCCTTCAAATATGCCCAGCACCAGGTACACCTGATTGTGGAGCGCCAGGGCACCATGCTGGAAATCCAGGTGGATGACGATGGGCATGGCATCCCGGAAACCGACCGTGAACGTATCTTCGAACCCTTCCGCCGACTGGACCGCAGCCGTGACCGCGCCACCGGCGGTTATGGCCTGGGCTTGTCCTATGTGCGGCTGATTGCCGAACACCACGGTGGCAGTGCCTTTGCCGGCACCAGCCCCTTGGGCGGAGCCCGACTGACCTTGCGCATTGCATTGAGCTGACCGCCATGGGGTCACAGCTCGTCACAAAGCGCGGACACGAAGCCGACAGACCCGCACTGCGTAACACCACATACTGCAGGCTGTTTATTTTTCAGTATGTGGAATTGCCATGCGCTCTCCCCGACCTGCTGCCCTGCTGATCCACGGGCTTGGTGGAACTGTCTACGACCTGGGCTCGCTGGGTCGCACCCTGGAAGATGTCGGCATCGTCACCCATGCACCGCTGCTACCCGGGCATGGCACGGTACCAGCCGATCTGCTGGACATTGCTTGGACCGAATGGATAGACAGCATGCGGGCGGAATACCGGGCGCTGAAACAACGCCATGGCGTGGTCCATCTGGCCGGGGTTTGTCTGGGTGCACTGGTGGCACTGGAAGTGGCGCGGCTGGAAAATCATCAGGACAAGCTGGCACTGTATGCACCGCCGCTGTTTCTGGATGGCTGGAGCCTGCCGCGTCTGACCTGGCTGCGCCCGCTGGGCTATATCCTGCCAGGCATGGCACGCCGCATGCGCATTCCGGAAGCCGAGCCCTTCGGCATCAAAAACCCGCGCATCCGCAAGCTGATCCAGCAGCGCTTTGAGCGTGGCGAGCGTTTTCACTACCCCTATGTCCCCTTGGCCTGTATTCGCGAAGTCGACAAGCTGCGCCGCCAGCTCATGCCACGCCTGGGGCAGATCACCTGCCCGACGCTGATTGTGCATGCCGATGAAGACGACATCACCAGCCCGCGCTCGGCGCACCATCTGCAAAAACATCTGGGCGGACCGGTGGACTTCATGCCGCTGTCGGACAGCTATCACATGATTCTGGTGGATAACGAACGCATGGCCGTACTGGCACGCAGCGTGGACTTCTTCCAGGCGCGCCCGGCACCACGCAAGGACACCAGCCGCGCTACCGCCAGCCAGTGGCCGGCAGACGCCGTCACCGCCTGAATCCGCCAGCGCATCCCGACAGGGCCGCCACGCCATCGCGTGGCGGCCCTGTTGTCATTCCGGCGGCCCAAGTTCCAGCGCTTCATCATTCGCAACAAAGTCCGGCGCTTTGTCACCCACCGTCACCAAGCCGGCACAGCGCGGGCACACAGGCAGGACGCTAGCCGCACAGTACTGCATGCTGGCTCTGGCACACTGTGTTGCATGCAGACGGCCTTGCCGCAGACACCCCCGAGCCTGCGACAAGTCTCTTGCTTTGTATCTGTAAGGGTCTGGCAACAGACCTGTACTCCTCTGTCCTTTGTGTGACGATGTGCAGCCCGCCTTCCCGGCGGGTTCTTTTTTTCTGCATGCGCTGCGGCCCACACCAATGCAGCAGCCAGAATCCCCTCTGCTACAATGCCAGCCACACCACCACCCAGGATATTGCGATGAGCCACCCCCATGCCGACAAGGTGAAAGCCTTTTTGCTGCAGTTGCAAGACCATATCTGCGCTGCGCTGGAGCAGGCCGATGGTCAGGGCCGTTTTGTCGAGGACGCCTGGCAGCGTCCGGCAGGTGGCGGTGGACGCAGCCGGGTGCTGAGCAAGGGCGCGGTATTCGAACAGGCCGGGGTAAATTTTTCCCATGTCAGTGGTGATGCCCTGCCGGCATCGGCCACCGCACACCGCCCGGAACTGGCAGGCCGCCGCTTTGAAGCCATGGGCGTATCGCTGGTGATTCACCCGGAAAACCCGCATGTGCCCACCAGTCATGCCAATGTGCGCTTTTTTATTGCCGAGCAGGATGGGGCCGAGCCGGTATGGTGGTTTGGTGGCGGCTTTGATCTCACTCCCTTCTATCCGGTAGAAGAAGACGTGATTCACTGGCACACGGTGGCACGCGATCTGTGCCAGCCCTTTGGCGACAGTGTGTATGCCGACTACAAAAAATGGTGTGACGAATACTTTTTTATCAAGCACCGCAACGAGGCACGCGGTGTAGGCGGGTTGTTTTTTGACGATCTGAACGCCTGGGGCTTTGAACGCAGCTTTGACTTTCTGCAGGCGGTGGGTCAGGGCTTTGTCAGCGCTTATGTCCCCATCGTGGACAAACGCAAGGCGACCCCGTGGACGGACGCCCAGCGGCAATTCCAGCTATACCGCCGTGGCCGCTATGTGGAATTCAACCTGGTATGGGACCGTGGCACCCTGTTTGGCCTGCAAACTGGTGGCCGCACCGAATCCATCCTGATGTCCATGCCACCGCTGGTGCGCTGGGAATACGGCTACCAGCCGGAACCGGGTAGCGCAGAGGCCGTACTGTACGAGCGCTTTCTGCCTGCCCGCAACTGGGTATAAGCGCCATCATTGCACCCCGGGTGGCTGGCCATGCAAGTCCAGACACACCCGGTTGCGGCCCTCCTGCTTGGCACGATACATGGCATCGTCTGCCCGTTTCAGTACCGCACCGGCATGCCTGTCGCTGGCCAGCACCACTGCACAGCCCATGCTTGCCGTCACCTTGCCCGGCAAGCCCAGCTTGTTCCAGTGCAGCCGCTCCAGCTGCAGACGCAGGCGGACCGCTGCTTTCATGGCATCACGCAAATCGGTGCCAGGCAGAATCAACACAAACTCCTCGCCGCCTAACCTTGCCACCTTGTCCTCACTGCGCAATAGATGGTGCGCCAGCCTTACCAACACCTTCAGCACTTCGTCCCCCATGGCATGGCCAAAGCTGTCGTTTACCTTCTTGAAATGATCCAGATCCACCATCACCAGGGAAAACACCGTGCCATGCTCCCGATACGCCTGATACAGCTGTGCCAGCATGGCCTGGCAAGCACGGTGGTTGAGCGCACCGGTGAGGGCGTCGTGCTCGGACAAACGGCGCAATTCGCGGTTAAGCCTCAAGGTGCGAAGCAGTAGCAGCAGGGCCAGCCACAACAGCAGCGCCGCCACCATGCCAGGCGCACACCCCTTGGCTATCTCTCGAGCCAGCCAGTAATTGGGCAGGTAGTGCACCACCCGCATGCCGGTATTGCCCACGGCAAATACCTGCACATGCGCCCGCGCACCCGCTTTGTACTCGGCAGTGACTGGCAGTTCCAGCAGATTTTCCTGTGGCAGCGCCTGCTCATTGCTGGCTGCCACCACCTGGTTTTGAGCATTCAGCAGATACAGGCTGCCCAGCGGGGCCTCAACATTGCCAAGCAGGCGATTGAGCATGGAAATACTGACATCGATGCACAAGGCTCCACGAAACTGCTGCCCCACCCAGATGGGCTGGCTGATGGTGAGCATCTGCCCCTTGCCAGCCTGGTCGATATACACCGGCGTGATCACCCGTCGGCCCTGCGGATTGACTGTCGGCTGGACCATGCGCCAAAACTGGCCGGCGGCGGTGGCCGGACTGTAGTGATAGCTGGAGGAGGGGGTGAACGGGTAAATGTAGATGAACTGCTGGTTGGAAACGTAATACACCCAGGCCACGCCCTGATCCCCCAGATGGCGATAGGCTGCCGTCAATATCGGGGCCATCCCCAGTATCACGGCAATTTCGTGGCGGTGTAGTGCATCCAGCCTGGTGGCCTGTCCCAGCCCGGTGAGATTGCCCAGTTCCGTGTGGGTGAAGGGTCGCGGCAGCCTGTCGAGTGCATAGAAGGCTTGTCCGGGGGGATTGTGTAGCGCAGCAAACAACTGCTCCGCATTCTGATGCGGCTTGCCCCATTGCAGCTCATTGATCGTTTCGGACTGGATGGTGTCGATGAAACCGAAGATGCGGGAAAAATGCTGGTTAACACCGATGACCGCATGGTGGGCGTATTGGTCGGCCAAGCTGAGCGAACGCGTGTAGGCATACCAGCCATTGGATGCCAGCAGCAGCATGATCACCAGCGCCAGACCAAACCGAAAGGCCGGCTGATGATCCAGAACGACGTCCCCCAACCATATCCTGCGCATCTTGTCCACTCACCAGCAACACCCTTGTCAGCATAAGACCGTACTTTATTTATGTTGACAAGTAATAGTGGGCAAAATTTGCACACCCTGGCAGGCCAATTTTCAACGTCATGCAATAAAAAACGGGCCTGACAGGCCCGTTTTCACAGCAAACAGCAATCAGATGGCCAGTTTGGCAATGGCATCTTTGGCAGCGTAGATGGCAGTAGCACGCTTGTCTTCACCCATATTGACCGCTTCGGCGCGGATGAAGGCGATATCGGTAATGCCCAGGAAACCCAGTACGGTGCGCAGGTAGTCTTCCTGGAAGTCCATCAACTGGCCCTGTTCCGTAGAGTACACACCACCACGGCTGGATACGATCACCACTTTCTTGCCACCGGCCAGGCCTTCCGGGCCATTGGCACCGTACTTGAAGGTACGGCCAGCAGCGGCAACGCGGTCGATCCAGCTTTTCAGCTGGGACGGAATGGAGAAGTTGTACATCGGTGCGCCAATCACCAGCACATCCGTGGCCAGGAATTCTTCAATCAGCGCATTGCTCAGCCCGCTCTCGCTGCGCTGGGTTTCAGTCCAGTCGGCTTCAGCAGTGAAATTGGCACCAATGATTTCACCGGACAGGTGGGCAATCGGCTGGGCAGCCAGATCGCGATAGCTGATTTGAACATCGCTGTGCTTGGCACGCACGGCCTCTACCACGGCAGCAGTCAGCTGACGGGAAACAGAGTTCTGACCGAGGATGCTGGAATCAAGGTGCAACAGTTTCATGGCGGACTTCCTTTATGTGCAGTTGGGTATGGCTGAATAGTAGTTTTTGTTGCTAATCATGACTAGACTGCTAAAAAAAGAAACATTGTTCCACCTATAGGACAATAAGATGCAAGACCTTAACGACCTGCTTTACTTTGCCAAGGTGGTGGAATTTGGTGGTTTCATGGCCGCCAGCCGCATGCTGGGCATTCCCAAGTCGCGCCTGTCGCGACGAGTGGCCGAGCTGGAAGAGCGGCTGGGTGTGCGCTTGCTGCAACGTACCACCCGTCGCCTGGCGCTGACCGAGGTGGGCAGCAGTTATTACCAGCACTGCCAGGCCATGCTGGCAGAGGCGGAAGCCGCTGACGATGCCATCTCGCGCATTACCGCCGAGCCGCGCGGCCTGGTGCGGGTAAGCTGCCCGGAACTGCTGGCCAAGACCCTGCTGGCCCCGGTATTGCCACGCTTCATGCAACGCTATCCACAAGTGCGGGTGGCACTGGAAGCCACCAGCCGACGGGTAGACCTGATAGAAGACAATATTGATGTCGCGCTACGGGTGCGCAACAGCATAGACAACAGCGCCAATCTGGTGGTGCGCCAGCTGGCGGTAAGCCAGGTCATCCTGGTGGCCAGCCCGGCCTTCATGCAACAGCACCCCATGCCGCAGTCACCGGCAGAACTGGCAGGGCTGCCAGCGCTCACCATGAGCCGTCCGGACGGGCGCGGTCAATGGCAGCTACTGGATCAGGCCGGCCACACCTACAGCCTGCAGATTGACAACCCGCGCCTGATGACCGACGACCTGCTGGTACTGCTGGAGGCCGCCATGGCCGGATTGGGCGTGGCCGCCCTGCCGGTGATGGTGTGCGACGAGGCCTTGCAGCAAGGCCGGCTGGTCAGACTGCTACCCGCCTTCGACAGCCCGTGGGGCATATTGCATGCCGCCTTCACCTCCCGGCGCGGCTTGTCGCCAGCCATCCGCGCCTTCATCGACTTTCTGGTGACCGACCTGATTCCGCCTGGCCACCCCTCCTACCTGCCTCCGGGCTAAGCCTGTGCGCTGGCTTGCCGACTGCGCAAATAATGCTGCAACTGGTCAATCGGCACCGGGCGGGAAAAATAATAACCTTGCACCTGGTCACACCCCATCTGCAGCAGCAAGTCGGCAACCTGTCGGCTTTCCACCCCTTCGGCCAGCGTATGCAACTGCAGCTTGTGGGCCATTTCGATGATGGCGCACACGATATTGGCATCATCGGGATCGAAAGCCAGGTTGCGGATAAAAGACTGGTCAATCTTCAGCGTATTGACTGCCAGCCGCTTGAGATAGGCCAGGCTGGAGTAGCCCGTGCCAAAGTCATCAATGGCCAGCCGCACGCCCAATTGGCTAAGCCGGTGCAGGGTGGATAGCACGGCTTCGGTCTGGTGCAGCAAGGTGCTTTCGGTCAGCTCCAGTTCCAGCAGATGCGGTGCCAGTCCACTGCCGGCCAAGGCAGAGGCCACCGCCTGCTCCAGATTGCCGCGCTTGAACTGCACGGCAGACAGATTAACGGCCACCACCACCGGGCTGTCGTAACAGGACTGCCACGACACGGCCTGACGGCAGGCTTCGTGCAGCACCCATTCGCCCAGCGGCACAATCAGGCCGCTGCTCTCTGCCATGGGAATAAACTGTGCTGGCGGAATCAGGGTTTCGCCATCCTGCCAGCGCACCAGCGCCTCCACCCCCAGCACCCGCTCATCGCCCAGCCGCAGCTGTGGCTGATAATGCAGCACAAACTGGCCGCTCTCCAGTGCGGTCAGAAACTGGCTGCGCAGACGCAGCATTTCCTGCGCCTCCACATGCATGGCGCCATCAAACAGCCGACAGGTATTCCGCCCAGCATCCTTGGCGTGATACATGGCGGTATCCGCCTTTTTCATCAGGGTGGTAAAGTCATCGCCATCTACCGGATACAGCGCCACCCCGATGGATGCCGAGGTGGATAGCTGGTGGCTGCGCAGCGTGAATGGTGCCTCCAGCCCATGCAGGATGCGCCCGACCAGTGGCAGCAACACGTCTACACTGGCAATGCCGGGCAACAGCAGCAAAAACTCGTCCCCACCCAGCCGGCAGGCGGTATCGTGTTCACGCAGCAGGGTGCGCAAACGCTGCGCCACCGCTTGCAGCATTTCGTCGCCCACATCGTGGCCTAGCGAGTCGTTGATGGTCTTGAAGCCATCCAGGTCCAGAAACAGCATGGCCAGCATGCCGCCCTGGCGCTGGGCCAGGCTGACCAGCTGGCAAAAATGTTCTTCCGCCAGCATGCGGTTGGGCAGGCCGGTCAGCACATCATGGTGTGCCAGAAAGGCAATCTGCTGCTGCTGACGCTTGCCCTCGCCAATATCCTGGAACAACAGCACCGCGCCAATATCCCGCCCATCCTTCACCAGCGGATAGGCATCGTAACGTACTGCCAGCAGCGTGCCATCCGCCCGCGTGAAAACATCATCCTCAGCGTGGGCACTGTGGCCCTGACGCAAGGCCTGGCGAATGGGGCAGTCTTCCGCAGGCAAAAACTGGCCATCTGGCAGGTGCTGGTGGATCAACGACAGCAAATCCACCTTCAGCACGGCGGGATCTTCCTGATAAGCCAGCAGTCGGCGCGCCGCCGGATTGGAAAAGATGCAGCGCCCGTCATGGTCCATGCCACAAATGCCCTCACCCACCGAATTGATCAGCAGTTGGAAACGGTCTTCGCTGGCTTGCAAATCTGCCGTGGCATCCTGCTGACGCACCTCCGAGCGCTGCAAGCGGTACAGCAGCCAACCCAGCACCAGCAACACCAGCAAACTGACCACCACCGTACCCAGCAAGGTGGCATGCCATTGCGCCAGAAAATCCATGCTGGCAATGCCCGCACCCAAGTAGAAAGGAAACTCCCCCACCCGCTTGAAGGCGTATACCCGGTCCACCTGGTCCATGCTGGAGGAATAGCGCAGCAGGCCGCTTTGCTCACCGCTGGTAACATGCTGGAACATCTGGTTGGTTTGCAGACTCTGGTTGACCGTGCCCACCACGGCCGGCATGCGCAGTACCAGCCGGCCATCATCGCTGCGGCGAAAGGTAAGCACCCCGTGCGGGCCCAGGTCGATGCTGGCAAACAGCTTCTGAAAATAGGCAATGTCCAGCGGCGCCATGGCAATGCCGGCAAATTCGCCCAGCGGATTGCGCATGGGCACGGCCATGTACAACTGGCGGGTGCGATTGAGCCGCCCGATTGTCACTTCGGAAAAAAACAGCGGTATCTGGGGATTCTGGCGCAAGGCAATGTAATAGCTGCGGTCTCGCACCGACGCATTAGGCAAGGCGTGATCGGAGGCATACAGCACATTGCCCTGGGCATCGATCAAGCGCAGTCCGACAATTTCCGGAAAGTGGCTGGCACGCAAGGCCAGATCTCTTTGCATGGCACTGCCGTGTTCATTGCGCACCGCCAATGACATGACAGCTGGCGAGGTAGTCCGTGCCAGTTCTTCCAGCGTGGCCTGGCTGCGGCGCAAGGTGGCTTCCAGCCTGGCTTCCAGCGCTTCCACCACATTACGGGCATTCACCTCGGCCTGACGCTGCTTTTCCTGGTAGGCCACCCCCAGGAGAAAGGCAATCAGGGCCGCCGTGCCCAGAAACAGCAGCAGGAAGAACACAATGAACATGCGTTGCGCGTGCTGCTTCATGAGAGAAATGCTTGTTGGTAAGCGACAGCTATCATGGTAGCAAAGCTGGCCTTTTTGACATAACTTTCTGCAAACCTGATCGAAGCCAGCCAAATGGCACTACGCATTTTCTGCGCATCACTATTGAAAAAGCCATGCCTGCTACGACATAGCCAAGATCATGCAGGGCAGGCCTGGCCGAACATGTCACGACAACGGCGCCTGACCCTGCCCTGCCCCCTTTCATGCCTGCGGGCTGCCAGCCCGATGGCCATTCCGATGCACTCTCACACAAAGGAGTTTCCCGTGAACGCAAGCTGGATCGACATCCCCACCTCAGACGGTCAGCAATTCGGCGGCTATCTGTCACTCCCCCCCACCGGCACCGGGCCGGGTATCGTGCTGGTGCAGGAAATCTGGGGTGTAAACGAACATATCCGGGCCGTGGCAGACCAATACGCCCTGGCGGGCTATGTGGTGCTGGCACCGGACATTTTCTGGCGTCTGCAGCCGCGTGTGGACCTGACTTACGATGAGGCAGGCACCCAGGAGGCATTCGGCTATTACCAGACAGTAGATACCGCCCAGGCAGCCAGCGATGTTGCCGCTGCGGTTGCCCTGCTGCGCAGCCGCCCGGACGTCAGCGGTAAGGTGGCCACCCTGGGTTACTGCCTGGGCGGTCAGTTGGCGTTTCGCGCTGCCGCGCTCAGTCAGGCAGATGCAGCGGTCTGCTTCTATGGTGGCGGCATCGACCAGCACCTGGCACTCGCCGGGCAGATCACCCAGCCCATCCTGTTCCATTACGCTGGCAATGACGACCATATTCCGCAGACTGCCGTCTCCGCTGTGAAAGCGGCCTTTGCCGGCAAGCACAATGCCGTGTTCTGCGATTATCCCGGCGTGGGCCATGGCTTCAATTGCTGGGGCCGCCGCGCAGTGTACAACCAGTCTGCCGCAGCGCTGGCTACCGGTCGCAGCCTGCAGTTTCTGGCCGAGCATCTATAAGCAGTCGCCGCCCTTGCTGGCCATGGCTGCAGCGCCGCTTTAATCCAGCCAGGGATGGGCGGCCAGCCAGCGTCCCAGTTCGTTGTCGTTGGCACACTGCAGCTTGCTGAAGATATTGGCACGGTGGGTTTCCACCGAACGATGGCCGCAGGGCGGCACCAGCACGCGGGCAATTTCCTTGTTGGCCTGCCCCAGCCCAACCAAGCGGGCCACCTCGCGTTCGCGCGGGGTGAGTTCGGCCCATTGCCGCAAAGCCTGGGCGCGGGCACGGGCCAGGGCGATGGCGGCAGGCAGCTTGTCCAGCAGCTGCTGGGTATCCGGCTTTTCCACCCAGTCGAATGCACCACGGCGTACCGCCTCCAGCGCGGTAGGAATATCGCCGTGCGCCGATAAAAACAGTGTCACCAGCGGGCTGTGCGCCGCCAACAACTGCTCAAATACCGACAGGCCACTGATGCCCCCCAGCCGCAAATCCAGAATCACACAACCGGGCTGGCGCAGATTAATGGCGCTGAGGAAGGCCTCGCCGGAGTCAAACGCCTGCACGGCCAGCCCTTGCGATAGCAGCAACAGCAGCAAGGAGCGGCGCAGGGCCTCATCATCGTCGACAACAAACAGGGTAAGCGGCATTTCTTTCATGGGGCGATGGGTAGGGTAAAGGTAAACGCTGCGCCGCCAGCGGGGCGGTTTTCCACGGTAATGCTGCCGCCGTGGGCCTCGACAATGGTACGGCAGATATTCAGCCCCAGTCCCAGGCCATCGGGTTTGGAAGTAAAGAACGGGGCAAAAACCTGCTCCAGCTGTGCAGCGGGAATGCCCGGTCCGTTATCCGCCACGGTCACGCTCACCCCTTGCGCCACCCGCTGGCTAAGCAGCAGGATGCTGCGCTGTCCTGCCGGTAACGGCTGCACGGCATGCAACGCATTGTGAATCAGGTTCACCAATACCTGCTCCAGCAGCACGCTATCCCCGCGCACTGGCGGCAGGCCGTCTTCCAGCTGCAGCTGCAACTGGACATGATGGCGCTGTAGTTCTGGCTTGAGCAGGGCCACCGCATGGGTGATGACCTCCTCCAGCATCAGGTTTTCATATTGTGCGCGTTGCGGGTTGATGAACACCCGCACCCGCTTGACGATTTCGCTGGCCCGCCGCGATTGCGCGATGATGTCGTTCAGCGTCTCCCCCAGCAGTGCATCATTGCCTTGCTCGGCCAGCGCCCGCGCCGCCAGGGCAAAATTGGACAGCGCCATCAGCGGCTGATTCAGCTCGTGTGCCAGTGTGGAGGCCATTTCGCCCACACTGGCCAGCCGCGCGCTGCGTTCCAGCCGCAGTTCCTGATCGCGCTGGCGGGCTTCCGCCTGCTTCTGGGCCGTAATGTCTACCACCGAACTCATCCAGCCGCGATGCACGCCACGCGCATCCACCAGGGCGGCGGTGTAAATCATGGTGATCACATCATGGCCGTCCTTGTGGCGGATACGTGATTCGTAACCATGCGGCACCACCCTGCCCTGCAGCACGTCCTGGCTCACCCTGGCCTGTTTTTCCAGATCATCCGGATGCCAGTATGGATAAGGCGGCAGGCAGCCCAGCAATTCTTCCGCGCTATAACCCACCATGGCGCAAAACGCCGGATTGACGTAGATGATGCGGCCTTGCGGGTCGCGCGCGCGCATGCCCACCAGCAGCGAATCTTCCATGGCCTTGCGAAAGGTATGGGCTTCTTCCAGGTCGCGGGTGCGTTCTTCCACCCGCCGTTCCAGTTCCAGCCGGGCGCTGCGCTGCTCGACAAAGCGTTTTTCCCGCAAGCGCCAGTACAGGCTGGCCAGCAGCAGCAGGGCCAGCAGCAAGGTGCTCAAGGCCAGCGCCAGCTGCCGTGCCTGGGTGACTTCTTTCATGTCGGAGGTAACGGTCAGCGTCCAGTCCAGTTCCGGCAAGGGCGTATCCAGCGCCAGCAAGGAACGATGCTGCCCCTGCACCGTGGTTTGCAGACCATAGGCGGCCGAATCCGGCAAGGGCCTTACCTGCCAGGGCAGCACGGCAAACTGGCTGCGGCTGCCGTATTGACGATGGCGGCTGATCCAGTCGGCATCCGCAGCACTCAGCGTCTGGCGCGCCAGGAACAGCCATTCGGGCTGTGCACTGAGAAACACCACGCCACGGCTATCGCGCAGCGAAACCGGGTCGATGCCGCGTCGCCATGCCGTCTGCAAAGGCTCCAGGCTGATCTTGACCACCGCCACCCCCATGATGCCAGCCGGGCCGCGTACCGGTTCGGCGATGAACAAGCCAGACTGGCCCGTGGTCAGCCCCAGCCCGTAAAACAGGCCACGCTGCCCCTGCAGGGCGGTTTCAAAATACGGGCGCTGGCGGTAGGACTCGCCAACAAAACTGGAGGGCTGATTCCAGTTGCTGGACGACAAGGTGAGGCCGTTGCGGTCCACTAGAAACAAGGCCGCCGCGCCGGTGGTGGCCTGCAAATCGGCAAAGTAATGGTTCACTCGCAGGCGCAATGCACTGTCCTGCGGCGCTTGCAGCAAGGCCAGCACATCAGGGTGGCGCGCTGCGGCGTAGGGCAGGAAATCGTGTTTCTCCACCAGCCCGCGCAAACCCAGTACATGGGCAGCAGCGGCCTGACGCAAGGCAGCGGTGCGGGTGGCCAGTTCGTGGCGCTCCGCCCAGTTGGCACTCAACACGATCAGGCCGATGGCAGCCATGGTCAGCCCCAGCCAGCGCCAATAGCGGGCATGGTGTGTGCTGGAGCTGGAACTGGGGCTGGACATGACATCTCCTTGGCCGGGGAAGCACAGACCATAGCAGCACGGCCGCCGGACGGAAACACTCCTCCGTAGTTTTACGGAGACGATCAGGGCAAAGTTGCGGATGCCGACTACCGCCCTGCTGCGCATAGTAGACGGCGATAAACGGGAAACCCATCCATAACCCGTCACACCAGAGGAGACAGACACCATGTCCAGCGCCACTGCCACTGCGACTACTCACGAACGGATATCCGGCAAGCGCCTGCATGCCATTATTGTCGGCTCGGCCGGCAACTTGGTGGAATGGTTCGACTTTTACTGCTATTCCGCCTTTGCCCTGTACTTTGCCAATGCCTTCTTCCCGGCACAGGACCCCACCGCCCAGCTGATGTCCACTGCCGGCATTTTTGCCCTGGGCTTTTTCATTCGCCCCATCGGCGGCATTTTGTTTGGCCACATTGGCGACCGCATGGGCCGCAAAACCGCGCTGATGGCCTCGGTACTGCTGATGTGCTTTGGCTCCTTGCTGATTGCCTGTGCGCCCACCTATGCCAGCGCCGGCATCCTGTCGCCCTGCATTCTGTTGCTGGCCCGGCTGCTGCAGGGCCTGAGCCTGGGTGGTGAATACGGTGCCAGCGCCACTTATCTGTCGGAAATGGCCGATTCCAAGCACCGTGGTTTCTACAGCAGCTTCCAGTACGTCACCCTGATTGGCGGCCAGCTGCTGGCCCTGATCCTGCTGCTGGTCTTGCAGAAATTCCTACTCAGTGCGGAAGAACTGCGCGCCTGGGGCTGGCGCATTCCGTTTTTTGTAGGAGCGGCCCTGGCGGTGCTGGCCCTGCGCATGCGCCATAATCTGCCGGAAACCCAGTCTTTCGAAGCTGCGCGCAAGAAGTCCAAAGCGATGGGCGGCCTGAAACAGCTGGCCCAGCACCCCAGAGAAGTGCTGCTGGTGGTGGGCTTGACCATGGGCGGCACGCTGGCCTTTTATGTGTACACCACCTATATGCAGAAATTTCTGCGTCTGTCGGTGGGCCTGACCGACATGCAAACCACCGCCGTATCGGCTGCCTCGCTGCTGTTTGCCATGTGCCTGCAGCCCATTTACGGCGCGCTGTCAGACCGCATTGGCCGCAAGCCCTTGCTGATCGGCTTTGCCCTGCTGGGCACCCTGTTCACCGTGCCGCTACTCACCGCCATCCGCCATGCCAGCGGGCCGTGGGAAGCCTTTGGCCTCATCGCCTGCGCCTGGGTCATCGTCTCCGGCTATACCTCCATCAATGCGCTGGTCAAGGCCGAGCTGTTCCCGGCCAGCATCCGCGCCACCGGCGTGGGCGTACCTTATGCCTTTGCGGTATCGGTATTCGGCGGCACTGCGGAATACCTGGCCTTGTGGTTCAAGTCCATCCATCTGGAAAGCGGTTTTTACTGGTACACCACCGGCGTGATTGCCTGCACCTTGCTGGTTTGCTGGTTTATGCGTGACACGGGTCAACGCTCGCTGATTGATGCCGAAGCACAGCGCTGAAACAGAACGCAAATCTGGCATGGAAAAGCCGTTCCCACTGTGGGAACGGCTTTTTATTGTCGGCAAGACGGCATCAGCGGATGGACGCTTCAGCCATCCACCGGTTGCAAGGGGGTTTCCAGCAGCAACTGATAAAAGGCCAGGTCCAGCCAGCGACCAAACTTGAAACCCACCTCAGGCAAGGTACCCACATGGCGGAACCCCAGGCTCTCGTGCAGGGACACACTGCCGCTATTGCTGGCATCAATACCGCCCATCATGGCGTGTACGCCCTGTGCTCTGGCTGCCGCAATCAGGGCCAGCATGATTTGGCGACCCAACCCCTGACCACGGTAGTCCTTGTGCACATACACCGAATGTTCAACCGTGTACTTGTAGGCAGGCCAGGCGCGGAAGCTGCCATAACTGCCAAATGCCAGCAGTTGGCCAGCGGCGTTCTCGATGCCGATGACGGGGTAGCCCCCCTGGTGCTTGGCAGCAAACCAGCCATCCATGCTGTCCGGGCTGCGGGGCTTGTAGTCGTACAGGGCGGTTGAGTTGACGATGGCGTCGTTGAAAATTTCCAGAATGGCACCGGCATGGCGCTCATGGTTACAGGAAACCTGTTGCAGCTGGGTCATGATTATTTCCCGGAGAATGAAGACCTTGCCGTCAAGGCAAGCAGATAACGAGCGGGCTGGCTGCCCGGATTATGAAAAGTGATTTGCTGACCCAGGGTCATGGCCAGACAGTCGCCCGGCTGCAGCAACCACACCTGCCCTTCCTGGGTGATTTCCATTTCCCCTTCCAGCATCCACAGCTGCTGGTGGGTGATGATGCTGCGCATGGCATTGTCAAACACCACACGGCCAGCCGGCGGGAAGCTGACTTCGGCCAGCTCCAGCGGTGAGCCAAAGCCATGCGGTGACAGATGGCGACGCACATAGCCAGAGGCCGGGTCCTGCCACGCCTGCTGCTCCGCAGCGCGTGCCAGGGGCAAGGCAGCACCGGCGGCGGCCTCCTCATCAAACAGCGAGGCCAGATTCACCCCCAGCGCATCGGCCAGCTTGTTCAGCACCGCTGCCGTTGCGCTGGTTTCGGCGCGTTCAATCAGGGAAATCATCGAGCGGCTGACACTGCTGCGCTCAGCCAGCTGTTCCAAAGAAAATCCACGCTGCTTACGCAAGGTACGGATGCGGGTGGCTAATTGGGTATCCAGATTCATATTTCCAATATACAGGAAATATTTTCCCAATATCAAGACAAAAATCCAGCAAGAACCCCGCCGCGCATGGGCCTGATCACGCATGACCGAAGCAAGCGGAACCACAGCAAAGCCATGTCCGCAGAAGCGGAAAACGGGCAGCAGCAAAGAACACCAATCTGCATGATCTTGAAATAGCGATTATCCTATCCACTCACCAAGGAGGAGGTATGCCAGATACTGCTTTGCTGATTGTGGACATCCAGTGTGGCGTTGTGGCGGGCGATCTGCCTGCCGTCCGGCTGGATACTGTGCTGGAAAACCTCAACCTGGCCATCGCCAAGGCACGCCAGCGTGGCATTCCCATCGTGTTTGTACAGCATGAGGAAGCCGGACTGGAGCGGGACAGTGCCGACTGGCAGCTACACCCGGCACTACAGCATGCTGCCGGTGATCACCGCATTTTCAAGCGCTATGGCGACAGCTTTTGCGACACACCGCTGGCCACCCTGCTGGACACGCTGGGCGTCAGTAAGCTGTGGCTGGGTGGCTGCGCAACAGACTTCTGCGTGGACAGCACCCTGCGCAATGCGGTATCGCGCGGCTTTCAGGTCACCGTCATCCGTGATGGCCACACTACCCTCAGCGCCTTTGCATTGAGCGGTGAACAGGTCATCGACCATTTCAATGCGGTGTGGGACGCCACCAATGCCACGCCGCAGCCCTTGCTGGTTCAGCCTACTGCCGCACTATAGCCCGGCAGTCCCACTGCCTTTGGCTGACAACACTGCAAACGGACATTCAAGCCGCCTTGTCCGTGCTGCAGTGCTAGAAGGGCCTGCGGCTTCACCGATGCGTATATGGCCATCAGCATCAATCATCAGGATGGATTTTGTTGCTGGCGGATTAGCCGAAAACAGCTGGGAATACTTGGCGATCACCTTGTCCAGCTCACCCTGGCTGCCCGCAGCGGCATATTCCTGCTGGAATGCCTGGCTGTCATCCAGTACGTTCTTGAATTCGCCCAAGGCGTAAACCGTGCTCAGCTCGCGTCCGATACCCGGGTTATCAGTCAAGGCTTGCTTAAGCTAGGCCGCATAGGGGTAATCGGCAGGAAACTGCGGCTGGCCCTTACTATCGTACTGGATACTGGCAGGTGCAGCCGGAATGCCGTTGGCGGAGAGAAATGCCGGAATTTCTGGTTGATGTCCTGAGCCAGGGCATCGATATTGCGCGGTGATGGCAGCATCAAAGGGGGAAGCTCGCCGTTCCCACCTTGCGGTTTTGGCGAAAAATACGACTCCAGACTCAGTGCCACCTCCCCCTTGCCAGGGTTCATTTTGACAGCTGCATCTGAAGCTGCGCTGGCCTACCCAGCCAGACGCTCACCTGCCCAAGATGAAATGCGGATGAGTTCGGCAATATATTCCGTCCAGGCAGCTGTATGGTCAGTACAGATCCATACGACGAACGGGCTTCACAGCCTGAAAGAAAGTATACCCCAACAGCATATCAGTAACGATGCGCGCAAAGACGGCAGGCACCGCAATTGTGGCGTGAATGAGCATGGCAGTAGCGCAGTAACAGACAAACTCGACAGTCCGCAAGGCTGCGGGAACACGCGGTTTTCTTGATTCGAGACACTCACGGCTTAGAGAGGCAAGGTCAAGCCAATGGCCTGCGTCCACAAGTGCCCGCATAGCGGGGCGATAAAGACAGCGACTACGGCAGCCACGCCGAAAGGCAAGCCACATGCGTTTGGGCTGAAGCACCAAACCTGTTGATAGCGCAATAAGATTCATCAGTCCTAATGTGGGGGAAATGAAGCCTGAACCCACGCCCAGTTCCCACGCGCTCACTTCTCCTTCTCCAATTCGGCCAACAGAGTAGCCGGTAAGCAAGTGATGCAGATCGTGATACTTAAGATAGCGACGACGCGTTTCGATGTTGGGTAACGGTACAAGCATGCATTGAATCGCCCCGGCTTCTCTAGACACTCTTGAGCCGTTGGAAATATTGCTTCTCA
>NZ_JBMDJV010000012.1:0-161089 GCF_057809375.1 Aquitalea sp. FG25
TCTGCACCGTTGGCGTCCTGCGGCTTACTGCCAGGGCCTTGTTGCTGATCACCCTTGCCTGCCTGCTGCTTGGGTTGTTGATCTGCACCGTTGGCGTCCTGCGGCTTACTGCCAGGGCCTTGTTGCTGATCACCCTCGCCTGTCTGCTGCTTGGGTTGTTGATCTGCACCGTTGGCGTCCTGCGGCTTGCTGCCAGGGCCATGCTGCTGATCGCCCTCGCCTGCCTGCTGCTTGGGTTGTTGATCTGCACCGTTGGCGTCCTGCGGCTTGCTGCCAGGGCCTTGTTGCTGATCACCCTCGACTGCTTGCTGATGGGGTTGCGGGTTTTCTTCACAAAGTGACTTCAGGATGTCGATGATCTTGAACGAACGATCAACAACACCTTCAGTTGTGGGCTCAAGGTGAACCCCATCGATACACTCCGCGATAGCTTCTGTCGCTTGGGAACCGAAGATGACACGCATCTTGGACTCAAGAATAGATAGTTGGGGAACCAAGTTATCATAACCAAGGTTATAGGTGAAAGCCGCTGTCAGGATATATACGTTGAATACATCCAGTGGCTTATCAAGAGACAAGCCTGCATCAGGAATCACAAGGCACTTATCGTTGATTGCGTTGAATCGAAAGCGAGCACCAGGTAGACGACGCTCTTCACGATACTCTGCCCGAGCGTCACCCAGAGAGTTGGCGATACTGTGCGCAATGGCAGTAGTTGCTCTTTCGTATTCTTCCACGTCATCATGGTTGAAATGTGCGTTTTCATGAAACAGGTATCCAACCATCATTTCGAAAGTTTCTTCATCAACGATTTCCACTGCTGGAAGGTTTATGTGACGTTCACGGAGGTCGGCATAGGCCTGACTACCAGAATGAGTCAATTTAACGCCAGATTGATCACAATGAATGTGAGCAAGAATGGCGAGAGCTGCTGTGTAGTTTTGGTGTGAGGCCATGGTGATCTCCATAAAACGCATGCCTCCCCTAGTGGGGAGGCGTGGTCTTTTAGTTGAGGAAAGTGATTGAGAAGTCTGCAGCAAGCGGTTTGCTGAAGACATCCGGAACGGCAACCTGTTGGTTCCCAAATGCGGGTGACTGTTCAGGCTTCGCGACGGTTACAACAGGGGCACTGCCGGAATTTCCGGATGGACTGAGGTCAAACAATCCGGAATTTACAGCCCGGCTGCTAGCTTCACGAATGCTAACCGGCTTAACGCCAGCACCATTATCTGCAAAAAGATCAATGGTGGTTGCGTTGATGGTTTCTAAAGTAGCGCCTTTGACAGCAGCACGACTTACGCCAGCGAAGATGTCAGCTTCGAGGTCTGTTCCTTGCAGAATCTTTGCCCCTTGAGCGAGGACACGATCCGGATCGGTAAGAATCAAAGCAACATTACTCATCGCTGAAACGTACAGACCATTCAGCTTGCCATCGTTCGGCAAGTTCTGAAGAAGCGTGTCAATCATCTCAACAGCTGCATTTACGCGGCCATCAACAAACGACCAGGCACTTAGCTTTTCCCGCATGGAACGGAAGGGACGAACAGCTTTCTGAGTAACCTCAACTTTGCCACTCAAACTCTGTTCCCAGAATTCAGAAGCAGATTGGGCAACTTCTTTGAGCATTTGCATCATGACGCTATCAGCAGCTGCATGCAGCCGGCCGGTGGGTTGGCCTTCAGCTGTCTGAATCTCAATCGGGAAAAACTCGAAAGAGAGCGAACGTGCGACTTTGTGCGACGGCTCAACGGCAATGCGGATGCGATCTGCCCAGGAGGGGTGAAGTGCAATCCAATCTTCCAGGTCCTTGTCGTAATCCTTGAGGAAACTGGCACGGTCTTTATTTGCTTCCTGAACAATCTTGTCCAGTTCGTCGATGCACTCTTGAGCCTTTGCTTTCGGAATCGCAAAGCCACCCATGAAACGCGCTCCGTGACGTTTCAGAGCAGTTTCAGCACGAGTACGTGCCCGGGTGAAAGGATGCAGACTAGCTGGGTTACAGATTTTCTTGGAACCCAACGACGCGAGATCTGCCGGTGGCAAATCTTCGGTGTTGGTGAAGTCCGCTTCACGCAATTTCTTCCGCCCTGACCAAATGCGAAATTCCAGGTGGATGAGAATGGTGTTTTCCAGGACAACATGGTTTTGATTAGTGGTAGTCATGAGATTCAAATCCTTGTGTGAATTGAACAAAAGGCCTCTCTTTCGAGTAGGCCTTTCTGGTGTTGTCCCGATCAACTAAAATTACGCCCGGTGCGTTCGCGGTAGTTTCGGGTTTTTTTTGCGTTGCGTTCATCGATTTTGTCGGTAATAAAACCACCAATACAAAGAACGCCCAGCATGCCGGAGATAAAGCAAATTGCGAAAAATGCTTCATCACTAAGGCTGATGTTAAAAAGGCTCTGAAGGTATTGCATCATTGACTCCTTGAAAAAGAAGCCAAGACACCCCCCGCCGGGAAGGTATCCCGGCATGGGTGGTTAAAGACTAGTGTGTAAGATCGCGTTTCGTACCGAAAACGGCAGTTACGGTCTCGTGAACAGAAATTCTGTCTACATCAGTAACGCTAGGCGCATCAGAGAAAACCTTTTCAAGCGCGTAGTGAATTTTCGAAATTCCTCTAGCCTCGATTGCGCCAAAAAGCATACTGAACTCAAGCCAGTCAAGTAGAGTGCGAGTCGAAATTACCGAAGTAAGCTCTTCTGCGATGAATGACTTGCGGACCTTATTGGCAACATCAACCATCAACTTGCAAGTCTGTTCGGCATGAGCAGCAGGCAAACCTTTCATCTGAGCATGTTGCAGCAGGGCTGCAACTTCAACTTCAGCCTTCAGGTAAGTAGCTTTCATATGAAAGAAACGCATTTCATTTGCTGCATCTTGGTCGAAACGATCCAGATAGCAGCTTGAAGTGCTGGGGTTTTGAGTTGCAAACAACTTGAAGTTCGGATGAACGTTGATGATCTGACCGGTTTGAGGCACCAGGTATGGCACGCCATCCAGAAGGTCATTCAACTTGCTGTTCACGCCAGAAGGTCCAAGGTTGTACTCATTGTAAATAACTGAGTAACCATTCAGTGCGGCCATCAAAACCGGCCCAAGTTGGAAGCGCATAGAGCGATCTTCGTTAAACACGAAGTCACCAAACAACTCACTTTCAGTCATGTTTGCACTGCCACTCACAGTAAGGAGTGGACGGCAAAGTCCAGCATGGAGATCAAGAACAGAGCTGGTCTTGCCAGTACCGGTATGCCCAGTAAGTTTTGCAGCACGTTTGTCGCTATTCATAAAAACAAGCATGTCCAGGAATAAATCAACGTCCCAGCAATGGTTTTTACGTTTAGGGGCAAGATCGTGGCTCTCATAGCCCAATACATTTCCACCAAAGGGAACGTTGAATGTTTCCTTGATGTTGTACTGCTTGGGGTTAAGGGCAATCGTCTGAATAGACGACTGGTCTTTGGTCATGATTGCTTCAGTCATCGCAATTCCTTTCAGGCTGACATTTCGTCAGCATATTCGCGCATGAATAGTTCAAAGATTTCGACAATTTTTCCATGTCGAAGCATTTGTTGAGCAGAAACCGGCATCAAGACATTGCGAGTCTCTTCAGCTTCCGTTTCATCCATCTCTACATCAATCCCCTCTTCTTTCCGCTCTGCAGCTTCAGCCGCACGGCGAAGTAGAACCGCTTTCTCACGCGCAAGGCGTTTTGCGACACGGGGATCGTAGGGATTACTCTGGAAAATGTGATGTTCGTAAGCCGTTAAAATAGCCATACGTCTCACTTCGGTAAAGTCAGCATGAAAGAGTTTGCATGCCATGCGGAAACTGAAAGGAACACATTCAGTTTTAACTACGTAACACTCACCACGACTGTCAGCGAGAGTGGTGAAGTCGTCCATGAATAACCATTCAAGAACGTCATTAACTTCATCTCGGGCAGTGTTCAAAAGCGACTTCATGCTTTTGTGAAAAACCCAATCAACCATGGGAACCAACTCGTGGTCATGGTAAATCGTGGGGTCTTCAGGCAAGTCAAACAGTCGAAGCGTCTCATACAACTGATCAATTTCAGAGTCTTTGACTTTTACTCGACGAGTATAAGGTGCACGTACAACACCCCCTTCTGGAAACCCAGGGAATGTTGGTTGTAGCTCCTCAAATGCTTTCTGGTTGATAAAGCATGTAGGGTTCATTTCCATGTTTTTCTCCAGACTCTATCCCTTACGGGAGTTGAGCCCGTATGGGTTAGATTGGAGGTGCGTTAGCACATAGTTACTTGGTACAGATTCTTTTTGCCTTGGATCGAACCACCATCTTCTGCTGGAATCGAAACGGCAACACGGCCATATGAGTTGATCTTCACTTTGTCCCCTTTGCGAGCGCCAATGCGTGACATCTCAGCTTTTAGCTCAGTACCACGCAGTTCGTGCTCGTTGTTGGATCGATCGCGAAGAATAACCGTAAAGGCTTCATAAGGACCACTATCGTTTCTGTATTTCTTCATACCTAGAAATTCGATTGTGCCAGTGTTGGATTTGCGAGGTTTGCGACCTGCGTAAATATCAACATTGGGTTCGTAATTCTCTTGAATATGAGGAGTTTCCTTTTTGGATGAAGCTGATGTAGAACCCATAAAGGCTTCTTCTTCAGGCGTCATTTCCAAAGGGATTGACATGTCGAAGGTACGTGTACTTTCAACAAGTTCCCTCGGTTCTTCTTCGTAGTGATACCACTCCTGCATGAAATGACCGGCAACATCATCCAGAAATTCTGGTTCGGGTGCCATCAGGTATGCCGGAACATCAGTAGTAACTACGGAAGTGCCAGGGCTGGCGGGGGCTTGATCCATTGTGTCCACTTTAGTAGTGGTGACTTTGGGTTTCTTGCTTCCCTTTTCATTATCAACATTCAACATTTTCTTGACTTCAACTTCAGTCAATTCGAAAGCGCTGACCTCGTTATAAGCCGAGGTCGGCAACTCTCTCAATGTCACACGCTTTTCTTTCAGTGCGTGAATGTGTTGGTAATCGCCAGCTTGAATTGAATCCTTGGCTTTCTGGTTGCTCTTGTAAGACTCATTGGGCAACCATGCAGTACGCTTGATTACATCCTGATAGAGGAAAAGGATAACCCTTACCTTTTTTCTCGGAGTAATTGCAATTTCCCTTCGGATAATACGAGCATGAGTGATATCACCCACCTCCGCTTTATCCGCTAATTCCACGACTGTTGATTGTGGTTTTGAAGATTGCTGAGCCGGCGCAACTGTTTCTACAGACTTAAAGGCAGATGTTGTTTTTACTTTAGAAGGTTTCACTTCTTCGGTAGCAACAGTCTGCTTTTTCGATTTCGCACTGATTTCGGTTTTCAATTCGACAATGCGTTTTTTTGTGCTGAAGAAGTTTTCCTCAACCTTGGTAGCGAATATCCCCAAGGTGAGAAAACCAAAAAGTGCACAAATAATTAGTAGAGCATAAGTCAGGTCCATGATGGCTCCGAGTGGTAAGGGCTAGAATCAGCCGGTTAGAATAAATCTAAGAATTTAATCTTCATCGCGACGCATGAAATGAGCCTTGTTGAAAAGTGCCCAAACAATACTTGCAATAAAGATAAAAAATATGATTACTCCGAGGAGTATATATTTTTGCGGCATAAGAACTCCAAGAAGTGGTGGCAGAGTAGCCATCGCGAAAGAATATCGCTGGTAAGTGCAGATTTCTCTGCTAGTTGCCACATGGCAAAAAAAGGCAATCCATAAAGCTGTCTTTATGGATTGCCAATTTAAATTTTTAAGGCAGAGTGATGTACGCTAGAGCTGCGTGTAGATGAAAAGCAATAGTCAGAGTGCGGTAAAAATGCAGTGCCGTAGAATGCAAAAAGCATTGCAAGTGAAGCGGCAGTTGGATGATTCAAGAACTGGTGAGTTGTCTTGAAAGTGAAAGCAAGATGGGGACTGGGTACTTCAGAGGGACTTGCGAGGTAAATGCTAGTTGTCTGCCAGCTCAGTGTGCCTGAATTGCACATTTGTAAGAGTAAGCCACAAGAACCCTGCTGTCAATCGGGGTGGTTTTGCTGAAAACTTGCTTATGGCGCACTGTGCTGTAGCCTTTGGCGTGGGAGATATCTATGAAATCGGAAACCTTAAAACGGGCACTGCTAAAGCTGGACTTCACTGCAGAGATGCCTGCGCAGTTACTTGATGCTGCAGAGGCGTTTCATGGCCAAAATTTGCTTGATGCTGTGCAGGAGGTAGTCCGGGCCGGGCCGAATATGCAGGCAAAGGGCTCATTCTTGAAGGCCCTGTACTTCTGTGCAAGTAGCAGTTCAGTAGGACTGCTGGAAAATCATGGACTAGGTACGCACAAGGCAAATCTGGTCGCTATTCCGGCTAGCTTTTCTTTATTCCAAAATTACAAAAAGCTACTCAATAAAGGTGAGGAACTTAGCCCTGAGGAAATCGTTGAACTGAAACAGATTGTCGAAGACGCCGGCGGCTTGCCGAAGGGTCCGCAAATAGTAGACGCAGATGATCATCAATCAAGCCGCGATTCACCACCAGAACCTAGAGAAGAGGCCGGGTCTTCAACGCGCCAAAGCAAATATGGATCTAATCAGTGGCGAGAAAGTAAGAGCATCTTCGGTGCGTCCTCAGTGATTTGCTTTGAAGCTCGGATGGATGTGAACGGAGAAGTCTTCGTCGGAGTCGATGCAGCCCCTAAGGTGGCATCCGGCGGTGACTGGGCAAACAAGGTGTCCTTGAGGTTCAGTGACGAGGAGCTTCCACTTGTTGCTGCTGTTTTGTGCGGGTTTATAGACAACTGCAGCGGTTCAAATCATGGCTCACAACATGACAAGTCCTTTGAGATTACAAGGCAAGAGCAAGGTAATGCGACGGGATTTTTCGTCAAAGTCATTTTGGGGAAGAGAGCATTCGCAGTACCAATGTCTGTAGCCAAGGCGTTCTGGATTCGGTTGCTTGTCCTCAGAGCTATAGAGAAAGACACCGGCATGGGTCAGAGCGATTTGTTAAATCACCTTCAAATTCTTGCAGCACAACACAAGGGGTAACTGGTGGAGACGGTTGTTCAAGTAGGTAGCAAAAAGACCAGGCTGACCCCTGCTCTTTTCGGTTTGTTTGTCGGTCTTAGTGACGGCGTGATCATGTTCAATTTCTCAACGACTGTGGCGCTGGCTTTCGCGTTGATTGCTTTAGCCTGCGTACCTATGGCTTCACAACCCGTGGGAAAAGTTACTTTTGTTGATCGGCCGCTCAAGGCCAAGCAGTTCACTCTGCCACTGGTGGCGTTCGCCATCTCAGGCTGGGCATGGGTAGTTGGCCCCCGTTATCAATCAATCGTTTCGACTATTGGTGATGCCAGGATGTTGGCTGCATTCTTGCCTGTGCTGGTATACCTGAGTCCCGACTGGCGGACACGGATGATCACTACGTTTGCCTACTATTTTGTGGGCTCATGGGTTATCCCGGATTCAGCTCGTGTCTTCTTTGGTGGAGGAATTGAAGAAGGGTTCTTGGGTGTAGTGATGTGGGTGTTCTCGACATTACTGCTGGCTGGGGCTTGGGAACTGCCCTTCTTCATCAATGCCAAAATTGCCGGCTTGCTTGAAGAAAAAGGCAAGCCATGGGTTGTGCATCCTCTCGTTCTCACACTGATTGCCCTCCTCATCGTTTCAATCCCGCCGATAGGGATTATTGGCTGGCTCTCTCCTTTGCAAGGTGCTGCAAGTCTCTTCCCAGGCATGGGAACATATGGACTTGTCGGCCTTGTCGCAATATGGTCAGCCATAGCAAAGATGGTGAAGGAACGGCGCTATCTGGTCACTATGCTCATTTTGATCACTGCTGCTGGTGTGTACGCTAACTTCAGCTATAGCCCGCAAGAATTGCCTAAGAAGTGGTACTCACAGGACACCAACTTCGGTCCATTCCGTAACAAAGACGCGAATGTGATTGAGCGAATGTACAAGCTGATGGATCTGGCAAAAGAGCCGATTGCAGCGGGTGAAGATGTGATCCTTTTTCCAGAGGAAGTTTCAGGGCGTACTGACAAGGCATTGCGCACTGTCATCCCTCGGCACCTAAAGCAAATGGGGCTGAAGGAGGGACAGATCTGGATGATCGGCCAGGAGTTCCAACTTACAACAGGCGAATACCTTAACGGCATTATTATCTACAGCGGTACTCAAGAGGTCGGTGCCTTCGGATCCCGCCAGCCAGTGCCAATTTCTATGTGGCATCCATGGACTACGCTTGAGCACTCTCCAAGCGATTGGTTCAAACTCAATGTAATTGCTCTTCCGAGTGAAGGGCAGTTGATCAATACGGCTTTCCTCTTCTGCTTTGAGGAGTACCTGCCGTGGCCAGCACTGTCCAGTCTGATGTTTGGCCATGTGAAAGTGTTAGGTGCAGTGGCGAATATGTGGTGGGCATCCTCCTCTGCACAAACGCTGCAGGCATACCACAGCGCCGGCTGGGCCAAGATGTACGGTGTACCAGTGTTCCGAGCAGCAAACAGGCCTGCGATCGATGGCCGGTAAACATCCCCGCTACGATGCATATGTTACTAGGTGCAAGGCGCTAGGATATGTGCCTTGCGACTTTGAAACCTGCAAAGGGGTTGCTAATGTGTTGGGTGAAGACGATATCCCAATTTCACTGAATGGTTTAACGCGAATACTTAACACCCGGACGGGGTTTCATTCCTCAGTAACGCAAGCTTTGATTTCCAAGAACATGAGAAGAGAAAGAAAGGTGTGAAAAGCGGCAAAAGCCGCTTTTTTTATGGACGGGGATAAGATGCTTTCCAGATAGAAGGCCAGCAACATCCATGGGTGTAGCCAGGCACAACCGTTTTGTGAAAGTTGGTCAGGTTCGCCTTTTCGATGAACTCAACTGCCAGCATCGGAGGGATGATCGTGTCGGACTCCCCGGAAAAGAACCATATAGGTAGGTCACGAATCTTTTCTGGATGATCTGCGGGGTTAAGCGAGCCAGTCAGTGGGTCAATGCCTTGCTTCTCAGTCCACCGCGCATGATCTACGTTGCCGGCAATGCTGATCACACCATCGATATCTGACCTGCGCTCTGCCAGTAGTAGAGCAACAGCGGCCCCTCCAGAATAACCAGCAAGAACAATCCGCTTAGGATGGGTCTTGGCAATGATCTGATCCAGCGCTTCGCCTTCCGCACGAATGACATCCTCACTAAATCTACCACTGGTCCATGCGTCAGCACTGCACTTTGGGTCAGCATGGCTGGTGTATTGGCAAGGACGTGCAAGATAAGCAGGTGTACCTACCGGCTGCTCCAACGCAATCTTCAAACCAGTGGGAACGATGGGCGTGGGATCAGTGCTTGGAATGTTTGCAGTTTGCCAGGCGAAACCGTCTCCTTCGAAATAGACAGTCAGTGTGCCGCCAGGCTGGGCCAATTTTGGAACCGCTGAATAAATGCTGAATGTAGATGTCATCAACGTAGACGCCGTCCAGTCGGCCAGGATGACGGCATCAAGAGCAGCCATTTGTCTGGCGTCGTGTGTCGGAATGATCGTACAGCCAGCAACGCTTGATACGATTAATAGTCCGATACAGATACGGTTCATAAGCACCCTATAAAAAGCTCTGAATTACGTTTCAGGCCTAATGTACTGGTTTGGGTAATGTTTGCAAATTCTGTTCAGAACAAAGTTGCATCAAAGCGAACTCGACCTTGTAGCCCTTGCTTGAACATTTCCACGAAGTGAAAAGCCCACTTGGTAGTGGGCTTTTTCTTTAGGCAGAAGGATTAGAAAGTCTTGTTTAGTTTGGCAGACCAGGAGTAGCTTGCGCCGGTATCACGGTTGGCCAGGTCGAACTGTATATTGGCTGAGAAGCCCTTCCCGAACTCTTCTTTCAGGCCGGTCGAGAGAGTGCGAACCCAGTGCCCCGGGTTGATGCCGGTGGTTACGAATGTAGACGAGGAATCACCTGCATAAGACGCCAGGATAGAGTTGGATTCAGCGTACTGATCGTAAGCCACAGCTACCTTGCCGTAGAACGTGGTCTTGTCGTTAATCTTTACGTCCCACTTGGTGCCAGCCGAGTACAGGAGTTGCTTTGCCTTCTGACTGCCAACGATCAAATCGAGCGAGTCGGCACCATTCTCGGTGTACCCGTTCGACTTAACGAAGGTGTAGTCCAGACCAATGACCGGCTGAATCTTCACGCGGTCGGTGATCTGGATGTTCTTGCCTACGGACGAGCCCAGGTGGTAGCTGTAGCCGTTGTAGTCAGCATGCGCTACACGGTTGATTTCAGAGAACTGGATGGTCCGGTCACCGGAAATATTCTGATAACCCAGGTCGGCTTGGAAATCTACGAAGTCAGCGAGATTGCTGGCCAGTTTCTTCGAGCCGTAGATCACACCCTGATAGTTGTCGATGGACGCAGTGTGCAGGCCATTGTTCTGGGAAACGTGCGATTTATTGAAGCCAAAGGCGGCACCCAGAGTGAGGTCCTTCCCTGCCAGGTCACCGTCAATGCCCAGTACACCGCCGGAGGTTTGAGCAAGATAGCCAGAAACTCCGTCACGATCATGCTGGGTCGATCTGGTGCTGTACACCTTCAACCATGCGTTGCCACTGGCCAGCATGCTGTCTCCAGAGGAAAGACCGCGAGTTGAATCGAGCCGGCCGGCGATGACATTCTGGTTCGTCTGCAACTGGGTCTGGATGGCAGTCGGTGCCTGACCATTCAGCAGTGGAAGGGTCTTCGAAGTGGCAGCAGCGACCTCGGCTTCGGTTGACAGCGACCCGAGGTTCGTGACGACGGTATCCATGTCGCTGTTGCCGGTGGTGCTGTTGGAGGCGTATGAAGTCACCAGGCTGTCCAGCACAACTGCAGCACCGGCTGCATTTTTCTGGTTGTTGTTCATCACCGACTTGTAAACGGATTCATTGCCGGTCGATGAACTATTGCTGGAACCGGAGGAATTTGAGGCGTTGCTTGATGAAGCACTAATCTTCAAATCGATTGCGTTGTTGTTAATTATTGCGGAGAAATCAAACAACAATGAATTGTCTGTGACTTTGAAAGTACCATCAGAAACGAGATTATTAGCAGAGAGAATGCCGGTTAGGTATGCTGAGGTAAATGCATAGTTTGGATTAGAAGCATTTACTGTGATTTGCGCATTACTCGGCAAAGTGGCTGTACCAGAAACAACTAATTTTCCATATGAGCTATCGCTGGCAACGTCAATTTTAAGTATGCCGCTACTATTTTGTGTATAGTCACCATTAATTGTTGCGGTAGTTCCGGATGCAATCTCAATTGTTCCACTATTGTTTACGCCTGTTAAAGCGTTAATGCCATCTCCAATCAAGCCAGAAACTGATTTGGTGCTAGATATTTTCATAGATGCACCTTGATCGACAATCAATTGCCAACCATAAAAAGCACCAGAAAATTCAAATGAACTAGCGCTAACCTCTAGCGTTGTGTTACTGCCGTATATGTCACCAATAAGCGCCCCACCCGCCTGATTTAGCGTAGTCATCTGGGTATTTTTGCTGTAAAAGGCGTAACTACCACCCTCTAACGTACCGTAGTTTGTGATTGTTGTATTATCGAGTGTGGTTTGAGCGTCAATTTGAAGGCCTGTTGTTCCACCTTGAATTGTACCGTAGTTGGTAATCGCCCCTTTTACTTCGGTTCCACCCTCCAGTTCAATCCCACGTGAATTTCCCCAAATGACACCGGTTGAGGTATTTGTGAGGTTGCCGATGGTAACCCCATTCGATGCTTCAATGCCAAATGATTGGTAGCTGCTAGTGTCAGTGCCGCCCCTGATCGTCCCGCTGTTAATGATATCACCCACGTTTGTGGCAGAAAGCTCAAGCCCTGCAAAATTGCCTAATAAACTTCCACCATTCGTAACGCTCATCGCCCTTGAAGAGTTATAGATGAATAGCCCGTAGTTTGTTCCTGAAACAATTCCGTAGTTGCCGAATGAGTTTCCGAAAGACTGGCTATCATATGTGATGCCAGCATTCCAGTTTGTCGAGTTTGTGGGCGCTATAACAGTAGCGTCAGGGTTAATCACAACGTCTGGAGTTAGCGATGTGGTTACGCTGCAACCACCGTTTGTTCCAGTGATAGATGCAGAGCAAACAGCATCAGCAGCATTAGCAGAACCAGCATTGAGTAAGCCAATCAAAGCCATTGCGCTTGCGAGCGCCAGTCGCTTGGTTTTTTTTGCGCGGCGGGTTAGTTCGCTGCAAGCTACGTGCGTTTGATGGGTAGGCGACCACTTGAGATTAAAGATTCGATTCACTAGGATTATTCCTGCCAGGGTTGTTGACTTTAACCCTCTAATTCTCCGTTTACGCAGATTTTCCACAACGTAGAAAAAGGGTGGTAACTCCCCGAATAGGCAAATAAAAACCCCTCCACATGTGGAGGGGTTTCTGGTTAAAGCTCAAATGCTACACATAGGGCAGGCGATGTGTTTTTCATCGTACTGATCAGGGTCATCTTCGTCTGGGTCTGGTGGAAGATGCCACATGGAATTTACCACCATGCCAGTTTCAGATTTCACTTTATCAAGGCCTGCTTTAGTAAGGAGGTATTGCTCCCCTTCCCAACTGTCCGCAGGTTTGCCCTCATAGGCTTTCATTACTTGAAGCAAACCCTCTGCATGAAGAATCCGGTATGCCCAACCAATGATGTGCTGCATCTGCGACATCGATTCACCATCGTGCCAGGTGTAAGTCCCTTGAGCCATGGGGCCGGCCGGGTCAAACAAGTCACTCGGGCATTCAACGTAGTAAATGGCAAAACGCACACTGTCACGGAAAGACTGCTCATCGAAAAATTCGTACACCTCATAGGTGGACAACAGGTGATGGAAGCGATTTTTCAGCTGCGTGCTAATGCCTGATTTCGAAGTCGAATAAGAAACGATGCGCTGGTGTGAGCAGAATTCCTGACCGGCAAAATCGTGGTGCATGAAAAACTCCGCACCAACGAAAATGCCATTGTTCGGAAACAAGCTAAGAGATTTACGTTGCCCTACTTTGCTAGGCATTTCACTGCCAGCAGGGTAAGGCAGGGTCATCCAGTTCGGTGCGATTTCACAATCTTCAGAGAATGGAATTACCGGCGTGTAACGGGAAAGGTCAGATGGATCAACTTTCTCGTAGAACATCACCTTTTTGAACTCCTCGGGCTGATCCTCAAGCAGACCAACAACTTCGTTACGACGTTGGAAGAAGCAGGATGAACAGCCTGACCGGGTGCGGCGTTTGTAATATCTCGGGATCCCGATGGTTTCCTTAAGAATTCGATACACATCCGAGCGTTTGACGCCTAGCGCCATGAATGGCATTTCGGTACTCGCCTCATCAAGGGTAAACGCAACTCTAAAGCTTTCATCAGCCCGGATACCAACAAATAGGTAAGTATCTAATCCAGGCTCAAGCGTTTCAAGAAACGCTTTGAAGGGAGCCAGTTTCAGTTGACGGGTGCACCAGCGTCCTGTGTGTGAAGGAAGGAAGCCACCATTGTGGTCAAGTTCCTCGTACAGGCCCCGCGCAGGTTCGTATCGCTTAATCTTGACGCCCAAATGGGCTTCAAGCTTTTCAAGCGTCACATAGATTTCCGGCTCCTCTGCTTTCGTGTCGGTAAACACATAGTCGAATTGAACATTGGGAAACATGGCCTTCATTACGATGGCCATGACGGAACTATCAGCCCCACCTGAAACGGGAATGATATAGCGGGACTTGTTGATATCCCCCGGCAGTTTGTAACAACCAGCACGATTGAGAATGTGGTTCATGATCACTCCAAAGGAAATAAGCCATCCCCGTGAGGAGATGGCATATGGTGATTAAGGCTTGGCTGATGTTTCCCTTTAATCAATCGAAAAGGGCACACTGGGCCAGAGCCATGTAATTGCTGCGGGCAGATGCATATGCATTTCCTGTAGCAGGTTCGGTTTCTACTGCAATGGATTCCTGTTTGTTACCGATTTCGACGATGCCGTCTTCAACCGGTTGGGCAGGCTCATTGCGCAGAGCGGGCAAGGCAATTTCCGCGGCTACATCTTGGCTTTCTTCAGCTGCTGCCGGCGAGATTTCCGTCAGCACTGCAGGTTCGAGAGCTGCGGCAACTTCCTGAACTTCTTCAACCGACGAGGTGATGCTGGTGTCAGCTGATTCAGTTTCTGCAATCAGAGGCATTGTCATCGTTACCCGGTAGGTTTCGATGCCAGTACCCGACTCCTTGAAAGCGCCGGCCTCGATCTTGGTGATCTTGGCGTTGTGCTGTTGAAGGAACTTGCGGAAGGATGCTGCAAGTGGGCCCGTGTTGTTCATGCAGGTCGGTGACATATACGAACTGATGATGCCGCCAGGCTTGAGGAACTTGGTCATATGCATGAAGTGGCTCATGTCCTTGCCGCCCGTGAAGGGAGGATTGGCCAGAATCACATCAAACATGCCCAACTGGTCCGGCGTCATCGTCAGGAAGTCACCTTCGATCGGTTCGAAGCCATGCTTTTTAAGCTTGGCCACGTTCTGATCCCAGATTTCTACCGTTGTGACATCCGCGCCGTGAGCACGCGCAGCCAGTGCAATACGACCATCACCAGCAGAGGGCTCCATCAATTTCTTACCTGTCACATCCCCTACTTCCATCAGCATCTCGGTGACTTGCTCAATAGGAGTAGCGAAGAACTGGTACTTCTTCTTCGGATTGGGCTTGCCGCCGTTCTGCAGGGTATCCAGCAGATCGGTCGTATCGACCAGTTCGTCAAAGTGGAAGGCATTGTCCTTGTAGCGACCGCCTGCCTTGGCAATGATTGCTTTGATCTTGGGGTAATGCTGCAGCTTTTGCTCGGGGAGAATGATCTTCCCGGGCTTAGCGATCAGCAATTCCATCTCAATCAAAACCGGGTCAGTTTTGACCACAGCAACTTCTTCATCATCTTCAGCGACGACAGCAGGAATCACCGGTGCCGAACTACCCTCAGCCTTGTGTTCGATTTCCGTGCCGGAAACAAACTCAGGGAACGTGGATAGCACTGCAGCGCGGATCTTGCGAGCCAGGGCGGCCTTGATGGTGAAGAATTGTTCCGGGTCAATTTCGACAATCACACGCGAACCGCTGATGTACTGATAGCGCCAGATCAAATGAGAATGGCTCAGTTCCAGTGCATAGTGGTCGTTCACATCCCCTTCTTCGTAGATGCCAGCAGCCAGGGCCTCTTCGATCAACGGGAACATGCTTACGCTGATGTCGATGGCCAGTTTGCTGTTCAGGATCTTCATCAACGAAACACCGGAAGCATCGAAAATCTCATTCTTCAGGTGTTTGTAGGTGTCGAACATGAGGGTGATGTGATTTGCCAGCTGGGCTTTGCGATTGACGTAAAGCCGACAATCGACTGTCATATTATCGATCAGGTCCTGAATCAGACCGCGACTCACAGTGACGTTACCTTTTCCATGAGCTTCTTCATCCACCAGCGCCACCGGCAAAGTTTCCTCTGCGGTGGGTTGGGCGGGGATATCAGCATCGTCGGTAAGCAGAGTCTCAAGGCCAGTAAAGGCCTCGGTGACCCCATCGGTAAGTTGGCTGATTTCATCCATTTGAGATTCCAGCGATGCCGCACTCTGCGGCGCACCAGATTCCAAACCTTCAATCATGGATTCCAGCTGCTTGCTCGTTGCTTCAGCGTTGGCCAGGACCTTCTTCAGCGCAGACTCAATAGCATCGCCAAGCGGAGTGGACATCACATCATCAACGACCGGAGCGACTACGGCATCTTGGCGTACAGGATCAACTTCAACTTCCTGCAGTTGGGTGCCTACTTCGGGAACCGATTCCTTTGCGCTCAGGGGTAGCAACGCATCCGGAATCTTGGCACCGATGATTTTTCGAATTTCGGACGCGAAGAAGTCAACAACCTTCTCCATATCCTCATTCGTGATGCTGGCGATGGTTGCTGGCTTATCAGTGACGCCAGTGTAGTTACGGCCGAGAAAACCGCCCTCCAGCACGACGTAGTGATAGACGCCGGGATGAGTCCCAGAGTCGCCCACTGCGTAAGCAGAATCAGCAGTAATCAGCGCCGTCAGTTCTTCGTAAGCCTTAACCGTGGCCATGATAGTGAAGCTGGCCAGGTTAACCACTTCCAGATTGATGTGGGCCGCTTGCATGATTTTGGTCAGCAAGTCGGTATCGCCGTCCCAACGCATCCACAGAGAATCCTTGGGACGAGCGAAACCGCAACCGGCACGAACCAGGGTGAGATGGATGTTCTGGCAAAGGGTAGTGATATTGATGTGAGGGAATTTCATGTTCTGCTCCATAAGTTGAAAAGCAGAGCCACCCTGACGGGGTAGGCCCCGCGAGGGATGGTGTGAAATCAATCAAAGAGGCTGCATTGGCTCATAGCCACCTTCTGGTCGAAGGTAACTGCAGAGAGAGGTACTTGGCTCAGCGGGCGCTGCCGTTGGGCAGGCTTCGATGCAACAATTCGCTTGGCTACCGCCCTGACATCATTAGGGTTAGGCAGCGGCGCATCGCTATTGATAAAGCCGATGAACTCCGGGTCGAGAGCGACACGTTTCAGCGGTGCTGATTGAGTTTCGACTGGTTGAAGGTCTACCGGCTTGCTGGCAACAGCCAAGGGGGCTGGTGTTGCAACGGATGGCTTCAGGGGCTGATGAACAACTGGCGCTACTGGTCGTGGATCCGTTTGGACCGACGAACGCCGCTTTGCCACGGATGAAACTGGCGGTTTCAGGTACTTGGGATCGTCACCAACAAAACTTGTGATGAATTCGTCGGCCAGGCGCTGCAGCACTTCATCGATCAGATCGATGTCGTTAGGCTTCAACTGCGCAATGACTTGGCCACCAGGAATGGTCTGGTAGTTCAGGCTTAGGAGACGGTCACGATAAATCCCGAGGGAGTGCTCGCGCTCAATGGGCCCATGGCCGTAGGCAATAGAACTTGTTTCAATCTGCTCCAGAAGCCAGGGGAAGATTTTAACTGTCAGTTCCAGTGTGATGCCCTGCTCTTTCATGCCGGCATAAACCGATTCCCAGTTAAGCCCCTTTGCTTCAACGACAGGAATGAGGACAGAACGATGGAATGGTTCGCCATGAAGAAAGACGCTGAGTGATAGGGCGGGGTTTTGCATTTCTTGCAGTTTCCCAACTGGGTTTACTGCAATATTTGCAAGAAGGTCTGCAATGTTGAAGGCTTGCATAGTGACTCCTTTGATTCAGAGCCACCCCCAACGGGATAGCCCCGATGGGTTGATTGGGTTGGTCAGCGCTTGTGGCTGCGGAAGCTTAGTGCATGCTGCAGTGCGCGAGATGCTCCACCTATGCGTGCAACCGCTTCAGCCCCGCCGTGGGCATCACCGATGATCAGGTGACTACGAACGGCATCGCAAGCTTCTCCGATGGTGAGATTGCAGGTACGGCGAAGGAGCGAAATCAGCCGCGTGTAATGGCTCTCGATTTCATCCAGGTCCAGGAATGTGCGCGAGTCACGAATGATTGCCTTCGATTCAGCCGGTGCAATGATGACACCACGACTGGTCTTAAGCGAACCATCATCATTCACGTACAGGGAGCCCAGTTCGCGGTTGTAGATGTACTTGCCTTTCAGTTGCGAAATGTTCGGGGTGAGCAGACGCATGGTAAATCCTTTCGGACATGGCAAATGCACCCGGTGGGTGCATTGCTTGTGTGGGTAGAGAAGTAATCAGGCCGGAACCGGAGCAGTTAAGCTTTTGGTTTTGTCCAGATGGTGAGCGAACGCGCAAGCGCGTCGGTAATAGAAGGCCGCTGCAGAATCCTTAGGCGACATCGCCGAGTTTCGGAAATGACCTTCAAGGTCTAGCCGAATGGCGTCATGAATACGCCAAGTGCCGTAATCAGTCACAGGGGCCATCCAGGAGATAACACCGGTCTTGTAGATCATGTCACTCCAGAGCAGGAGTGCGCCGGAGGGACCGTACAACTCGGCTGTGATGACCTCAGAGAGGTCGTCAAACAGAGTATTGATCAGCGGGAAGACCATGCCTTGGGCAAACGGCAAGCCGGCAGCGTCAAGAGGAAAATCAAGGCTTTCGGTGGTATCGCTCGACGGGGAACGATAGAGAACGCGAAGAGTAAAAACTTTCATATCGACTCCAAAAAAAAGAATGGAGTCGCCCCAACGGGGTAACTCCGTCAGGGGAAATGGTGAATGCGCACTGTGAGGTGCACGGTACAAAAGAGACTCTAGTGTAATGGTCTAAAGCATTGTCATCAAGGAAACGCTGGTGTACTGCTCAAATTTTAACCAATAAATGATGCATGCATGCACTTTACAAAAAATATCACCCTATTCCATAGGTAACTCCCCCTTTTCTCACTTTTGGTGCGCGGTGTTTGAGGCGATAATATGCACCGTTGCACAAGGAGCTTTCCCGTGGTCGCTGTCCTCAGTTTTATCGCAAACGCGTTTTTGTCTATCGTTATTGCCAATGGCTTCCCAAATGGTCAACGGCATGACGGCATTTTGGCAATGTCGCTATTTTTTATGATCTCTTCTGGTCTGATCATTCTGAGGAAGTCAAAGCGGAAAGAAACTAGCAACGGTGATTAATGCTTTGCCCGAGTATCATGTTAGCCCGCCTCCCCCCGTATGGCGGGCATTTTTTTTCAGGAAGCAAAATGCGGTTGGTAAAGGTTGTACGAAATGCAGTGGCGATTGCGGTGATCGGCGCAAGTGTGGTTGGCGTGCAGAATACCCAGAAGGCAATATCGGCAATGCGATATTTGGGGGCATCATACCCTGATGCGTATATGGAGAAGGATCAAGCCAAGAAGAATAATGACATCGCCCTCGCCCAGTCATGCCCTGATTCTGATGGGCAAAAGGGAACCGATCTTTCTGCCAGGCTGTGCTTGCTTAAGGCTGGAAGTCAAATCAAAACCTACATTGGGTATTTGATGATAGCTGACCAGTACTCGAAATATCTCGGACACCATCCCGGTGACAAAGATGTCATCAGTACTGAAAACCTTGCGTACAATAGGGCGAAAATTGATCTGAAAGACCATCAAGGGGTAATCAGTAAAACTGGCGAGATGAATGATGCATGGTCATCGTCTCACCTGCTCTCGCGTTATCCAGCACCAGTTCAATACTCAGAAGACAATTACGCAAAAACAGTAGAAACGCTATCGGATGTACACAAGGCGGTAATCTCAAAGGGTGTTTGAATTACCGTTATAAGAGGTAAAGGTTCTTGAAAATCTAAGAGTGTGCTTTATAATTATCTCCTTCCACCCCCACATGGAATGGTCTTGCCTCTGTTCTCCTTTGTATGATATCTCACACTTTAATCCCACCTATGGTGGGATTTTTTTTATCTCCTAAGTCTTGCCAAAGCTAGCCCAATCAGTGCAATAAAACCGACTGCAGCAAAACCAATGGCAACGTAGTTAAATTGCCCTGCTCTACCAGGACCTCCGTCAACAAAAGCCAGGCAGATGAGCGTGTAGATCAGCACCAGAAGAACGCGTGAGCTGAAAAGCAGATCGATAAGGCGATCAACTCGGGAGACCGCACATTCTGATGTGGATGGAGGGGCATAAGCCCTCGTGTCGTATTGGTTGAACGTGTCTCGGTTAGCAGGCAAGGGACTGACATCCTGATGTTCTTTGTCTTCCATTGGGTGCCTTTTCGATTGCTAAATCTTGATAATAAATGTAATCCGGAGTCACAACAATGAGGATTTCAAATGAAAAAACCCGCGATGGCGGGTTTTGTATGATGCTGTACTGGCCAAACCTTTTTCAGTCTGCAGGCGGGCTTTGCGGTTTGTTTTCTGCTTCGATCTGATCAGATGGTTGTTTGAATGCAGCGTCAATGGTGAATTTTTTTGCCGAGGTAAGTGCCAGGAAGTCATCGTCAGAGATGGAAGAAGTTTTGCGGGTCTTCGCTGCGCCGGCCTTTCGTTTGGCCAAGACCTTCATCCCGAAGTCGATTGCGATGTACAGGTAGAACAGAGGAAACAAAATCTCAATCGCAATCATGCCGTAGTAAAGGGCCATGGACACATAGTCATGGTTCTTGCCGGCAGATGCGATGCTTGCAGCCTCATGAACGTTCCCAACGCGTGGGTAGATATAGGCAAGAACGATCCCAGGCACACTGCCTATGAGGCAAATACCAGCGGTCTTCATAAAATCGAGTGAGATTTTGCTGTTCTTAATGCTGGCTTTCAATTCACATTCCTCTGTCTGGTCATTTTTCCGCGATGCTAGCACGAAGATTTGCAAACTTCATGCAATCTGAGAAATCATCTAGACTGCCCAGCCCAAAAGGCCTGAGAAGTAGTCGTAAATGCCGCCAGTAATTAGCATGTAGATCACCTGAAAAATAAAGAACCGTGTGCGGTGATGGGTATTGGTCATAAAAGCAGGGTAGATGTGCTTGCCTATCAAGTAGCCGAAAATGGCACTCAAGCTGGATACCTCTAAAACCGGGTTGGCTCCCCGATCGAAAGCCGGGATGATAAGCCATAGCAACATTGACCAGAACGCAATCTTGGTCAGCGAGTTGAAAGTTAGTTTCACAGTTGGGGGGTTAGGTTGCATCATTCGTTAGGTTTTCGGTTCCAACCCACTTTGGCGAGTCGGTGTCAGTTACATCTGCAGGATGGGCCCTGATGAGGAAATGGCTTGCCGCATAATATGCAGTGCATTGCCACACCTCTTCTTCGTTCAAGAAAAACTTGGCCACTCCGTTCCGCACAATCATTTTCGCTTCTGGCCACACGTTGGCATGGCCATTTGCCAGGGCTGCAAACTCCGTAGAATCTTTACATTTTGCGATGTAAGAGCCAGGCTCCAGTGGCTTTGGGTCAATTCCTCGTTCTCTACGTGTAAGAAGCGCCATGCTCTACTCCAAGGGTGTATTTGCCCCTGATAGTAATGTGCGCCTCGAAATTTTGGAACGAAATGGTGTGCTGGTGTCGATGTATTTACAAATGAACACGTCGCCTGATGTAAAGGGAGACTGCTCACTTTCCGAGCATCTTTCCAGCAACTTGGAAGTAGGAATCTGTGAATGTGTGGATCTACCCAGAATTGATCCCAAAAAAGGAATTCGGTGCAGGATCGGCACATCTGCAAGATCAAGAATTAACTTGACCTCGTACTTGTATAGGTAGCCTCTCTTCTCAATTAACCACGCAACGCGGTTCCTCAGAGAGATAGAGTAGAACAAAGGTTTGTATAGCAGATTGAGTTCAGTTGCTGTCGCGCGCTTGAAGTTGCGGGCCTTCCACCAGAAGTAGATGGTCTCGGTAAATGAGAGTGCAGCCAGAGACAGACCAATCGGGATGATGTAGTTGCCAAGGAAACCGATGAACTTCGCGTTGCAGGCGGTGTAGTAGCCAAGGGTTGCAATTCCAACCCCCCCACTTTGTGTTATCTCTAATTTCACACGTTCGAAGTCAATCTCATCGCGTAGTGTCTGTAGATGGCCATCATCAAGAAGTGGCAAAACTGGGCCTATGGGTTCGACACACACGGCAGTAGCAATCTTGCTCACGCATCCTCGCATTCATTGAAGTTTTGGCCATTGGATAGCGAACCACGCTTCCACATCTGCAGCGATGGCAACCGGAATTCCGGATCGTATTTGCAGCGGGCAGGCTCGATCGGCGCAATCCATGCAGTCATGGCCCAGGGCAAAGAAGCATAGCCACTCAATCGATGCACTGGCCGGCCAAGCTGAACCGTTTGTGTGCGAGACCCCATCAAATAAAATTTAGTCATTGATCACTGCGTGAAAAGTGCTTACGGGGCGCTTGCTTCGTGACTGGATCTTCGGCATGACCATGTACGGGGCAACCTTCAGCTCACGGCCAGTGGGTGCTTTGGTCTCGAAGTGCTCTTTGACCCACAGGCGGATAGCAATCAGTTCATAGATGTGCAAACCACGACCTTGCTTGCCCACGGCACGCAGAAAGGGTCTCAAGCCGGGGTAGCGCTCGATATATTGAGAAACTTCACGAAACTCACGTTCATTGATCGGCCCGAGTTTCGCTATGTCTGTCCGGAATTGCTTGATCAGAGGCAGGCAGAACAAAGTCGCGCAGAGGAACCCACCTGCCCCAATTAGGGTTTCGATCTCCAGGGCCGGAAGGGCGATGGTGCCAATCAAGGCGACTACTAGGCCCAGGATGGGCAATAGCAAGATAGCCATTGTCGTCTTGATGCCGTGAATCGAATTCAAAATTTCCTCTTCCGATGATTGGTCATGCGGATCTAAGTGAGGGTGGAAGTTGCCGGGATTGTCCCATGGTGAGCACGCCGGTCAAGAAAACGGATAAATCATCACGCTCATTTACGAGCTGGTGCCAAAGGGTCGGATCGATCTGAGAAGAAAACACGGTAAGGGTAAGGCTCAGAGCGACAGGCGTTGAGCAGGGCTTGAAGTTGGCGTAAAAAAAAGCAACTAGGCACCGCTGGCGTTGGAAAGTCTATGGGGCTTTCTTGATGATGATGGTCATTTCGTACTGCTCACTATCATCGCCATCAGGAGATCCTTCTGGAAAGTTAAGCGTCAGCGGATTGCCCAGCTGGATGAAGATGTAGTCATTGAAGTTGACGGCCTTCGTTGAGCCCTGCCCCGGTTGGGTTTTAGTGATGTGCATTTCAACATTCGTATTGATGTGGCAGTAAACATCTGGGCGGTTTCTACTAAGGGCCATCCGGAGCATTCAGCTTCGAAGTGAAGGAGCACTTTACCGTATTTTTAAGAACGATCTTCTCGCCTGAGAAGGCACCACCATACATATCAATAGGGGAAGATTTGTTTTCGTCCCCGTCTGTCGTGACTACATGAACGTCAAAATCAAGCAGAACGGCCTTCGTATTGATAAATACTCAAGGTCCAGCCATTTCCATAGCAATCTGGATAATAGACATGACAACAAGGAAGGCTATCACTAGTAATTTGTTCATATGAGTATCGATGAACATCTTGTTGCATTCGTCATTTTTTGGTCGTAGGTTTTTTTCGAATCCGCCCTTGTTCATCCCCACGGTAAATGCCAGGCGCATACAGAAGAAAATGAATTGTTGCAGCAAAGACTCATAAGGAATGGTTGTTAACTTTGGTATGCACCAGTAATTGTGTGCTATTCACCTATGACGTGCCGGCCTCACTTGTAACAGGTACTTAAAATACATTTACATTGACCATGTTGCCATCATGGTATATCCATGTTGATCTATATCAAGGTTCGGAAGCAACTCAAAATACATAGCATGGGAAGGTATGCATCAAATTCACATATTCTCCTTGATAATCAATGTCTAGGGTAGTTGTGAAATTAATCGACATTGTTGATGATGACAACGGCAAATGCAATAAGGTTCTATTCATAGGCTCCATTCTCGCCATTCTTACCAAGATTCAACGTTTTCAATAGGGTGGGCTAATCCCAGGTACTAACTCTTGAGTATCTTGTCGGTTAGTTGTTCTTCGTGTAAAAAGTTCAACTTTATTTCATGAGTAATTATCCGTAGTCGGATATCCGCAAAAAAGAGTTGATCGGGGGGCGGATGACCGTAACCAGAATTTCTGTGAAATATTTTTATACTTGGGCTCCAGTTAATAGCAAAACCTATACTTTTATGGTCGATAAACAAAATATCTCGTAATTTATCGTTTATACGCATAATACTTGGGACTTTTCAGCCTCAATTGGTCAATTAAGTGCCAAAAAAGACTAGATAGTATTTTAGGTGCAGGTATTACCATTTGGCATTGATTGTGCGCATATTGCCTGTGACTTTTCGACAGATAAGTGATGAAAACGGAGGAATTATGTAACTTATGAGCACGGCAAGTAGGTATTGTGGATATATGCCTAATTGATGTAAGAGATGCACAAGAACGGGTTAATTCACTATATTTGATAGCCGAAATGTATTCTGTAGCAATGGTTAGTTATATCAAATAAAAATAATGATATCTTCTCTCATTAGCAGGTGAGAAGTATAAATAGGCAGCAATCATGGACTTTTGTGCAATTCATATACACGATTCGGGAAGTTCGTTTGGTGAGCATGTTGGAGAAATAACGAGCCAAACACCACAAATGCGTAGAGCCACTGCAGAGTCGATCTACACCAAGGCCACACTTGATATGGCCAAGTGGACGAGATGGGCCCTCAAGCATAAACGCGATGAATTCATCAGTTCGCTGAATCAGTGCGTAGATGATGCATTCAGTACGGCCGGTAAAATAAACAATCCAAGAACTCATTTCGGTATTACTTCAACCGGAGAACTTAAGGTTGTCATCCCCGGTGAGACCAATTCTAATGGTCGTAAGATCAACAACCCATTGCTTGTTCCCGACTTGGCTACTCGGAACCTTGACGCAATAAAAGCAATTCTGGTTTTACGGCGAGAATCACATTTCGACGCTGCTGAACGGATTGCTCGGTTCTTCGTTTTCTTCTCTGAGCAATACAGGTACGAAGCTAAGCTCAGCACTATTCCAACAAGTCTTATTGACTGTTCAAACGGTCAGCCACGGTCCATCTCAGCCATTCTGGCTTTCAGCCACTGGTAAGTTCGTCAGCCCATGACGGAATAAGAGGCCCGCTTGATGCGGGTCTATTTCATGCCGACATCGATGCTATCTCAGATGCAAAGGTGGCAGTTATCACCAGATGATTGGAAGGTTTTATGGTTGAAGTCAGGGCGGAAGTAAGAGCCGTTACCCAGGTTGACCCCTTGAACTGCACGATGGGATATCAAGCGTGGATTCAATGGAAGACGAACATGGGAAGTGACGTTGTGCTCCTTGTCACAATCCCAGAACCGGTGATGTCGTCGTACGAAAAGATGCACGGTGATGGGGTACAGCGTGGCCACTCGATACTGTTCCATCTGGCCAGCTTGGATCGTTTTGGTGCTAGAGCCAACAAAGTAGCCTTTATGCGGCCACTCACAAGAGGCAGATCATGATCACTTGCATCTGCATGGCCAGGTCTGTTATAAATCCCCCCGCCAGGGTTGATTGGCAGTGTATTGATGCCGCTCTAATGACGCATGCTCCATGAAGTTTTCGCTTCGTTCTTCAAGTCCTGCGGGATGTCCCCGGAGGCAAATCATGGAGAAAAAGCATGCAACCGACCCAGAAACCTGACAGTAACGTGCAAGTTCAAGACTTGACTGTTGATGACGCTGACGTAGGCTTCACCCCAGAACAACTTCAAGGTGAAGAACTAATGCGAATCGAAGAACAAGAGTACATGCCGTGCACGTCTGCTGATGTACATGCCAACTGGGCAGTCGCCAGTGAAGAGGAAATGGCCGCTATGGATGTATCTCTTGGCGTCTGCCGAATCGACGTTGAGATCGGTACAGCACTTGCATCTGCCCTTGACAAGGCATGCAGTGATTCCGGTCTGATCCGCCAGGCAGTAGTCCGCAATGTGTTGGTCCGTTTTATCCAGCAGGCCGACGAAAACCCGCAATACCTGCAGGATTGGTCATTCGTAGTCAGTGGTGTGCCAGTCGGTACGGGTCACCAGTTCAAACTGGGTCTCAAGACCTCGATGATGAAGGATGTTGAGCGGCTTTCACTTGCAACAGGTGTTAGCCCGGCGGTGATGATCGGCCAGGTATTGAATCTGCAGTTCTTGTCCCACTAACGGGAAATGAAAAAGCCGGCTACGCCGGCTTTTTTTGTTGGTGTGTTTATCGCTTAAGAAAAGACTGGCTGGATGAAGTCAATCTTGTCTTTGTCCATCTTCCGCCCCAAGTTAGCCAGCAGTGCGTCAGCCATACCCTTGCTGCGAATTTCAACAAATGATGCGTCCATGGCCAGCATGTTTTTCTTGCTGTACAGGTAGAGTCCGGCAACAAAGCAGATCAACGTATTGCATGCGTTATGTGCGATTGCCAGGAATGCCGGGTTGGCAAGTGATCGTGCAACATCTGCTGGGAAGATGAAGGTGTTCACCGGTGCAGATACGACTACAGCCAAAATCAGGGCGGCCAACGCTGCGCTGCTGATCACCTTTACCTGCTTCGGGAAAAAGGATTTGCTGAAAGCTGGCAGTACAAATCTGCTTCCGCGCAGTCGATCCGGGACATCTCCTCTCAATAACTTTTCCATGGACACCTTCAACTCTTCATCGGTCAAGCGCACGGTCTCGCTCCCAGAATGAATCTGCCATTCCACGATTGTGTGATCATCGGAGCGTAAATGTTCTCTTACCACCTCCTCCGCTTTGGCGTCGGCCCCATCAGTGAGAGGTACTTTGCCGAAGAGCGCGTCTTTCTGAAGCACGCCGGCCGGTCCACCAAGAACGCCGCCGTCCACGTTGCCAGTCAGGATACGTTGGGTTAGGTTTGTATTTCCTTGGTGCCTCTTCATGATCATGATTGTGTATCCCGGAACCATGATCAGGGACGACACAACTACCTGCAGAACACTGCTCGTTGCACATGCCAACATCACGACTGGCAACGACAGGAGCGCGGCAGCATTGAACGCCCCGGTCGCGTTAATCCGCATCAGGTCCACCACTTTTCCTGTGTCGTGTGTAGGGTCGTTCATGAGCTTCCGGAACAACTTGTCCATGGTTTTGTACTCGGCCATCAGTGCCCTCAAGTGTTAGGTATTTGCCTAAAACCCGGAGCGTATCTGTTCCTGCGATACGTTCAACTTTTCAGCGAAACCATAAAAAAACCGGCCACAGAGGGCCGGTTTTTGGGTGATGGCTGATGAGATCAGCACCAGCTGGAAAAGCGTCAGAATGCAACAAAAGGAATGTCGTTGGACGACAAGGTATGGGATGTCACCTTTCGACCGTTCGCGCCTATGGATACCTCGAAGGTATTCATGAACACGCCTTGAAGAATGGAGAACAAAGAACTGTCACCCCAGATGATCAGGTAGCCAGCTGAACCATCCGCGAACTGAAGAATTTTCACTCGCTCAGTCTCGATGAAATGTGGCTCATCCAGGTAGTCCTTCATGCTTGAGTCGAAAGTCTGCCAAACCGCATTCAAATCGGAATCGGCGCAATCACGTACTGCAGTGACCACCGGGAGGTGGACGCCGTTGCTGATGGTGAACTCGGTATCATCTTTCAGGTAATTGACGGTGACTTTGTCTTGGCCAATCGAAAAGCGGATTGAGCCAGCGTAGCCAGGTCCATCGCTCACATACTTCTCGATCAGGATGATATCGCCAGGACGACTGGCCAGTGGCACAACCAACGAGGTGCCCCAGTCATCACCATGCTCATCTCGCGCATAGGCTTCCGCGATCACACCATTATCGGCGAACCGCACAACGAAGGTCAGTTTTACCGTATTGCCTTCATAGTCGCCATAAACACTACGACTCCATTCAGGCGAGGCGCTGTTGTCATGGGACCAGGAACCGGTATCAGTCACGATAAAATCGCTTCCGAAATCGAATTCAGAGTAGGCATGGTCAGCCAACTCCGCGGCCGTACGGTTCGCTCGGTAGATTTCTGCCCCGCAATGCTCGCATTGCGGAATGCCGGCGAAGTCACTCACAGGCGAAAGAGTCGGGCGGTGCTTCTTACTGTCCGAATACAAACTGGCCTGAGCTGCGTCATGGCAAACATCACTGCAGAACGGCGCAACAGTACCGGTCGCTTCCTTAGTAATCGAATCGATTTCAAAAAAAGACGGGATGCTGGTGAAGCCGATCAATGCGATTTTGGGTTGAGTCATGTAATTCTCCAGAAGTGGAGGATCTACTCAACCCAACGGGAAGAGAGATCCCGAGGGGTGATGAAGCAGGTAAATGCGCCGGGCTGGCGCTTGTCACAGAGGACAGGTTTGATTGGCCATCATACCGTGACATCCCACCCAAAAGCAAAAACCGGCCACAAGGGCCGGTTCGATGGTGACGTTAATCGCAGGTAAAAGCGATTTGGTTGGTACGGCTGGTGTGGCTACTATCAATGACACGCGTGGTGGTGCCGATGGTGTCGTAAACCACGTTGAAGGTATGAACCGTTCGACCTTGGCAAATATTGAAGGTCGAACTGTCACCAGAGTACATCAGGTAGCCTTTCGTACCATCTGCAAACGACAGGATCTTCACCCGGTCATTGTCGATGGTGCTCGGGTCGTCAAGGTAGTCCTTCTCACCTTGCGAAAGGGTCTTCCAGATGTCTTGGGTATCGTCTGCCTTGCAGTTGCGTACCGCAGTAACAGCCGGGAAACTTGCGACGGCCGAGAACTCAGCGGCAACCGGCGCATGCTTAAATCGCACTGCTACAGAGGATTCCCGGATTGAGACAATGATGTCGCCGATGTAACCCGGGCCATCACTCACATACTTCTCGATCAGGATCTCATCTCCAGGACGGGTGGCCAGCGGCACATTCCGATACTGACCCAACGAGTTGCCATCCTTGTCGCGACAAGTGACCCCCTCGATCAGGCCAGACGGCGTGAAACGAACAACGAATTTGAAGTTGGTGGTGACACCATGGTAGTCGGCAAAAACATCCCTCATCAGCGCTTTTTCAAACCCAGGCAGGACTTTCCAGTTCGGCGCAGACGCCGGCATGATGTCGTCACCGAATTCGTAGTGCTCATATGCATGCTCTGCCATGGCGATTCCGTTCTGCTTGCCGGTGGCAATCAGAGCGCCGCAATGCTCGCATGCCGGGCCATCCGCAAAGTCACCCAGGTAGCTGTGGCTTTCACGGTGCACGGCGAAGCGCTTCTTCAAGTCTTCCTTCGCGGCTTCGTAACAAGCATCACTGCAGAAAGGTACAACCGTGCCGGTTGCCTCGCCGGTGTGCTGGTCGATTTCAAATGCGGCCGGAATGGTAATCGTGGGGACACGAACAGTAATGGGTTGGGACATGAGGGTTCTCCAGTAAGAGGAGGATCATCACTCCCCCATGGGAAGATGATCCCATAGGGTTGAGGTTTGTCTGTGCGCCTGGCGGCGCAGTGCTAAAGGCTAGTCGGCGTGGTTGATGACTGGGCGAGTCGGCATGTAGCCGATCACTTTGCCATTTCCTACCGGATAGGTGATTTCAAGGGGTTTGTCAGGGATGGTGGCGTTGTAGTGCGTCACCACGCGCTGGCCATCTTTGACGTGCAACATGCCTTCGACAAGGGTGCCATCCCACATCAGCAGGATGAAAGAGCCGTTTTCTTCGGGCAAACCATCGATCAGGGTAATGGATTTGGGTTGAGTCATGAGAATGCCTTGGTTGAGGAATTCGACTCAGCCCGACGGGCCAAGAAGAACCCGAGGGTAAATGCGCCGTGGGGGCCGCATGTCCATGAGGACGGAAAGAACGGTCATGATAGCGCGAGGTGGACTGGTGTGGCAAAGGTGTGTGATGTAGTATCCGACTTGTTTAACCGAAGCAATATCGAATTGCACTTACCTTTCCCATCCGGGGCTTTTGCCCTGCGGGCATGGCCTCTTCTACCAGGAGTATGTCATGACCAATCATAACCCGATCAAAACCATCTACTGCACTGCCTTCAATGACATTGCGGACTTGCTCAAGATTTACGACACCCCCGAAGACCGAATCAAGGATCTGGAGACTACTCCGGATCATGGTTTTGCTATCACGTTTGATCTTGATGTTCCCGTGGAGATGGCCGGAAAGCATCTGAGCTGTCTTCATGTAGCTGAAGAGTGCTACGCCAACCGCAGCTATGACAATGGAAGCGTTGTCTGCCGTCGTGCCGATGTCAAAGTGCAGTACAAACCTGTCTTGAATGATCATGAAGATGATGAAGACATTCCGTTCGGCGTGGTCATGGCACGTTGAATGGAGCACCGAACCCCAGCCCGTATTCGAGAGAATGCGGGGTTTTTCTTTGCCTGTTCGCGTTACCCGGTAACGGACTCTGTGATGGCTGATAGCCAGGCGATGATTTCGTCGAAAAATGGACGGGGTGCTGGTGTTCAGGCGTAATGCGTGGCCGATCAACCAGGAGTAGGCAGCATGTGGAATTGTGAGGATGGGCGGTTCTTGACGTGAGGGGAGAAGTGGTTAAACTGGGATATGGAAATGCAATTAACCATCAGGAATCATGGCACATATCCAACCCCCTACCCTCTTTGACGTGGGCTTCGACGATTGGGTTGAAAACCCCATCTTAGCCTTTTCGTCCTGGCTCTCCCGGAGAGACCTTAAAAAGTCCTCAATGGTCGTCTACCTATCCATGTGGGAAAAGTTCACCCGGTGGTTGGGTGACTGCGGATACCGGTTAGATACTTTGGACGGAAAGGCTCTTTCGAAATTTCCGCTCGATACCCGACAAGAGAAATTACACACTTACCGTTACCTCCGGCTGATCGAGACGGTCTATGCGCATCTGGCCACCCTTCCCCGTTACCCGGTAACGCTAGGGAATCCGGCCCAAAACGCAATCGTTTCTCTGCAGACTAAATACCGGAACGATGACACCTCCTTTATGCCCGAGTGGGGACGCCGGCGGCTGCTTTCATTTGTGAGATGGGGGGAGTTGGGGGAAGAGGAGGAAGAGGGAGAGATTGGAAAAGGAGTTGAAACCTGTAAAGGTGGAAAAGAGGAAAAGTCCCACCCCATCGGAAACGACCTACTCCCCGTAGGCAGCTACATCGGCGATTCGACCAGGCAGAACACGTTGGGAAGTGGCCAAGTCGATTCGGTAGAAAAGGCGTCTGCAGTGAAGGATAAGACGAAAACGTCTCGGCTGTCCGGCCCCGCAGGTGAATGGAAAATGCAAAGAGACCTCGCCTTAGTAGGGACGTTCATCGGCGGTGGATTGCGAGTCCATGAGGCAATAGGGCTGACGGTTAATTGCATTTCTGTAGACCGGAAGCGCATCACCATCCCTCAGCACATCACCCCAAAGAACGCCGATGACAACCCATCGACCTTTGAACGCACCGTCGAGCTGGAACCCGAAGCCGCTGATGCTCTGAAACGCTGGATGCTTGTCCGCAATCGCGGAACCTACGGTGAGGCCGTCTTCCCTTCCAATCCGAAGGGCAAACCCATGGACCCCTCCTCTGTTTTTCGCCGCGTGAAGATCATCCTCGATGAGGCCCAGCTCAACGAATTGGACGGCCGCTCCTGCTGCCAGACCCTACGCAACAGCTACATCGCCACCCTCTTCGACCGGGAATGTGAAGACATGCAGATCGCCGAGATCGCCGGCTTCGCCGAGCTGGTCTCGGTGGCCAGAATACATGCCAGCTACAACGCCAATTTCCGGCGTGCCGCCGGAGAGCTGGATCTACCCGAAATTGACGACGACTCGCTAGGAGATATTTGAATGGCCAGCCAGGCAGCACAACCCACCATCACTTGGCAGGATCGCGTCCGGAAAACAATGAACCTGCGGGGGCTGTCTCAACGCCAGGTCGCCGACAAGATTCACCGCAGCCAAAGCACACTCGCCTGCTGGCTGAACGGTCGCAATGTGCCAAACCTGCGGGATATCGAATTGCTGTCCAAAGCGCTCGACGTGGACCCGGCCTACATTGCATTTGGTGCCGAAGCCCCATCGGGTCCGACGAAGCGAATTCTGAAGGCGCTGGGCGACATTTCGGAGGCCGATGCAGATGCCTTTGTGCAGCTGTTCCAGTCACGAATTGATCGCGCACCGCAAAATGTCTGCGAAGCCACGTCCTGATGACGCAAAATCCATCCCACAGAAGACATCTATGATGGGATGGAGTCAGATACCTAGAACGTCGTTGAATATTTCGTATCGGCCATGCTCTCGCTTCTGCTCAGCCTGTGCTCGGAAGAGCCGGATATCGAGGCGTGGTCTTCTCCTAACCCTGTTGCTAAGTACTACGGGACTAATCGACGCTCGGTTGCTGCGGACCAGGTGAACACTTGGGAAGTTGGTACTCGGCTTGGCGCTGCTCTACCCGTGGCCAAGGCTCAACATATGACAGGCGACGGAAAGGCAGAAGGTGCCAGTAAGCACCCACATATACGCCCGCCACACTGCATGCCTACTGGTAAGGTAAACGGGTGGAGCAAAAGATTTCGTTGAAGTGGCTGGCACCCATCCTCGTGAACACCAGCCGTCCTTCGAATTTACCTGCCACTATTCATACGTGAATGCATTGAAAATGACTTCGGAAACCCTTCTTCAGCATGAAGGGCTTTTTTATTCCATGTACTCACGTTTCACTTTCTCATAGAACTCACGGAACACTGAAGGTCCATGAGGCGTGGTCTTTTCCAGGAAGTCAGACCCATAAATCATGGGGATGTACTTTGCAGTGAAACCCGCACCTGAATTCATGAATTGCGCATCTCTACCAACCATCACCGGGGGTAGCGAATCGTCTTTCATTTTGTAGTACCTGAATAGTCTGGCTGTCAGAGCAGCATCAATGATTGTATCGCCACCCACAGCCACCCAGGCATGCAGTGTCTGGCTTCCTGTGAGAGGCGTTGACGAGAAGTATTCGTTTTTCAGCGTCTCCATTTCCGTGTCGTACTCCAGCCCTCCATTGATCGAAACGTCCCCGATGATGATTTCCGCATCTATGCCGTGGCACACCGTGAGGTAGGTTGCGATACTCGCGGCCAGGATCTGACAGCTATTGCCTCTTTCTTCCCCCAGACTGGGACCCACTATCGGAAACCAGTTCATGTTGAGATCACCTCTCAGATTGCGAATGTCTTCATCCGAGATTTCCCACTCTGAGTTAACTTTAGGCGGTGTCGGGAATCGGAATGTTTCCTGTGATGTAGTGAAGGCAGTTCGCAGCAAGTCAAGATATGACCGGGTTTCGTCGTGGTAGTGAGCGTGATTCATAGATCGTGAGCAGCTTTTCAAATGGTTGCAGGCTAGCATGACGTGCAGATGCGCGGCAGCATGCATCTATGCCAAAATATGCCGGTCATATTATCAGATTCCAGTGTCCAACTATGCACCCGTCCAAGCAGCCCCAGTATCGTACACCCACCCCCCGCCCTCCCTATATCGGCATGCTTATGCGGGGCACCATTTCGAATCTTGCGGAATACGGCGTCTTCGTGAGATTCGGTGCTCACTCTGGTCTTGCTCACAAAAGTACATTCCCGGCCGGCACCCTCCTCGCAGACTTGAAGAAGGGCCAGAAGGTAATGATCAAGGTGCTGGGGATTCGGCACGATGGGAAGATACAGCTTGAGCTTGTTGATGTTATGCCACCTGACATTAGGCCGTTTGAAACATCGCCCGGGGCCGGGGTGGTCACTATTGACGATGGGCTGTCTGGCAAGGCTGTGGAGTCAGTTGCGGACGCAGCAACCGATGGGGCGTTTGTCGCAGCTTCCGGGAACTACAACCAGCATGTTGGCCAGGTCATCAAGGAAGGTGCTGACCTGATCAACAAGGTCGGGCAGCAATATGCCAACAATCCTGATCCGTCACGCGCTGGGTTTGTGACCGAGGGAGCGCATGCCGCTGGTTTCAACACAGACGTGGCATTCAAGGGTGGTACTTCGCGGGCTGAAATGCTTGCCAGCAATGGATCTAACAGCCCGGATATTGTCGTTACCGATGGGCGTACTGGTGCCCAGACTGAATTCAGTTCAAAGGTCTACAAAACTCCCGAAAAGACTGCCTATCATCAACGTGGGTATGGAAGTCAAAAGCGCCTTGTCCCTTCTGATCAGCTGGATGAAGTAAAAAAATATTCCGGCCGCCGCGTAGCCGTTGAGCAAACAAAAACCAATCCTAACCGGCGCGTGGTAGAGAAGGAATATCGGGAGGTGCATGATCATGCTACCGACCGGGTACGGAACCAGGATGGATCCAGCAAACCAATGTCCCGTGAAGAGTCATTGGAACTGGGGCGAAAAGCCAAGGCTGGAGGCGTCAAGGGTTCGGATCTGGCCGGCGATCTGAAAGGACGCGCATTTGATGGTGCCCAGCAAGGTGGGAAGGCAGGCGCAGTCGCAGGGGCCGCGATGGGTGCTGCTGTAGGTGGATACAAGGCTGTTAAAAACTACCGGGCCGGGAAGCGCACCGGAAAGCAAGCACTAGGCGACTTTGCTGTTGACGTTGGCAAGGGTGGGATTGAGGGTGGAATCAAAGGCGCAGCCGCTGGGGCAGGGCAACCTCGACGTACTTGGTGATTTGAGCCTCGCGTTCCGTCGGCAGTTGGTCCGGCGTTTGGAAGTCAAAGCCACCAACGGTCAGGGACCCATCGGCGTTCTTCACCAACAACTGGCCAGAACACAACGGTCCAGAACGCGACGGTGTTGCTATCTCTATTTGAGTGCTCGAAAATTCCATGGTGATTCTCACTATTGAAGAAGCCCTTCCCCGGGAGGGGAAAGGCTATGGTTTGAAAAGGTAAGGTGGAACGTCGGGGTAGTGCTTATGACTGGTCAGTCGGCCAAGGCATAATGCACGCCCCGCATACCATGGGTATCTTCAAGCGGGTCAGTGGCTCGGGCCTCGACATAGTCAATGCAGGATTCACAAAGTCCGTAGCCGGTATCTTGGTTGAACCACTGCCGGCCCTTCGTCTCAGCTCCGCAGCAACTGCAGCGCAAACGTCGGACCTTCTTCGCCATTTCTGTGGCCAGGACCTTCTGGTGGTGCTCAAGATCATCAGCAGATGCAATGGATTCATCCCAGATCTTTCGTACAGGCCGGTAGCCAAAACCACTGATGGCAATGTGCTTGGGCAGAGGACCATCGAAGTAGATGAAATTCTCTTCCGACAGAATCCAACCATACTGACGTGTCGCGGGCCGGCCACCGAGCATTGCTTGGCTTTTTAGTACCGAGTATTCCGCATGAAACAGCGGCAAGGCATTCAAGGCATCGCAGAACAACTTGTGAAGCGCCACAGGGATGGAGTGGTTACCGGCGGTCGGTGCTTCTGCGGGCTCAGTGGGCTCGTAGTTACGGAAATTCGCCAGATGATCCATTGCGCAAAGCAGGGCACCAGCAAGCGCCGGCGGTTTCAGGTCATCTACAGCGTTCTTGCAGCCAACCAGCAGCAGCTCGACTTCCGTTGCGATCTCTTCGCCTGCCGGCATGAAGACCTGCAGTACTGTTACGCGATGGTCAGGTTCATCAACCGTATGGGCAAATACATCCCAAGAGTTGGCATCATCACCACCAGTGGTAGTGAAGGACAGACAAATCGGGGATTGGGGATACAGGGACATGGTCACGCTCCTAGCGTAAAGGTCGGAGCGCCCCATGGGGAGCGCCCCAATGGGTGGTTAAAATGGATGATGAAGGGATGATCTTGGCGATAGATTGCCAGGTTAAGTCAGAGACCAGCCGTGGTGCTCAAATGCCCGGGCCAGCTTGCCTGTGTGGTCACGATGCAAGTGCTGGCGAAGTCCATCTTTGACTTCCGCCATATCAAGCATTTCGAAGATGGTATCGAATTTCTGTTCACCGAAATCAAACACGGTGAAGAAGTCGTCCCCCGGGTTGAATATGCCATTCATGAACAAACGCCATGCACATTCAATACGGGCCTTGAGACCTTCGGGGCCAGTCTTAACGACCTTGTCGCTGAAGTAGTAAAGCCAGCAACCGAGTTCAAAGTGCTCCTTGCATGCTGCTTTCTCGCTCGCCTCTTCCCATGCATCCAGGGTGATGTTCTTGCGCTTTGCAGTCGCACGAATGTCTTTGCTGTCTGCTTTGAGTTGAGCACGTTGAGCTGCAGTGACTGGGGCTTTTGCGGAGAGTTTCATGGAGACGTTCCTTGTAAATCTGGAGCATCTCCCCTACTGGGATGATGTCCCAGAGGGTGGTGAAGTGGCCGGGTGGCCGGTAAATGTGTGACGGGCACACGAAGGCATACGCCTTGAAGAATGGTTATTCTCTGACGGGGCCAGAAGCCGGTCAAGTACGATCTGTATCTCTTAGTACATTGCGATACTGGATGAAGACTTTTCATCCATTTCGCTTGCATATACCATCATGTCTACCTTCGCTCACAACTGACATGCAAGACGCATTGCCTTTACCAGCTTCAGTTGTTGACGTTGGCATGACTGTCGCGCTGCAGGATAACCATATGAAATTGAGAAATGCCCTATTCTTGTGCTCTGCCCTCGCCTTCGCTGCGTTTTGTGAACATTCTGCATTGGCAGATACAAAACCAGCCGTCCAGACCACCAAGGCCGGGGCCAATGCCCAGGCTTTGCTTGAAAGTCTCAGCATCTTTTACCAGAAGAATGCTGACAGGAACGGCCACTTCCCGAAGATGACTGATGGGTCGGGTAACTACAAAGATGATCTTGGGGTTTCCAATGAAGCCTTATCAGACGTGTATGCAAAGGACTTGGGTTTAAAGCCGTTTTTCGCTACAGAAAAATCCACCCAACACTTTGAGAACTTCATGTGGTTAACCCGGGGCAACTTAGGGGTTCTGCTCAGTGGATCATCAGCGACAGTTGATAAGTCCAGAAAGATCGTAGAGAGCGCTACGAAGGATCTTCGTGATGATAGTGACCCGGAGCAATTCAGCAAGATCCAGGACTTCGAAAGCACCCTGATCTCCAACGTGCAGGCATGGCAAGGGCAGACTGCAATTGCAACACAAAAACATGGTGATGATCTCCGTACGGGCCGTATCCCGATGGAAACACTAGCCGATGCTCTTTATGAGTTCCCGAATGTAGTTGATCCCACAGATGTGATGCTTAGCCCAAAAATCCGTCCAGACGGTAAGACTTACCAGTCTCAGGTAGTCATCGACCAAGTTGAGGGGGAGACTATTCTTGTACATGCATTCTACGGCACTCCGGTACAGCTGCTTAACGGTACTGGCAGGTATCTTTATGCAAAATTGCGCATGAACAAAACAAGCAAGGTTTCAAGCACATTGTGGGATCAGGCCAAAATTGGAGGTTGGTTGGGTTTTGTCGGCAAGTACGTACAGAACGATACTGTTGCGACTACCCGAGGCGATGTAATGACGATCCCTGTTTTTGATGTGGTCTTTGCCTCTGAAAAGCCCTGACATTATCCTCGAATAAGCCCCCTTGAATTTATCAGTGAGGGCTTATTCATCATCTTGGGAAACGCGGTCATCATCGAACAACGCACTTGGGAAGAATCTTGAATGGTTACGGTGGCGATCCGTCTGCCGTGGGCCCTATTGTAGGGAGAATTTGTAGACGTTTCCGGGCTCAACAAACAGAATCTGACGCTGGTTACCTAACTGATGGAAGCCTTCTCCGTTCACTTCGAATTCTGTAAACACTACACCTATTGGGTCTGGATTTTCTTCTCGATACTGGTACTCAGCTTTATCAAAAGTGATTGCATCACCTTTTTTGCGGATGTTGGCACAAGAGGCAAAAAGACTGGGCAATTTCCATGTTTTCAGCCGGCGGTTCTCAAGCTGAATTAGGTAAACTGATTTATGCCTCACTGCCGTACCGGATGCAGAGGGAGGAACCCCATCCAGGCAAGCCCAGCCGTTCGCAAAGTAAACATTCGAGCTACTACCGAAGTCGCCAACATCCACTATCTCCCCGGGGAAAACCGTTACACTGCGGCTCCTCACGAGTTTTCCATCGATTTTGATACGGCCGCCCCGTACGCCCACAGAGTGGTAGTTTCCGGCGTCTCTACCTTGCCAAACGTAGGCCAGGTCATCTCTTCCCAAAAGGCTATCTAGCCGCAATTCGTGACCCTCTCCGGAAAACAAGCGGCCTTTTATCGTTGCGTAGTAGGCATCATATCCATTGAATACCTGTCCAGCTTGAGCAGCCAGTGGTAGGCATAAAGCAATCATCGGCAAGCACTTCATCGGTACGCCTTTCCGCTTGTGGCTTTCAAATAGTCCGCATCGTGTTTCCAGAAAATGGTTTTCCCATAAGCAGCAGTGGACTCCCAAACAAACTGAAATTTCCCACGGACCTTCGAGTTAACTTCCTTTCCGGTTTTCTTGTCCTTGACCTTCCAATAAATTGTTGTCGGATGGCTAACATCTTTCACATTGAAAATATTGTGGCTTGGATCGGCGATGTGGAAGCCATCCTTCACTTTCGGGTGATTCTCGAAATTAGTTTTGAAGTCCAGGCCATCCCACCAGAACGCGCCATTTGACGGGTCTGTATCCGCGTTGGCCAAAGCACTTTTTGCACAATCGACAGCCACCGCCATCCCTTTGTCAGCTGCTATTGCATCCTCGCTGGCCTTCATGAGTTTGGCGTATCTGCGGTTGCCATCTTTCACTGCATAGGTGTAGTTAGGGTCAGCAGCCAGCAGCCCTTCAATTGTTTTTCCACCCCAGGCTCTCGCCCGGTTCGCTACTGCCCAAGCAATACCCCCTATTTCATTAGGATCATTCGCCCCGGAAGCTTCCCCGTATGCGATTGCTGCAAGCTTTCTTGTCTGTGCGTCTAGGCTCATATCATCGGAATCCAGAAAGTGGGTTCGCCGGACTTATTCATAGGGAACGCAGTTGTCTTACCCTCACCGCAAAGCTCACCTTCATGGAGTTTTTCATCTCCGTTGTCGATGCGATATGCCAGCTTGACGGGCGAGCCATCATCACGCTCTACCGTATAGAAATATTCGTGGTCTTCGTTTTCTGTTGACGTTGTTACAGCTGCCGCTAGCGCATTGGCACCGGCTCTTATGCTTGTGGTTGCTCCTGACGAGTCATCAACCGTCGCCTGCCCTTGCGAGGCAATCAGTACCGCACCACAAGATGTTTGCATGCCCTCTACAGCAACGTTCTTTCCCATGAAAGTGTACTTAGCTGCCCCCGCTACGATCACAAAATCCCGCTTACATTGTGGGCAATGTCCTCGGTGTCCAACACCAGCAGCATTCTTGCCATAGACAGTAAAATTCGGGAACGCCTCCAGAACTATTCCACCGTGCGAGGTAGTGTCTCCTTCGCGAATAATGGCTCGTTTGGACATGATGTCCTCCTTGGTAATTCAAGATGGACATTATGACGAATGGAAGGTTTCAGGGCAAATGACACCGGTTATGATGCCAAAGGCCTACGATGTAATTTGCTTGTTGGGTGGTATGAGGTCAGTTGCCTGCTCATAAAGGCTCTGTATTCAATCCGCTCATGAATGACATCTTTGTGCCCTGCCCTTGCAATATGATCCACCACAACGTCCCAGATACCTGTGATAGACTGGCTGTTCTTTCTGGCCAACTGGCCTACGCATCACCTGATGCAATTACTCTCAACGCAAGTTGATTCTTGTACTACCACCCTCGCGGGGCCTTCCCGCGTGGAAAGCTCCGCTATATCCCTATGGAGCTTTTCATGACCCAATTCAATTTCCTGCCCCAAGCTTTTCGTGTTAATTCCCTGCTGAGCACCGTTGTTGAAGTACTGCCAGCACTTCCGGAAGAGGAACGTAGCCACCTTACCGAGGCATTGCGTGTTTTCGAAACTACCGGCGTTGCAGTCTGCTGGGACCTGAATGACATGGATGCCAATGGCGATCATGACCTGTCGCATGACGAACAAGTTGATGTGTGGACCAACTTCCTGTCGAGCACTTCGAAGGATGGGCGTTCCGAGTCTGACTGGATGGCAATCGATACCATCGTTCGCCAAGTAGTTGATTCGCGCCCTACCCCGGCCATGTTGCCAGGCGTCATTCAATCATCTATCGGCAACGTGGTTCGCTATGTGAAGCCTGAAGTTACTTCCGGCAATGACGCCAAGGGCAATGACGCCAAGGGCATCGTCGTAAAAGATATGCCCCGGATGGTGTTCGATCTGCTGTATGCCGTATCGTCGAAACACCCTGATGTCACCCAGGTCGGTTGGGCCGTTGGCGGCCATCACTACCTTTGTGATGAATTCTTTTCTGCGCCTGATTTGTCGGACGTTCAGTCGCTAATAGACGATTCCGACATGCTCACCAACGCCGGCAATGAAGCCTTTGTAACCAAGGGATTCCCGTGCATGTTCACAACTGACTGCGAGGCCTACATGCATTACGTGGCAGAACGCATGGCAAAGGTGATTGGTCTTGAGATGCACACCCTCAACCCCGTGGTTGCAGAAGATTTCCTGCAGTTCCCTGCGGGTACTTTGGTGGACGAAGTCTGGAAATCGTTATCGGTCTTCAATGCTTATGCCAGCCATAAAAACGTGGAACCTTTCCTGCAGCATCCGCTGAGCTACTACTACGTACTGTTCGACGAACTGTTCTCCACCATTCCTGTAGAGGAAGATAACAAGATCAATCTGCCCTTCCTCCACTTTGAGATTGGTGTAGATCGCAACGTGATCTTCTCGTGGCTCCAGGACCAGCACCCGGACTTCATCATTGCAGAAGCCATGAACAACAACCGTCGCCCTGACACCGTCTAACCCGTACGGTCCCCGATCGTCAGCCCGGCCCTCCTTCTGGAGGCCGGGCTTTTTCCTTAGGTGGATTAGCTTTGACTATCTGGGCCCATTCATTTAGGGTATTCACAGGCAATATCACTCTTCCTCGAAATGAAGGATTTATATGAGCTTCTTTTCTGCCAAGAAAAAACAAGTTGAGTGCAACTTCAAAACTATCGAAGGTGTTGTGAAACGTTTTGGCTCCATTAACCAAGGGGAGTATTACGGCAGGGTTTGTTTTACTTTCCAGATTGAAGGAGACCCAACTTTTTATTCGTCATTTCAATCAGCGTTAGCGCACGAAGCAGAGAAAACCAAGACAGAGAATCGCTACGAAAAATTACTTGCTCTGTGCTTCATGAACTCGTGCACCACTGTCGGTGACAGAGTTCGCTTCACCACCCTTAATGACTGTGTGGTTGTTTCATTTTGCAATCTAAGCATGTGGGACGAAGCTGAACGCGTAGAGAGCAATCAAGGTAGTTATAAATCGACCTATTTGGAAGTGCTGCGCAATGCAGCATACCCGAATGACAAAGGCGCTTTCTCTCTAAACCCTTCCCATTATGCTGAATTTTTGGAAAGTAATTATGAGTACAAATTACTGTAAGAATATCATCTGCATTAATAATGGCTCAGCGTATCGCAGGACACTTTCAGCCCCCCTTTTCCTCAACCTCTTTGTCACACATTTTGCAATAGAAACAATATTTCTGAGTAAATAAATACAATCCTATGACAATTAAAGTTCGCCAAGGTTCATGTAAAATAGCTAAAGTCGGAATGAGTTCAACAGTTCTCATTACAAAGGATATCAGCACATGCACTGGACTTGTTGGCATCCACAAATCTAAGGAAATAGCATTCCTTGCACATTTTGATTCGCCATGGTCAGTATCAGCCCTACGCAAGGCCGCAAAAGAAATAGAAGCGCAAGGCTATTCGTTCTCTGATTTTGATATGATAAAAATATCAGGAGCCGACCCTAAGCTGACATACCTGTTCTTTTTATTAACAACCTTTATTTCAACTCTCTACATACTAAATATAATTACATGGCCGAATGGCTGGTACATTCTAGCGTGTTGTTTTTGCCTATGGGCCTTATCTGGAATCACTAGAATTTCGCTTTGCATTCAGCTTTGGCTGCTAAATGCCAAAACTTGCTTTCCAAAATACTGGAAAACAGATAAGTTCCAGATTCTCAAAAAGTAAGATGTTAAATTTGATTTGACTAGAGATCCTGAGCCTCAAGTTACAGTTGCGGTGAAAGAACGCGATCCGGACTACAACCGCATTTAGTTGTAGATTTTTGGCCATATCAAAGCTCATGCCTTCCCTGTTCATTTGACATTCTGTACTTTGTCTGTAGGTTTCATTTATCGAAATTCACTTTCCCGGCGGAAAGCAAATGAAACCTGTAAACATCTCCCAAGACTCTGTTACCTCACAAGGTCAAATTGATCCTTCCCCTTCTCGTGAAGAGACTCAGCCCCAACTGGGGCTGGGGCAATGGTACTGGATTAAAAGCAAAGCAACGTATGACGACCCATCTTCGGGCCTAAAAGCCGGCCAGGAATACAAATGGCTGGGCTGCGTTATGAAGATCGGGTCGAACTTCGTTGAGTTGCACTCCCCTCATAGTGAACGCCATGGCTACACCAGCCGGCGCGTTCATTTCGATGATTTCTGGTCCGTACTGACCTATGAACCCGATGCCATCCCGTACATCCAGGGCCGGATCATGCACCACCAATCCGAGTCGGCAAGACTGCTCGGTGAAATTCAGGCTCTCACTGCAAGGCTGGGTATTTCCCAATCTACGGCACTTACCGGGCCAGGGGCCACGCACGAGCGCACACCAGCCAAGGAAAGCATGGCATTGGCCACCCTCTCCAGCCAGGTCGATGTCAGGGCCTATGAAGTCGAATTGCACGAAGCCAAAGATGTAACGCTCCCCCGAATGTTCGAACTGATTGCCCAAAACAGTGAGCAGCTGTCCAGGTGGCTGATGGCCACCACGATGATGACCCAGGCCCAGATGGGCGTGATGAAAGAAGAGATCAAGGGCATCGAGGGCCGGATCTTCAATGTGAGTCTCTATGCAGGGCTGACCGAGCAAGTTGTTCAGTGTTCAGACGGCAAGCCCGCTGACATGCTGGACAAGCTGCACGTCATGCAGCGCCGTCTCTACATGGATGAAGAGTGCTTGTTGAACTACACGGCCGGCGGCATGGAGTTCAAGGACATCGCCGAATTCGACCAATGGATAAGCCAGGCTGAAAATCGGGACCGTATTCTTCCCTTCCCCCGCACACTTGTTGCCATGCGGGTGCGGCGCAATGAAAAGGAACGTGACTGCCAGGGTGATCCTTTGGCTTTCCACATTAACTTGCAGATTGGCGCGTCCGACAAGTTCACCTTCCTGTACATCCGTAATGGCGAACAGGTATGGCGTCTTTCCTGCGATATGGATTTTGGCGCTTTGATCTTCCCTGACCAGGCCCTCTACTCCCCGGACGAGCCGATGATGATGAAGATGTTCGGCCACAGTATCGACAAATTGATGCCGGTATCGCTGTATGAAGATTGCTATGCAAAGTGGCAGGACACCATTGCCAAAAGTGCTGAATGGCGGAAAGCCAATCCGGGCACCAGCTACATTCACGACCCGTTTAAGGGAATGGATGATGCCATTCACGTTAACGGGCTCTATTTCCGACCGAGCGAATGGAAGCCCTTTGATCAATCCAACGTCAACTTCGATGAAGGCATGCGCCAGATAACGGACAAGATCAAGGAATTCAACCGGATTGCACTGATCATTCAGGGCCTCTTCGACCGTTCTGCCGTGCTGCACCCTCACCCACCGGTCAAAAGTTGGACAGCTGCAGGCTTCGACCAGGCGATCAAGTTGGTTTATGACGGCTCGGCCACACTCTACAACGGTGACGCGCCGGACTTTGAAGCCTATCGGGCCAAGTGCAATGCCTCACTGGATGCCAACTCTGTTGTTGCTGGCCAGCAAGGGTACTGGCTTCAAATGGAGGCAGAAAAGGAGAACCGCCGACTCGACCGGGATTACCGCAACAAGTCCAGCTACCGTCACAAGCGATATCAGCCAGAAGGCAATATGGGACCGGGCATCATTTCCAGGATTGCCAAATGGCAACCACGGTCACGAAAAGCCATGTTCAGTTGGTTGCGGGAGCGTATGACAGACTTTGGCATGACACCCGCCACGCTCACGGTCCCGGCCTCGGCTCTCTTCAACATCTCTGCGTACACACCCGGTGACTACCTGCAATTCTTCCAAGACCCCAGGACACGGGAGGACTACCTGAAATGGGCACCTCTCCTCCTGTCTGCTGAGGACTATCACGCGGGGAAACTGAAGTTGCGTGATGAATAGCCAGTCCATTGGATAGACCAAGTGATTTTGCCGAAGATTTGACCTTATCGTGCCGGGCGATATGCTGCGGGCACGATATTACGCAGGAGACTTTCATGGGAATGCGTCCAGTTCTGATTCCTCACACACCTGATGCCCGGCCCGGTCTGGTATTCAAGGGTACGGTTGCGTCTGTCTCGCCGGCGGGCGGCACAGTCGTATTTGGCCCCTACCAGGCTTCGTTCAGCTGGGAGTTGTTTGGCCCTGCCATTGAGCCGTCCTGCATCCGAGCTTGTGATCTAGTCAGCTTCGTGGTGAATGAATCCGTTCATGGGTCCAACATGACCGTCACGCTGCTGGAACATGACCCACAGCCGCGCATGCTATCTATCGACAATTATCATGACCAACTGGTCGGCCCCAGCACTGAGACCGTCTCGGATACACCCAACAACCGGATGCCGAAACTGGGTGAAGTTTATATTGGTCGAATTGATGGAGTTACGGACTTTGGCTTCTTCGTCCGTATCGGTGTATTCCGTGGGCTCGTTCACCGCTCAGACATGGCGGAAGGTATCGATCCGGAATCACTGCAATGGGGCGGCATCGTCAAGATCATCATCACCCGAATGCGTTACGACGGTAAGATGAGCTTCGGTATGCTGGAAGTCCTGCATACCGGTCAGGAAGGCAACACCAGTACATCTCTGACGCAGATGTTGGGCCACGAAGACGAGGGATTTGTGACCTCGGCAACCGACTTCGTGGTGCAGATCAAGTTCGGCAACATGTACGGGTTTGCTTATCGAAACTGGCGAAGCCATGAAGTAACTTTTGAGGGCATTCAGGCCGGCGACACCTGCAAGATTCGCGTTGACCGGGTGCGTTCTGATGGCATGATCTCGCTCGCCTTACTCGCGCACTACCCTTTGGAATGCAAGGCAAGCTGATAGATTCCACAGTTTGATAGGCGAAGACCCAACCCCCACTCCGGGTGGGGGCAATTTCTGTAATGATTTCGACGAAAAATTGAAATTCTCCGTGCGGACTATAGCATTGGAGCTTACATCCTAAGCAATGCATAAGTAGCCAATGACCATATCGCCCTTCTTTGATTCCAAACAGCCTGATCTTGAAGTCAATCGCATTTTCTTCGGTACTGCCAGCGTAATCTCTACCGAGCGTTCCTTGGTCTCGTTCGGGCCGTACACTGCCGATATAGACTGGTCGCAGACTGGCACGAGCATCAACTCTTTCGAAATCAAACCCTGCGATATCCTCAAATTTGCAATCAAGAGCATTACCGATGAGGGCAAGATTCTGGTCAACCTGCTGGAACACATCCCGCTGGGCAAACCGGAATATCTCCCCATGCCAGGGTTCGGCCTTGAGCCGTTGTCAGAGCCGGTAGTGAAAGAACCACCCAAGGATGTACTGCCCAACATTTCTGATGTGTTCGATGGAACAATCACGAACTGCGCTGAATTTGGCGTCTTCGTGAAGTTCGGCATTTTCACCGGACTCGCCCACACCTCAAACTTTGCTGACGGGATTGCCCTGTCTGACCTTGATTGGGGCCACAAGGCGAAGGTCATTATCCTGAAAAAACACGAGGATGGCCGCTTCAGCTTAGGCCTTCTGGAAACCGAGCCGTGCGATGGTTCAGCTGATCTGGCCAGGTTGCATCCTAGCCTCGACACCGAAACCGAGTATTACGGCATTGTCTCCAAAACTGCGCAATATGGGATCAAAGTTCGGTTCGCTGATGTGTCAGGTCTAGCGCATGCGAACTCCTTCCCGGCCAATGTCAAAGTCGAAGATATCCAGCTGCACGATAGTGTGAAGGTGAAGATTCGCGGCATTCGGCCTGATGGAAAAATCGGTCTTGAGCTGATTCAGCACAACAAGGACATTTCGGACGTTCTCCTGAACGACGGCGACACTGAACACGGCGTATTCGGCCTGAAGTCCGCCACAATGCCACTGGTGACGCAGGAGCAAGCCCAGGAGCGCATTGCCGCCCTTTTGATATCATCAACCACATCAAACTACGACGACGCAGCGCGGGCTGTTTCTGCGTCATTGGATGCGGACTGGAAAGAGAACTTCCGCGAGGCCGCTAATATCCGACTGAACAGCGGGCAGTCTTCGTGCAACGGGCGAGAAATATCGGAGTACGTTGGCGGCAGACTTGGCATGGCCATTGGCGGCATCCCCGCCAGGGAAATTCCATTACATCTGGAGAAATTCTGGGTTCTCAACAAAATGTGGAGAATGATGGGCACCGGTGAGATTGAAAACCACCCCTACCAGGATCCACAGCGCTGGCCTAAGGGTGCCCAAGAATTGATCTCTACGCTGCAGCAGTCCAACGCTACTTTCTTCATCAACAAGACCATGACCAGCCATTCTGGCTTTGAGTCCTATGTTGACCTTTTGATCACCAAAGGAAGTCGCTGCTACGGCATTTTGTTCAAGACATGGCGCGGCTCGATCACCATCAGCCCGAGTACGAAAAAGACTGATGACAGCCAGAGCCAAGCTATCAGCACCACCTCAAATGATCGGGCCTACATCAATGTGGCCATGAAGGACCGAGACTTCGAGCCGGCATTCCGCAATCCGTCCCGCTCAATTGGCGGCTTCCTGTATGAAGCAAACCGCTTTCTTCGTGAGCGGAATTCGCTATGGAACCGCACGCCGATCATTCCATTGGTCGTTTTCCCAGATGAAAACCTTGATATATGCCGCGAATTGGCCGATGACCCCAAGTTCGTTCGATTCAGCCAATTTGTGGAAATCCTCAAGGAACATCCGGACTCCCCAAGCAGCGGACCTCGCTGGATGCACGACAACATCGTTGATCTCCCCTCTCTTGATTCAGTAGTCGATCGACGTGGGTTTTTGCATAGCGGGAAGATTGAGAACACGACCATTGACGTGCTGGTCGGTGGTGGTCTGCTAACCATCCCTATGAGAGCCATCCTCAAGGTAGAGGTTGAGCATGGCGCATCGGCGCAGCATGACGACACACTGATCATCACCATGAAGAATTTGGCAGTTATCCGTGGCCTGTCTACAGACGCCACCCTCACCCTTGACCGCAACTCCAGCACAAAGGAAATTGGTATGTGGGAGATAGCTAGCTTCGCGCCGCGATTCTACGACGCGCCGGTAACCAGTGCCAGCAACCCGCAATCTGAATAAACTGACTGCGTTCTGGACACAACAAAGGCCGCATACGCGGCCTTTGTTTTGGACTCGTGTTATGGGTTAGCTTGCGCCATCCAACTGTGCGAGACCCTGTAGATCCTGATGAACGACAACCCTAGAATTAACAGTACGCGCCAATCTCATGGCGTCTGCAATCGTGACAATTGGCTGGCCAGTTGACCGCTCTCCGTCTACCGCCTTCTTCAGGTAAGAGATGGCCATTTTGATGTTGTCGTCCAGTCGATGCAGTGCCCGGTCGTATTGCAACGACGCCAGGGCAAAGACCGTTGCCTCTTCCAGCGCCAGGCCCTTATCTCGCGCATGTGCAAACCACAACCCCAACGAGCAAGCATCGTCGCCAGCCGCTTCCGGTTTTGCAAACTTACCGAGCAGGTAAAAAATGAAGCCCACTTCCCGATCCGGTGCCCAGTCAGATGAGAACCACCTTTCGAACTGGTAGTTGTCGTAAATTTCATACAAGTACTCTGACTGAATCCTACGAATTTCTGGGTACAGGGTACGCAAGGATGCCATTTTCTCGTGGTCCTGATCGCAAGTGAGTCCAATCGCATCCTCTGTCATGCGGATAAGGTCAATGGGCAAACCGGCAAGCACGGCCGGTAGCAATGGTTCGATAGAGACAGCAACACGCCTTGCATTGACATCCCAGGCAGTCAGCCGACGGCTAACCTCAGAATGAAGTTCCGGGGTCAGCGGAGGAAACCCTGCCATATAATTTATGCCCCCACCGGCAGGCCCCATCTTTCCTATCTTCTCACCTTCCAACAAAGGCTTTGGCGGTAGTGATTCAATGCTTAGCGGTTCCTCCAACACCAGCGGTACTTCGTCATAGACGAAATCACCTTCCCCCTCGATCTTCTCGCCCATCAGCAAGGAGACGACGACTTCCAGAAACTTCGCATGGTCGTGGTAGGTATTGGGAGTTCGGGCATTAAATGGTTTGTGCCTCAGATACCAACCACCGGACGGTGCGTGGATACGCTGGTATGGGTAGGGGGTAATGTTCCAGTCCTTGACTGCCTTCAAGGGAGACATGATTGCCGCCGGCAGCATCAAGTGCGCCACTTCCGCCAGGCCAAGGCCGTTCTGTCTGTTCATCTGCTCAAAGACGCTCTTCACCAGCGCCTCATACACAAAGACCTCTTCCCCCATCACCTTGTACGTGGCATTGGGAATGCCAGACACATTCCGCAGGGCCTCTTTGATCGAGTCATATCGTCCACCCAAAAGGAAAGCACCTTCGTCGAAAATCATTGCGCTGCTGGAACTGTTGTTTGGCATTGTCACACCCAAGATTGAAGTACTGTTTCTGCATTTGTCGGGAAGAAGGTGGCTGGTTGGCCTATAGATTTGAGGCCACACCAGCTATGATCCCCTTCCATAATCGGGACTCATGGTATGAGCGGAAATTCACTAGGAAGAAAATGGCGATGATGACCATGCCAGCCTGACTTACCAGCGGCATTGATGTGAATGCCAGGTTCAACAAAAGACCGAAGAGAAGCACAACCCCTGCAAGGCAAACACACAGCACCGGGGCGCTGAGGCTGCGCAGGACAGCAAACTTCAATTCTTTGAATTTTTCATGATTGTTCATGCAGGCTACCAATTCTGGCCAATCCGGTTGAGTCTTGTGATCTCAACACTTTTCGGAATGGATAGCCATTTTTCCGCGAAATCGCTTATAGGTCTTAACCTGAATGTGGCTTGAGTGAGAGTGCTTTACCGGGGCAATCCATGCGAATACAATGTGGGTTCTTCTCGCCATATGGCGCGCACCCTGACAAGTGCAATTACCCTTAGTCCATACAGACTCTGCATCACCCTCGGCAATATCTGCCTGACCAATTCTTACTTCACCCGATGGGGATATTCCCTTTCGGGGATGCCCTATCTCCTACTTGGAGATTTTCATGCTTTACGGCGTTCAATTCCGTTCTATGCATACGGCTATGCATCATGTGGTCGTATTCGAAAAAGCAGGGCATGCCAGTCAGTTGCTGAATCAAATGGAGGTTTCTGAAACCATTCCTGAAGAAGCTTCTGGCTACCTTGAAATCAAAGAGATCAACTTCCGCAATCCTCCGACTCACGTCAGTGGCCAGCGCCTGAAGATCGTGAACAATCAGGGGAACAGTATTCGTATCCCCGATATTTTCAACTACTAAGCGACCAACCCAGGCCCACACCCCTCAGGGGATGGGCTCCATTTATGGCCATCAGGCCGGAAGGAATTACCATGTCCCAACTTTGGAACAAAGACACTGTTCAGTTTGCACGTCTGATTTCGGAAATCATGGCTACCCAGGACAATCTGGATCTGGTCACACTGGCGTCGAGCATGGACCTTGATCTGGATGATGTCCGGGTGCTGTTAGATCGCGCCAACGAATACTGGGAACTGCATAAAGAAACGCTTCACACCAATATGCCGGTAACCAACGACAAGCTCACCATCGACGTTGCGATTTACGACGAAGAAGGTAGCCAGGTCGATACCACCTCAGCTGAAGTCACGCTCAACGATGTTTCCGAAGTATTCAGTCTGGCCAGTGAACTGGTTCTGATCGAACGCAGCGGCAAACGTCGTAGTGGTGACACTGAAGAAGTCAAACGCCGTCTGGAGCATGCTCTGGAAGCTTGCGACTTCATCGGCACCGTTGAAGAAGGCATGCAACAGCGCGGTCAGAATATCGTGGTTGATGCCATGAAGATTCAGACCTACCTGCGCCGGCAGATCGAAGATGGCCATATCTCCGCTGAAGACATCCCGGAGCGTCTGACCACCTACGGTCTGATGAACCCGCAGGAATTTGCTGACGAAATGGCCGAACGAATCGAACTCGACTCTGCGGATCAGGACCTCACCCAAATTCTTGATGACGATGACTACCAGCGTGCAGCTGAAATCGGCGACCTCGATGCGGCACTTTCGGTAATTCAAGACCAGATCGGCGTCACCACTGGTGATTGCGCAGCTGTTTTCTGCAGTGGCCACGCGGTAGCTCAGTGTGAAATCTGGCCGAATGCATCTGTTGGCCTTCGCAAGATGGCCTTGATCGATTACGTCGCCTTTGAACAACTGCATGGAGATCGTGCTCATGAGCGTGAGTAACACAACCACCCAGGCACCGCGCATTTACGGCAGTGACGTTCCCCCCCTGCCCCATAGTTGCAAAAGCTGGGTAGTAGTCAACCCGCTGACAGGCAAGTCCGTTGTCGAAATCTTTGAGAAAGCCACTGCTGCAAATATCCGTAGTGACCGTTTCTTGCTGGTTTCGACTCTGGAATGGCTTCATTCGCTGAATGATCCAGAACCGATGAAGCAGAAGATCGCCGCATTCGTGAAGGCCAAAAAGCTGGAGGCACTGGAGCCCATCCCCGCCTAACCTTTTACATGAAAATCAATCCCCGCTTCGGCGGGGATTTTCTTTTGTGGTAATGAAAAAACCCCGGCCAAATTGGCACGGGGTTCTTGGGTAGTTTAACGGTGAATTGAGCAATCGTTGCCAGGGCAACTGATGGTACAGCTTGTTTATACAACCCAGGCTGGAGATAAATTAGGCCGGAATGTAGGCTGTATCTTGCGCATCTTGCGGCAAGAGCGTCATTGCCACCTGCTGCACAAGATCGTAATCGATACTGAATACACCACCGCCGGCATCAACCTCATCCATCCACTGATACGTGAAATGCGTGGCATGGAACTCTTCCAAAACAGCTTGGCGGTCTGTCCAACCTGACGAATCAAGAAAGCGTCCCGATGGGTGGAGAATGACACGATGCAATGCAAGGCCATCACCAACATCGTCCGGGTCACCATCCAACGCTGTGCCCCATTGAATCTCGAAGATAGGCCAGCCGGTTACTTCATTGACGGCATTCGCAAAGTCGAGACACGCACCAAACTTGAAAATATGACGCAATGCGGATTCGCTATTGCTGATGTCGAGGTCGGCCCATTTTGTGCGGCCGAAATCGTCAGTCAGGTACTGCTGCACCATGCGATCAAACATTGATTGGTTATTCGGGTAAGTCATGCTCTAGTCCTTTGCAACTGCATGAAGTATGCGGGGTATTAAACCCGGGCAGTGTGATAGCCAAAATCCTTCCATTCCAACGCGATGGATTGACAAGATTTGGACGCGAGTGAACTGAGCTGGCGATTTAGCCAACTCATTCAGAGGTAAGAAAGAGTGTGTTCAGGAGGCCGGCCAGTTAGTGCCGGTCAGAACGAGTGAGGTGAAGCAGCGAGAGATACAGGTTAAATGCGCCAGGGCGCAATGAATAAGCCCGGCCATCACAACGATGGGCCGGGCTTATTGTGAAGATTTAATATTGAATCCTTTCACAAGGCATTTGTCAGCCAAACAACAAATGACTTGGCCTACGATCCTTTCAAGGGTCTCCCCTTTGATAAATACAGTGACCCTCCGCTCGGAAAGGTCTCCGTAAGGATATTAAAGAAATGCTGAATGAAGGCTTAAAGTAATTCTTTTAGCCATATCAATTTCGTGAGCAACAACATCTTATGCTTCACTATTGAAGATTTATGTTGCTACTTTCCTGATTATTGAACGCTTCAGATGCATCGACTTGACCACGCTCTCCAGGAACATGCGTATCGACCAGACCCTCATCAACAGCGCAATCGTAGCAAAGGCCTTCCCATACGCCTCTTTTGCCAATTTCGCTGTTGCATTCTTTGCAGTGAGTAACGGTTGTAGACATGGTGATTCTCCATTGGGTAATAGAATGCGAATTCCTAGCAGGAATTCGAATACAGGTTGGGTAAGTAATTTGACCGGCGAAGTGCCTACAAGCAGGAAGCACATTCAAGGGATAAGTAGATAATTAAAACTAGGTATACAAGTGACCTGTTCGGTCTGGGTAAGTGCGCGGATGCACAATGCCATAAGGCAAGAGGAGCCATAATTCTACACTAAAGTTCACAGAGCGAGTGCGAAATCGACCAAAAGAAATTACCCTCTTACTGTGAGCAAGCCGACAAGGGTCTTCCGGATATCCTCGCGCAGGCCACGCTCTTTTATGCCTCGGAGGGAAGTACTGATCTGAGAGAACGTCATCCAGGTGATGGGCCTGCATTCTGATTCTCTGCATTGCTGTTGATGGTCTGTGCGGTGACAATGAATACTGAACTGTCCAATGTCACATGGTTATCACAAGGAGCGAACTCCACACAGCAAATAGGAAGTCGCTCCCCGAAATCCCCATTTTTCAGACAGAGCACCGTTGTCAGTTGCAACCAAAACAGCAGGCTTCAGCTTGTGACCGTCACTACACATCCGTGCCATACTGACCAGCAGATCAAGACTGATCTCTCGGAGTTTCTGGATAAATTCTTCCGAAGTCAGTGAATCAACGACATTGCGCGCGTTCAGGCCAAACCGGGAAAGAATTTGCCATTTCTGTGTAATCACTTCTGGTGAGCGATGGGAATGATGCGTCGTGTTCTCTCAGCGTCCTCTTCAAGTGCCTGTTCTTCTTTGTCAAAGATGCCGACTTTGATCAGTCGAAGCAAGATTGCTTTGCTCGACCGACCCAACGCTATCGCAACCACATCCAATGAAGGGTGTCCCGGAGCCGCCCAGAGCGATTTTAGCAGTCTGTCGGATGCGGAGTCCCAGACTTTTCCAGCAGAGGCCCTGTGCGGCCCTTTTGGCGCTTCACGGCCTGCCGCAACCTGACTGCCGGGGAATGAAGGGACATCAAGCCAAAAGGTGTTGCTGCCCTTCTTGATTCTCCGCAGGGTGTCCTCTGCAGCAGCCTCCTCCATTGACACATACAAGCCCATGTGGACCAGGCAAACGAGCACTGCGACTGGGGTGCGATCCAGGCGTTTGGCAACGTCACTGGAAGTTACATCCGTTTCGACCGTCCAGAGTGCTTTAAGCCGGTTGTTGTCGGCTACGCTCCATGGCGTGCCTGTTTTACTCTGCTTGCCATCATGACGGCCAACACCTTTCTCTACTTGGTACGCCGGCGGCACAGACTGACTTGCACAACGTCGCAACTCCTCAAGGTATTGGGAGCGCAGTTTATCAAGCCGTGGATTGTGCTCGATCTGAATCGGCCTCTTTGTGACTGGGTCTATTCCTGAGTTGAGTAATTCAACTATCTCAAGCTCTCGCATCATTTCTTTACCGGGTGATGGACACAGTAAAAATGGACATGAAAACGGGCGCTACGCACCCGTTATTTCAGATTAGCGTAGCAAATGGCGTTAGAAACTGGCAATGGGGTAACCAATGCCAAGACGTTCCTTACAAAGATGATCAGGGAATCCAGCCATGTGGAGACCTTTGTCCTTGATGGAAATCAGCTTCAGAATTGAAACAGTGGAAACTTGACGGGCAACGATGTTGATGTGATGACCACCTCTGTATACAGACCACTTAGCTGAATCCATACTGCGGGACAATTCGTCATAGCCTTCTTCTAAGGTTTCAAGATGGCTTACCGTCATGCACGCGTTGATCAGCTCTTGCTGATCGTCTGCTGGCACAGATGCAAAGTTAAATGTATAGACTCGAAGCATGGTTTTCTTTCTATTATCTCTGACAGGCACGACTACTTTCCCAACTTTGCACGAATCCTAACATTGTTGGCAACTTGTTTTTTTATTCACACGAATGAAAAGTTAAGACGTTAAAAGATATTTAGCAATTAAATGCCTTCATGATCGTATCCTTGGAGGCTTTCCTCATGTCCTGCATGGCTACTTCGGGTACGCATTAAATGGCTACTGTATGGAAGCAATTCATATCAGAAAAGCGGCAAAATTTGGTATCGACTACGTCGGAAAATTGGCGCATTTCTTTATCAAAATCTCGCTAAACCCGCAGTAAAGATACGTTTGGAGCGACGTGGGGATGGCAAAATGCAGATTGATCGACAAGACAAAAGCCCCTATCAACTGAATTTCAGTGATAGGGGCTTTGTGGTAATGGCCTAGAGTCTGTATTCATCCAAGGATGAGCAAGGACGTAAGGCGTAATGGCTGAAATTACTGATTCAGAATGTGATCGCAAGCGGCGATAACATCAGCCTCGGACAATTCAAGGTTCAAAGCCTCGGCGGAATTTTCCACCGCACCACGAACATTGTCTTCATCAAGACTGAAATCATGCTTTTTGGACATATGAATCACATGTTCTGCAACATCAATCACATTTTCAGTCAAATTCATTGCGTATGCCTTTTGTTGCAAGTACATGAGGCACTTGCACGGTTACGGGCTAAGCGTTGTATTGCGTCGAAGTCCGACGAGGCTAGTGCGCTTCTGAACCAGTGATTTCGCAGATGGGCCAAACACTGACAACTTCGTTACCGAAGTCATCGGTGATAAACAGGTACATCGGCGATGAGTAAAAGCCATCCAGGGGTTCGTACAGGTTGCTAGAAACAGGAAACATGGGTAACTCCAGTGGGGATTGGAGGACTTCCGCCCAGGGGGCGGAAATCCTGAGGGTAGTGAATGAAGAGTGTTAGGCAGAAGCCGTGTGATGACGATCAGCAAAACGAATGTCCATTCGTGCGAACCAGAGTCGTACATCTTCCACATAGCTGAAACGCGGGATGTGGCGGAAGTCGGAATCGATTCGCATGCCGGTCGTTTTGATGTTCGTAAACACCAGCCAAAGGTTCTCAAGCTGGGCCTCACGAAGACTCGGATCAACAAACAAGCCGTCTTGATCGGCCTGCTTATCAAACGCCGGGTCGATCACCAGGCGCGGTTCAGCATCGCGCTCTACCGGTACAAGCCAGTGCGTGATATCGCCGCTGCTGTAACTCCCCTTCACGGCCGATACGTACACATAGCCGGTTGGGTTGTAATAACTGGCAGAGCGGAAGGTGTTGAACCGCACGTAGTTGGTTTTCAATGCTTCATAAAACGCATTGTCTTTCAACGCCTCGCTTTCATGCACTTCCAACTTACGGCCATACAAAGGCTCCCACAGGTGCGGGTATGCATTACGCAGGGACTTCTCAGCGTCTTCCTCATGGCCCTTGAAGAACTCAGGGAATGCCAAGTGAACAATGCTTACATCGATGTCTTCCTCGAACCACCCACTTCCGTCGCCCTCAAGATGATTAGGCTTCGGTTTCAGGCATTCAGGCATCTGCCCAATGCGCCACGGCTGTAGATGAATACCGCCATGCGTGCCTGTGGTTACTTGGATGATGCCGGGGGCGATTTCCGTGGAAGTGTGAACCTTGCCCCATGGTGAAGAGGTAATCATGTTGTCTCCTTTCCCCGAAGGGATGTCTATTGAGATGGCGTCCCCCCGTACGGGGTAGATTCCATGCATGGGTAAGAAGGCCCAAAAGGGCCGTGGAAGATCGTCAATGAAGACGAGTGGTTAATTAGCTTGCGAACCTGCTTTGTAACCTGCCAGGTATTCATCCCGGTAAACCGGGAGATCTGGCGAACAGGCCGGGTGGCCAGTAAAAGCATCTCGGAAACCGTCGCAGAAGAATGTGCTATTCGTCATGGTCAGTCATTCTGCTTGAGCATTTCGATGAGACCCTGACGGACGGACTTGCGAAGTTCCGGATCGATGATGCCACGCAGTTGCTCACTGACAGAGGAGTAAATCAGCCAGGACATCGGCCCATGGTTTTTACTCTCCGCATGCGATGCTACCGACTTGGCCAGACCCAGATTGATCTGGCTATCAGAAACGGCGTGGTAGTCCTTGGTGACCAGCTCCTGACGGCTAATGCCAATGTGGTCACCGACTTGCATACCGTTATCGGATGCATGCAGAACAACACCAGTCAGGTTATGGCCATCATTGAACAGCTGAGCCATTTTGAAGAGCACTTCAACTTCAATAGGCTCATCAGCCTTAACCGCCTCTATCGAGGGCAGCATGTCCGCAGTCAACTTGTTACTGTCGATACGGAACTTGGTATTCAGCAGCGGGATCCAGTAGGACAAATCATCGAAGCCTTCGAATTCTTCAGTCGGCGCATTGAGACCTAGTACTTCAACCCGTTCCCAGATAGCAATTGCCACACCGGCCCAGGTCAAAACATGGTCACAACAATCTACGAACAATGCCCGTTGGCCTTCGATCAGAGTCTTTTGAATGCGCCCTACTTCGTCCTCATCTTCGAGGTAAAACGAAGCAAAAAACGCACTGATAATGGGAGTAATAATCGGGCTGCCGTTGAACTGCAGGTAGCCACCAATCTTTGCGTACTTCCAGATGTCATGCTTCTTCATGGGATGATTCCTGTGATGAAGCGGAGCAACCCCATTTGGGGCTTAGCCCCGCAAGGGTTGAACTACAGACAAACGGTAACTGGCCTGCTAAATGCAGGGAGCAAGATCAACGGCAATTCTTATTCAGATGGCCAACTCTTGAACGGAATCCATTAACGCAGGATCACGCCGACACAGGGCCTCGAAGGGTCTTGTCTGATGTCTGGTTGAGATTTTGAGCACCGGGTGGGCTCTGGGTGGGGTACTTGATTGAAGCGTGCACGTACGTGCAGAGAGTTGAGCATTGCGCTCAGTGGTAAATGCTGATTTCTCAGCTAAGTCATCACAGGCAATGTGACAACAAAAGATCCGAAGATCGGTAGAAATTGAACTATACCCGGTTCGCTATAAAAGAAAAAGGCCCCTAAAAACCAGGGGCCTTACTATTTCATGCTCATGCCGTTTTAGCAGCAGACTTGATTCTCAAAATTGCCAAGTCTTTCAGAAAATCAAAAAACAAGTCCCCAGCCAAAGCAAGAACTGCGACCGTAGTCAGTGTGAAAAACGGGTAAGTAGTGCCGTGCATCATATAGATTGTCGGCAACGTAATCAGTGAGATCAGCAGGGTGAAGTAGCGCCGGAACGGGGAACGAACTTCATCATTTGCCACGTCTTCCGCTGACTTGATCATGGCAACTTTCCACTCCATCCAGCCAGTCAACACCAGGCCCAAGGAACACAAAACACCCCATGCAACAGACAAAGATGGGAGTCCGCCAGACCACAAAATAACGTCCCGTGGCGTGTAGGTGAAGGTGCATTCACGATAGATCACAAGAAGGAAGGTAAGTCCAACCAAGAATTTGGTAGCTGGAATTGCTCGATATAAAAGCATGTTGGGTGTCCGTTCAGTATTGCTTGGAAAGTGTAGCGGCAAACGCCACCTTGTCAATCGCGCAGCATGTAAACAAAAACCCGGCAGAGCCGGGTTCAGGAGGTAAGTGGGTTAGCAGGTGTCAGGAAGTTGTATCTGGATATCGGATAAAAACCCGCCGAATTGGCCAAAGTGGGCGACGATGTAATCTTCTGTGTTCTTGAAGATGATGTGAATGTTCACATCTACCAAATCGTAGTCATCACCAATGCTTTCCGGTGGCGCTCTGGTGCTAATCGCCAGGGCGCAGTGTGAGACACTATCCATGAACGTCAGGGCATCAATCTCTTTCCGCTCAGAATCGAGAAGAACGAGGACGAAGTCATACGAAAAACGGACTTCAGACATGCCCAGACTGATCATCTGCTGAACAGCGGGTTCGAAACGATCTGCCAGTTTCTCCGGGATGAACGCCACTACGGCGCTCACCTCCTCAGGGAAGCCTGACAGATTGAAATCAATCCCGGTGCTGGTTACACGCGGGGTATCCATCATGAAGTTACTTTGGGTGGGAGACTGTCATTCCTGACCGTCTTGGTGGTTGCGTGGCATTTCGACTTCATTGGACAAGGCCTCTTTGTAGAGGCCTCGTACACGCTGGATTTCCTCTTCCGAATGCGGCGTGCCGCCGGCGTTCAAGTCAAGGTAATGAAGCAGGAGGTCAGAACGACAGTTGAACTCATAAACTTCCACATGGAAGCAGTACTGGTTCGGGCTAAATTCACTGCCTCGCAAATCCTGCAGGGAAAGCCCAAATGGCAGGATTTCTCCGACCATCCACGCTTTCGCAGCAGTAAAGCGCTGCAGCCCATCGATACACTCAGTCGGGTGCGATACATCCGCATCACGATCCCAACGGGTGTAGTACGGAGCATTGAACTGCAGCACTAGGCCGGGGCCTGTTACTGCATTCCGAAGTAAGTTCTCGATGTAACGACGCTGTTGGTCAGGCGACCAGACATGTCCTCGTTGAAAATCCGGATTCATTACAACGGGTTCTCGTGTCGCGGACTCAAGACTGCTCAACAGAAAATCGAGGTCGCTCAAATGGAAATCAGCCGTATATACCGTCTTTGGCCGCGGCTTGATAATGGCCGAAAGACGCTCGGATTTCTCTTTGAAGCGCTGTTTCGAAGCTTCTCTTTCTTCGGGTGTCATAGCCATGATGATTCCCTTGGGAATGGGGTAAGTCTGGCATTACCAGGGGATGTACTCGGAATCTTCTGCCATGTGCAGGGAACTGAAGTACTTGGTTTTGCCATTTTCCATACGCTCCAGCTGATCCAGCTTGCGCTGGAACTGGTAGGTATAGGTGGCATCGAAGCTGTGATCATCCGAAAGGGTTCTAATCTCTACGAAAGGCTTTTCCGGGGTGAAGGGTTCATCCGCTTCGCGGCTGAGGTTGCGAAGCGCATCAGCCAAAGCAGGTTTGGCCATTGCTTTACGTGACAGGCCTTCGACGATCACGGCTGGAGTACATTGAATGCGATCTTCTGACGCAAACAAGAACACCTTACGGCCTTCGTGGATCACAAAGAGAATGTCAAAAATCGGAGTATGAATGGTAGTCATGGGGTCACCTACTTAAAAAGTAGCCAACCCCGCCATGCGGGAGTTGGCCGCGTGGCTGGAAGAGCTGGAAGCTCATAGGGTAAATGCAATCCAAAATGGATGCGAACTGCAGAAGAACCTTGAGTTTATCGGGAACGACTGCTCAGAGCAATATCGTTTCAAGAAAACACGGAATAGCAAAAAGCCCTCTCAAATCGATGAGAGGGCTTGGGTTAAATCAATGGATTGGGTAAGAAGTACCGTCTTGGAAAAAGACAATACCATCCTGCACCGATACAAAGCCTTCAGTTTCCTTCAGGCTATTCAGCAAATCGCAGAGCCAGGCGTTCGGCATGAGTTTCGGGTCAGTCGTTACACCAGCATTCTCGCGAACAGCATGGCGTTCAATAATGCCCGACACCACATCACCTGCCAGGATGCCTTGGAATTGCTCATGCATCTGCTCTGCGGTGATCGTACCTTCCGAAGCAAACTTCAGATAGACCTCACGCAGAGCCTGCAATGCACTGAATGACTCAACAACGTCAGCCAGCAGCACTTCGGGCACAGCGTCCGGTGTGGATGCCGAGGCATGTTCACACTTGCCTTTCGGGTGTTCCACTTCAGGGTCAAAATCATCTTCCAGGTTGAGCCATTCCTCTTCGCCAACCTGACATCCGACGATGTCTGCAGCCTTCTTACGGTCGAGCAGGATCATCACATCGGCAATATCACGGTCTTTTTCCGGAAGGATGAAGATCGCAATGGCACCGGCCTGCAGGTAGGTACGCTTCCATTCAAGGGCTTCTTCCATGTCGTCAGCAGACCACCAGAGAAAACCGAGTTCAGGAATGGCACCATTCGTATCCAGCATGCAGAGTTTCTTCAGCAGATCAGTGTACGTATCACCGTCAAGGCCAACCACGCCATCAACCACGTCCATGGCCTGCTTGCAAACCTCAGAGTCGATCTCGCTGAGGATACGGAGTGCTTCGGTCAACGGCGAATCAGATTGCGGCGTCAACGATTGGAGTACCGCAATCGCATTCTGTACCGCGCAGCTTGATTTGTAAGTGGCAGACTTGTTAATGCCATAAATATTGGCCAGGCGGTAGTAATCCTCAGCCGAAGGCTCAGGAACATTACCGTAAACATTAACTTGGTCGTCCTCACGAATTGCGTTGTGGAAACGGACAAAATCCCAGGCGATCTTGTGCAGAACCGAATTGCTACCATCATCAACTGCACCAATAAGGGCCAGGGCTGCGTTAAAAGTCGTACTCATGATTTACATCCTTTAAAAAACAAAGATAACCCCGATACGGGGCTATCCTTTATGGTTAAGTTTTAAAAGTCAAATCTAAAGATTTATAGCTTCGACTCCGACAGTAATAAAGAAGATTAAAAATGGAGGAGGCAATTTCACACCGCCGAATTCATTTACTTGTCGCAGTGTTTTCATAAATGTGCATGACCATGCCCATCCATACGGAACAATTCTAGCCGGAATGATTTTCGACTTTTCGTCATATAACTGACTCACCTCCGGTGAACACTCCATTTCGAACACAGCCCATGCTTTAACAAAACTCAGCTTTGCATTTACAAAACCAAGCAATGATGTCGGCGTGTGAGTATTTAGGGTTACCAGAGGGTCATAGTCGTAGTCAGCTGCAATTTCAAGCGCATGAAGACGGCCTTTTTCATCCAGACAAGAGACCACTCTTTCAATTGCTTTGCAGTACGAAATAAATATTGGAGAGGTAGCGCTGACTTTGCCGCCCCCACGAGTTGACAAGGCCTCATATTGCAGCTCTTCCAATGCACACCGCCAGCTATCCTCTTCGTACCGATTGAGTCGGCCTTGACGGTTTTCTGCATTATTAATTCTAAGCCGAATACTCATGTTATACACCTTACGAATTCGCAAAAACGAAGCACCCCGACAAAGGAAGCCACGCGATGGTTAAATATAAACGGCATGGGTGACTAAACAAAACCGTAGCTTCATTCAGTGAACAGACCGTGTGTGTTACCCAGCAATGGGCAGATAGAAAATCATGCAAGTGCACCTAAAAGGCTAAGTTTCCACGGAATGCTTTCAGCCTGCCTCCTAGAACTGGACGTATGCAGAAGAGAAATGGCCCTTCTCTAACGAGAGGGGCCATGGGTTAGCACTTTATGTGGCTCATGCCGGAATAGAAATGCCGTAATTATCAACGATTTCATCCACAAGGCCGAAATCAGCCTTGAGCGACTTGCCGCCATCGATCTCAACTTCAGCTACGAGGGAGCCATCCCAACGAATGCTTAGCCGGCAATCGCTGACCGAGTAATCCGCCTTGAAGGTAGTAAAGGACTCACCTTCCGAATCCTTTACAATTACTTCCGCCTCTTCGCCTTCCGGCAGAGATTCGAAAAGCTCAAAAGCAGGCTTCAGGTTCATTGTGATATTGAAGAAGTCATTCTTCTTCAAAATTTCTGCCGCCTGAAGAACAGAATGAATCTGTTCCTGCGTGATGTAGATCTCAACCATATCAGGATCACAAAATACATCCTGATTCGAGGTGATATCGTTGGACTGCAAAGTAATAGAATCTTGACTCATGAAGAACTCCTTCGACGTGATCAAGGAGCCACCCATACGGGAGGCTCCCGTATGGGTTGTGAATGAAATTGTCTCAAGGCACTTAATAACTTCATTCGTCGAGAAACGCGACAGAATCTAGTTAAACGGTAGCCCATTCTGGTAGAACATCAACGGAATCCAGACCAAACTCTTCTGGGTCTTCCAGCGCTTCTTCATTGGAGTTAACCAGGCTGTCAGTCACATCTTCGAGCTGAGCACTGGTCGTAGACTTCCAGCCGAGGCCAGTGTGCATATCCATAAAGACTATCGTTTTACTAGCTGTGTCATAAACAAAACGAACGACACGTTCGCCGAATTCTTCGAAAATATGAGACCAGCCTTCAGCAACAAGGTATTTCGAGGGGTTATTTTGCATTTTTTAGCTCCAAATTAGATGCCACGATTTGTTCGCTAAACGGCTCGAAGCAAATCAACGGCTTTTATTATGTGAAGGCCATCTCACGATGACCTCAACATGAATACACGGAGCCCCCCGATTAGGAGGCATTCCCGCAGGGGTTGGTTTGGTATGGGTTAGATACTTGGTTTTCTAGCTGAAAATTCAGTATCTCTACAACAACTTCTTATTCCAGATCGATGCCATCCAGCAAATATGCAGATGGAAAGGCTTCCACCGTATCTGCCGCTTCTTCCAGCAAGCCGATGTCTACAACTTTGCCAGCAAAGTCCGGACTTTCGAAACCTTCACCGCAGTACAGCCAACGACAGTCCACCCCATAAAATACTTGGATTACTTCTGGGAAGATGCTGTTGACGTGCGCCAGGGCTTTTTGAATCTTGAAGGTTTTAGCCTTGTAGATAACAGATGTTTCTTCTACTGTCGCAGGCTTCCCGCACTCAATCCACTGTTCAAGCAAATCGACTGCCTCAGCCAAAATCTGTTCAACAGTTTGAGGCTGCGCTTGATCATCAATGAACCGTTGCATATCGCGAAGGCAAAGCTCGGTTGCATGTGCTGGACTGCCCGCTTTTTTCCAGCGGCGTTCCAGTGCCTCATGAACGGCTTGTACGATTTGTTTCATCTTCTACTCCTGCATATCGAATGCAAGGAGCCCCCTGCGGGGGCATCCCCGCTAGGGTTGTGAATGGATACTGCTTAAGCCGCAATGCGGCTTGCCATGGTGCTTACCGCAGCGACTTGACCAAACATGTTGAACTCATGGAAGGACATGCCGAGGCGTTGGCCAGTGGAAATGAAAGGACGAGTGCAAACAGACTGCCCTAGTGATTCATGACCAAAGGTTTGGGTAACGTTCTGGAACATATCCGGATAGGCATCCTTGACTTTCGCATGCTCCGTAACCGTAGGAATACGGTACAGATCCGGATTTTCGGGGTGCTGGATATAGGTGCCGGTACTTTGACGCTTATGCAGCGTTTTATTGAGAACAGGCACTTTCGTTGAATTGGCATCTACCACTGTCGGGGAGAATCCCTTCCCTGCAGCTTTGTCCTTTTCAAGCTTGCTCCAGATATAGTCAATGCGGCCCCAAGTAGAAGCATCCGGGGAAACATCTTCCATCACTTCACCAAAAGTAACTTCTTGCGGTTCCGGCTTCAGCAAATCGAAGTCGAAAGTAATTCCCTTCGTTACTGCCACCATGCACATCCGGCGGCGCTCCTCAAGGTGATTCCAGTCGCGAGAGTTCAATTCGGTTTCGTGAACCTCATAACCCAGGTCATTCAACATGGACCGGGCCAATGCAGCAGATGCCGTATTTAACCATTCGGTCACGCACTCCAGGACCAAGGACACGGGGCCCAGACGCGCAATGATCGAAAGCAATGGGACAACAAGGTGCCCTACTTCCGGGTGATTTTCAGGCATTGCGATCTTGTTTTTGGCTCGACCAGCAACACTTGCACCCGAGCACGGCACACCTGCGATCAAAATATCGACACGCGGCAGGTTACTCATCAGCCATTCGTCGAATGCCATTTCCTGCATCGGCATCGTCAAATCGATGGTTTCGTCCGTATGGATAGGGTTGTATTCCGCTGCATGATCTTGGCAGTCCTTGCGAATTTCATTGGAAAACACCAATTTCGTTTCGATACCGGATTGCTTAAGACCATCGTGGATAGCTCGATCCAAAATCCCGACACCAGCGGACAAAGACCCCAAGGAAAGCGGCTCTTTGTTCGACATCTTCGCTTTCAGGCGAGCCAGGCGCTCCTTTGCACGAAGCGCAGAAGCGAGAGGCATCACAATGATGCGCGTGGGTTGGACAATGATTCGAACTTCACTCAAACCAGAGAAAAGCTCATCAATCAACTCTTCACTATTGACATCGATAACCGGCACCACCCGATCGCCCCGCGACTTGGGTGTTACCTTGTATTTACCAGACTGGCCATCAGCCAGGGTCAGGGTAAGAATGGACCTCTTTGTATCTGCGTCCCGGTTATATGTTGCCCCCGGTTCGAATCCACCACGCAGAGCTTGGCCTCCTTCGATCCAGATGCGACGTTTACCGTGGGCCAGACCAATAGAACGTGTTTCAACGGCACGAATAGGACGTACATTTGCCATGGGAAAGCTCCAAATAGAGAACGAAGCTTCCCCAGCGGGAGAAGCCCCGCAAGGGTTTGATATAAACGGTAAGCACGACAAAGCGAAGCCTAAGCTTCTTTGTTCGAACTGACCGAGAGTGATGCCCAGGAGTAGGCGGATAGAAAACCAGGTAAGTGCGCCTGAAAGGCACGGGTACTACGAAGAATCTTCATTCTATTACACGCCCCAGGTTGGATGCAAAAAAAAGCCCCTCTAATGAGGGTCCTTGGGTGAAATGTTGGTGATTAGGATGATTCAGCCTGCTTGAGCAGTTTGTTTGCTTCCGCAATCAATGCTGAACGGTCGCCAAGCTTGCCCATCGCGTTATACATCTTCATTGAAATACGACAGAGTTGATCGCCTAAGCTATCCGGCACATTGGTATCAGAGCGCTTACGCACTACACGATCCACTTGTTTCTTCAACAGAAGAAAGTCGATGGCCTCTTCACGCGAGAGGACTTGATCGTCGGAGACATCCATAAAATAGTTTCCATGGTATTCCATCAGGCGGATGCTCACCAAAGGGCGGCACCTGCCCTCTGGGGTGAAGTGAAAAACCGGCATTTCCGCCAGGAAGATTGCGCCCCCCCAAATATGGAAGGGCGCAATGATGGTTACAGGACGATACCGGGGTAATCGGCCTTATCAGCATCGGTCAAGGCATACTCATAAAGCGCGTGAGTATCAGCACCAACTGACCAATAGCTCTTGAAGGTTTCGTTCCACTCATAGCGGCGATTGCCGATATTGAGTAGTTCAAGATCCTGATACTTGCTTACCGTCTTCGGAGTCGGCGGGTTCAGCAATGTATCGATCACTTCCCTCACGACAGCATTGAGTTGGTCTTTCATACCTTCAATGTCATCGGAGATGATGCGAACCGGATGTCCCTCAGCAAAATGTGAATTCCAGTGATGGTTCATCGCCTTGATCGCCGCATTCGCGCCGACCGAGTAGATACCATTACCTTCATTCCGCGACAATACTCCGTCGATCAGGCTTTCAACGTTGGCCGGCGGGGTAGTACTTGCTGCCTTGGTCACCACCTCGAATTCTTCGTGGTTATGAACCTGCAGCAAAGAACGCGCCAGGATATGGTGCGGTCCTTTACCGGATCCAACGATGAACCAGGCAGAATTATCCGACGCCAAGCAAGCCGGACGATCTGCCGAATCTTTGGCATAGTCGTCCGGATGATCGATCCGCTGAATTTGCCAATCACCGTCTCTGCTGCCTTCGGTATGGAATAAGCCCCAACCTTCACGGGCAGCCATCAGCTCATGTTCAGTGGTCCAGCCAGGCAATGCGTCAGGTGCATTATGCGAGTCGGCTTGAACCTCTTTCTTCAAAGCCGCGCTGACACGTTCAAGTTGACGAATTGCAGTACTCACACGCCGTGTTGCATCGTCAGGGGCATCACACTCGCTAAGTTCTGCGAGCAGAAACTCAAGCAGCGTGTCGCCACAATCACGAAAGCTCGGTGGATCAATAATCAAATCTTCAGCACCGATGTACGAATGCATTACGATCTGCTGAAACGGGTTGAAGGAAGACAGGTCAACGACAACACCCTTGAACGCCCCGACTGTTGCAACATGCTTGCACCCGGGACATTTGCAGCCCGAAGCATTGTCATATTCCAGGTCGCCGGACGGCATTTCTTCGCTGCCGGAATCTTCGAAAAGAACCCAGGCAGCTGCTTTGACGAAGATGCGAAAAGGGCCGAATCTGCCACATTTCGGGCAAGACATTCCCTCCAGGCAGTTCTCATTTGGGTTGCTGATTTCGGTAATGGTGCTGGTTTGAGCTTGAGTAGTCATGGTGATTTCCATATGAAAATGGCCCAAACCGATCGGTTATGAGCCATAAGTTAAGGCCTGAGGCCTATGTGGTAAGTGAGTGGAAGTATTACGGTGCCAATCGAACAAATTCGGCCGGCAGATTCGGGTAGTCACGACGCCATACGCCCATCACGTCCATGCAAAAATCGCAGCCGGCCAGGGGTACTTCGTAGTCATCGTTGATGACTGCCCAGTTCTTTCCATCTTCAGCGGTTTGACTGGTGATTGTGCCAAGCACTTTCATTTCAGCACTTACAGCAACATGACCAACCAAGTTTCGGACAGGGGGAGCGGAGTTCATGGTGATCTTCCTTGTAAAGGCAAGACCACCCGGCGGGAGATCCCGCGTGGGTTAATTCGGATGTGCGAAGAGGTAATTGCACCGGTAGGTGCGGTACTACAGAAGAGACATCATTGTATCTTCGGAATTGGTCCGCATCAATGCCAGATCAAGCCGTGGTATCGAGCCTGCTAGTTGATGAGTTGAATGATGAGGTACTGTCGTCGCGATGGTGGATCTTATACGCGATCACACCAGCTCCGAGCCTGCTACCATGGGATGCGCTCCGACCAGACTGCTGCTGCTGTCACCACGGAAGCGCCAGCATCAACAGCGCCAAGAAACATGAGCTTTATCCTGAGTTCTGGCTATGCATCGCCCGGCATTTGTTTTCTTGGCACTCTCAACCATGTAGCCACTTCTACCAAGAGCCGTGACGACGCCAATATGGCGACAATGAAGGTAGCCGTATGGAGATCTGAGGATGCAATCCACTTAACGACAAAAAGCATAGCTGTTGACTCTGGAAGTGTTTGCGCAGTCTAACCCGTTGCTTCTGGCCCCTCAATACGGAAGACAACCTTTTTCCTAACTGCACGAGACTTGTTATGCATACACCTTGCATGCTGAATATTGGAGAAAAGCAATTTCGCACTGAGGACCGGATAGAAGTCATGTATCAGTTCTTCAGCAGATGCAATGGTGCTTTCCATGGCTTTTGGGACAATGCCGTCTCAATTGATTTGACATCAATTCTTCTACCTGTACTCTCTGATTGTCATGAGTAAATCTGCTTATTCTAATGAGTAAACCTGTAAATCTTTGGAACGAATCTCTGTTGAGAAAAGCCGGCAATCCCAATCCTGCCGAGCCACTGGACGTTGAATCTCGAATTCTCACAGCCCGTCACCATGATGATCGATTCACACCTGAACTGATGGGGGCAATTCAGAAAATCTTGGCCTTGGGAACGTCCAGGTTTACGAGGAACGTCCAGCTGTTGAACTGGTTATCAGCACCAAACGCTGCGTTAGGTGAAAGCCAGCCGCTTGAGGAAATGAAGACGATTGAGGGATGCAGGAAGGTCTATAGGCTATTGAGGCTGATGCCAGCGCTGCGGCATGACTAAAAAGCAAAACTTGCATAATTCACGAGGTGGATATGCAAGTTTTGCTGTGAGGCTTCAGACAGAGTAGACAGAAACAGCACTGTTCATCGACTTCACAGCGGCATCCAGGTGTAGAGCAACGGCAGCTGTCTGCTGAGCGGCAGAGCTGGATTGCTGAGCCATTTGGGCAATGCGCTCTACTTGAATGGCCACGCTCTCGCAGGAAGTAGCCTGTTCTTTGATTGCCACCGCGATATCGCCTGACATCACTTTCGCTTCGCTGGTTGAGGTCTCTATTGACTGGATGGACTCAATCGCGTTGGATGCCTGACTCACACCGACAGCAACAAGGGAGTGCGCTTTCTGCATTTGGCCAGTGGTTTCTTCCGATGTGTTCGCTATACCTTTCATGACCTCCTCGATGTCGGCGGTCAGAATCGTAGTCCTCTCAGCAAGCTTCCGCACTTCATCTGCCACCACCGCGAACCCACGACCGGTCTCGCCGGCGCGGGCCGCTTCAATGGCAGCATTCAGGGCCAACAAGTTGGTCTGATCGGCGATATCCTTGATGCTTCCCACAGAGGCAATTATCTTCTGATTCTGGGAGTCCCAGTTGGACAGACTTCTGGATGCGTCATCGACAGTCAGTGAGATGGAACGCATCTCTTGCTCGGTTCGGGCAATAACCGTCTTGCCACTCAATGCAAGCTGACTGGCCTCATCCGACTTGTGACTGCCCGCTAGGGCTCTTTCACCAACATGCGTGATGCTCTGGGTAATCTCTTCAATCGTGGCCGCAATGTGGGTGGAGGACTCATTCTGCTGGTCAGCTGCAGTTGAGACATGCTTCGCGGCCTGCGCCAACTCAGTGGTATAGCGAGAAACTGAGCTACAGGAGGTCGTGATGCTCTGGATGCTTTCTCTGAGCCGGTATACCAGCTCGTTGAACGCCTTGGCAGTCGTACCAATCTCATCCCTGTCGTTCTGGACCACGACCTCTTTCGTGAAATCTAAGGTCTGACGAATGCCTACCATCGCATTTTTCAAGGTATCAATCGGACGAATGATCGATACATACGCCCGGTATCCGCTGATAACCATGAACAGCACCAGGGCAGCACCAACGCTCAGACACACCCGCTTCGCACTGGACAAGTCATCAATCGCAGTCTTTAACTCATTGTCAACCAAGGTTTGGTTGTAGGCGACATGGTCAAGAACCGCTTGACGAAGTTTGCCACCAATCGGTGTTGCCCTCTCCCTGCGCAGTCGATGGGCTTCCGTGACATCACCCCGGGTCATGGCATCAATCATCGGGCGTACTTCACGATGGTACTGCTCAAGCAGTTGCAGATCGGATTCGTACAGGGCCCGGTCTTTCTCATCACTGATCAAGTGACTGTACTGCTCAAGAGCAGACTTAGCATCACCGTAGTTCTTCTCAATCTTCTGGTCAGCAGATCGGATCTGCTCGGGATTGTCTGCGGTCACAAGTTCAAGAGCACCAATCCGCATCGACCCGGCAGTGGTATTGAACAGATTCAGCGTTGAAATACTGGGGTAATCGGTTTTCGAGAAGGTTGCGATCAGTGTCTCAAGCTTTCCTTGAGTATAAATGGAATAGCCTGAGATCACTCCAATTGCAATGATTGAGAGTAAAACTTGGAGAATTATACGCCTTGATACTGTCACTTCTATTACCTTCCTTAATATGCAATCGACATGCCCCATCTGACAAGGCATCGCTAGTGGCGAGATTACCCTCTTTAGGAAGGGAACAGAAATATAACGCGAAATCATTCAATAAATATAAATTGCCGCAAGGAAATACTGCAGATAACGTAGACTGGCCGATGCCTATAAATTCAACGGGGGTATTTGAAGGCATGCATATATTAGAAGCGGATGCGTTGCTCTTCGAGCACATATCTGGATGGGAGACAATGGACTCCATCACAACCTCAGTCAGGTCAAGAAATCGCTGAGCGAGCGCGAATGGCGTCTGTTCATCGGCTCTGCTAACCTCTACCCTGCTTGGTTGAGATCAGGAATTAACGAAGCAAAATAAAAAAGCCCCCATAAACTACAGGGGGCTTTTTCTTATGCTCGAAGCAAGCGGACTACGCGGCCTTGCGTCTCAACCATCATGACATTCATCCCCACCATAATGGAAGGGTCGAAAGTCTCAATGGTCACGTTCACCAGGCGGTTATCAGTACGAATCACATACTGACGTGCATAGCCATGACTGGCATTGGCTGCAACAGCATTACCACCAGCTGCGCCCACCAAACCGGATACAGCCATGGCAATTTTCCTGCCAGTACCAGATCCGATTCTGGAACCTAAAGCCAAACCACCTGCAGCGCCCATCGCGGTCGCGGCAGTAGCAAGACGACTGTCAGTCGTGTACTGCACATTCACCGTAGCAACTGCTATGACTGTGCCAACCTTGACACTACCGGTTTGACCCAGAGCGCTGTCACCAATGGTCGGAATAGCAGCGTATTGCTGACCATAACCGTAATTGGTGGGCTGTACTGCACATGCCGACATAAGCACTGCCACGATAGCTGCAACTGTGATTTTGATAATGGTTTTCATGGAATTCTCCAGGGCCAGGTCTTACCCAACGGGTAAGACCCGATGGGTAAGAAGGTTGAAGATTAAATGAGGGTAATTTTTCGTGCAGTCTTGATTATGGACAATACATAACAAACAACTTTAAGCTGAATGAATGCACAATCAAGTAGCATTTTTCACTTGCCCTGAATATTAAGTAACTATACAACGATTTCCTCGCGGGAATGCTGTGCTTTCGTTGACATTCTAAAAGACCATCTTTCAAAGCCAAGCAAATATTCAACATCCGTAGAATAATTTGATTTCGATAAAAGGTGGCAACTCTATCAAAGAATTGAGGCAAACTATTTCCTTTCGAAAGTGGGGCCTCCAATGTGGGAGATTTCCCACATGGGTTATCCACTCCGTAGGGAGTAGTTTTTTATTATGCGAAATTTCGACCAGTGCGTTCGCGGTAATTGCGTTTGGGGGCCTTCCGAGATTCCAGCTTGTCAACGATAGTACCGCCGATAGCAAAAACGCCCAGAAACACGGCAATGAACACCAAGAAGGTGAATTCATCGTTACCCAGGTTTGCAAAGATATGTTCAAGCATCAAAGACTCCTTAAATAAAAAGAATCCAGGACACCCCCATCGGGAGTATCCCGGCGGGGTTTAATTGAACAGAGATAAAAGGTATGAGACGGATCATCCCCCAACAGGAGGTTCCCGATGGAATGCAAATTTGCTCACTACAGCTTTATACGGTTACGCACTACATTTCTATTAAGTAATGATCTCGACGAAAAATAGTCGAGTTCAAATCAATGCCAGCGAGGGTCTTAGTTGATTTGTTGGGTACAGAAGCCAGCGGCTAAAGGGTGCTTTGGGCACATTGGGAACAGTTGCAATAGCAACGGTGCTCAACACAAAATGTGGAGCAAGGGACAGATCCAGTGGATCAGGGTAAATGCTGGACGACAGCTCGCTGAGTTAAGAACTCAGTAGGTCACAAAGGACCTGAAGGCCACGAAGGGCCAGGTGCCACGGAGGGCAGCGATACAAAGATCGCAGAAAACGAATTGATTCTATTCGTTCAAGTTTGATGTTCGCAAGAAGTATTTGCCTCAAGAAACCTGTTGGGGATGTATTTCCTTGTCCCAACTCGGCAAAGCAATGATTGCAAGTGTGGTTTTTGTCTTACCCTCCTCGAACCGAAGACCATAAATCTCAACACGCGATTTGACCAGATCACCAGCGTGCAACGCCACCGCTTCTCGACCCCCTACTTTCAAAACAACATCAGGTACAACACCAGCCCCATCCAGTGCTACTTGATATCGGCCATTACCAGCCAGCGTAATGGCCTTTACCTTGTATTCGGCTAGACCATAGTAGGGTTGGCGCCCACCCATACTCGATTCATATACGCTGTACCCAGAGCTATTGACCAAGCCCATACTGCTGGTCGCTGAAAAGGTTTGAACCGAAATCAGCAGCAAAGGAATCATCAGCATGCGCATCATTTTGTCTAGCTCAGCAATTTTTTTGGACGTAGAAGAATAATTCTTTACGTCACTACATCCTCTCCTCTTTGCATCTCTTTTCGCAGCTTTATCGTTGTCATGGGCACCCCTCCTCGTTCCGTCACGCTGAAATTGATTTGCAAATCATCAACGCAGCCTCATACTACTGAATATAAAGGGGTTTTTATATCATGAGTAGAATACACTGGATGATCCCGGCACTTTCGCTGGCTGCATTCATCTTGACCGGTTGCCAACCAAAGGGGTCACTTGCTGAGGGCAAGAAGGCTTATGACCTGAAGCACTTCGCCCAGGCATTGAAGGAGCTTTCTCCCGTGGCTAATGCCGGGGAACCAGAGGCTCAGTATTTGGTTGGTGAGTCATATGCAAACGGACGTGGAACAGCAAAGGATTGGGATATCGCTTTTGGCTGGTATGAACGTGCAGCTGAGCAGGGGTTTGTTCCGGCGCAATCAATGCTTGGCGTTGCCTACTTCTACGCACTCGGGACCCCTTTCGATGGCAAGAAGGCTGAGTCATGGCTGGCCAAAGCAGCTGACAAAGGCTACCCGCCAGCACAGCGTTTTTTGGGACTTCTCTACTACGAAGGCCGCTCTGGTCACAAAGACTATGAGATGGCTGCAAAATACTATCGATTAGCCGCCGCACAAGGGGATGCTGCCGCGTTATACAACCTTGGGCTGCTTTACAGCCATGGCACTGGCGTCCCCCAAAGCTACCCTAAGTCAGTGGCGCTCTACCGATCAGCTGCCGAAAAGGAGCTTCCAGAGGCCATTGTGAAGGTTGGTGATGCTTACCTTACCGGGATGGGCGTGGAACATAACGCTGAAGAGGCCCGAAATTGGTACACAAAGGGAGTAAAACTCCAGGACATGACCGCTAAATTGCGGCTTGGCAGCATGTACGTGAACGGTTTTGGCGGGGCATTTGATGCGGACAAAGGTCGGGACTTGCTAGAGCCTTGTGCTGCTGCTGGTATTGCAGAGGCCCAATTCCAACTAGGTCTTCTCTACAGAGATCAGGTACACAAGACCGTCAATTACCCACTTGCTGCCAAGTTCCTTCAAATGGCAGCAGATCAGAACCATGTGCAATCCATAATGCTTCTTTCGAGCATGTATCTCACCGGCCAAGGCGTGGATACGGACAAGCAAAAGGCCTTGCTACTTATCGACAAAGCTGCACAGCTTGGCGACAAAGACGCCATTAAGGCTATGCAGCATTATCGCGCTGCGCATAAGGGTGAACTTTCAAGCTAACTAGCGCCATTCATTTGCCTGAATGGGTAGTTACTGCCCTTTATCCAAATGTTAGCTTGTGTACACAGATGGCATGCTCGAATGATTGATACCCTCTTCGATCTCATGCCATGGATAAGAACGCAATCAAGTTTGCACGCTACTGGAGAGCATCCGTCGCCGATTCCAAAATTGGTTGCGGTGCCGTTGATGAATCTGAAACGCGCCAGTATCACACCGTCAAAAACACCAGCTGGCTAACCGGCAAACTCCCGCATGATGTCGTAGAGAAGTTATTCAACAACCAGCCACCTGAGACCCGGATGGTTAGCATCAGCTACCGCCCTTTCCTAATGGGGCGAAGGAAAGAACACTCGGTGGGCCGTAGCGGCACTCCCTACTGGATGACGCCCCTACTCATAACGGCACTGGTGGACGATGCCGGTAGGATTTTCCCGGAGGCCTGCACCATTCCCCGCGACCTTCTGGAGCCACAGGATCACGTTGCCTTCACAATTGGCCTCCTCGATGACATGGATGAGTACCTGTCCCGGGAGCCTATCCAGGGCTTCGGCTATCCCGAAGATCATGCCAATGACACTGAGTTGGTCGAGATCTTCCAATCCAAGCGTTGGAAGGACTTTTCCAATGCCTGCACGCTCATGATCGAAGAAGTAGCCCCCACATCAATTCGTGACAGTGAGCACTATGTTCGTCTTGAGATGAGTCTGGTCCAGGAACGTGAGACCGGCCCGGACAACACGACCAAGGAAATCATCGATCTTTACGACCAACTGCTTCTCTCTGGCGTAAACACTCCCCTGTTTGACACCTTCGCGTCCACCCGCCCAAGCCCAATTGAGGACTGCATTCCATCAGTCGATCTGATGTCTGTTCGCGTGGCTCACCCGAACGATCGCAACCCCCTCAACATTGCCCAACGCGATGCGCTAGGCCATGCGCTTCGTTGCGAAATCGGCGAGATCATTCCGGTAAACGGCCCACCGGGCACCGGCAAGACAACTCTTGTCCTGTCCATCGTTGCATCGCTCTGGACGAGAGCCGCCATGCAGGGCAGCGAACCACCGGTCATCGTTGCCGCCTCGAACAACAACCAGGCAGTGACCAACATCATTGATGCTTTCGGCAAAGACTTTGCCGAAGGGCGCGGCCCATTGGCTGGTCGCTGGTTACCAAACGTCAACAGCTACGGGTCCTATCTACCGGCTATGTCGCGCGAGGAAGAGGCCGCGAAGAAGTACATTACTCAATCCTTCTTCAACGAGGTAGAAACTGACGACTACCTTGAGCGCGCAACGGAGCAGTACCTCAACGCCGCATCAAAGGCCTTCCCGGGCGCTGACATCAGCCATGTCGAAGACGCTATTGAATTGCTGCAGCGCGAGATGCATGCTCTCTACAACACGATCGGTGACGTAAAAAAGGCGTGGGCTGAATACGTCGAGTCGATGGCCACCCACGAATCTATTCTGGGGAACAACCCTGAGGAGAAGATCCGCACTGCAAGTGCGCTGGCTCAAGAAGCAGAGGGTGAGGTTACACAGTACAACCAGGCCATCCGTGCTTGGCGGAAATATCTTGAAAACGAGTCACCGTGGCTAGCCTTCTTCAGCTTCATCCCGCCGGTTGCCGCTTCGCGACTTCAGAAGGCAAAGTGGTTCGTACAATCGAAATGGCCAGGCAGTGGCGCGTACATCAGTCGTAGTACCGACCTTGAACACCTCAACGACCAGCTCTATACATCGATCAAGCACCTTGAGCAGAAGAACGTTGAAGCGCAGCAGCAACTCTCTCGCCTTCAGTCTGCATCCCGGGCTCGCGCTACCGCAGAGGAGAACTGGCAGTTCACTCTTGAGCAGATGGGTATCAATGACAATCCGCAGGCCACCCTGCAGGATATCGACAGGAACATTGATTGCTCAATTCGATTCACCCTCTTCCGTCTGGCAGTCCACTATTGGGAAGGCCGCTGGCTCTCAGAAGTCAATGCACTGGGCCGAGACAAGGCCGAAGAGAAAAAACGCCGAGGCAAAGCCGCCATGGAGGCTCGCTGGCGTCGTCGTATGATGCTCACACCCTGCTCGGTAATGACTTTCGCCAGTCTTCCGAAACACCTGAGCTTCCGCAAGCTCAATGGGGCCAAGACGTTCGACACAGACTACCTCTACAACTTCGCGGACTACCTCATCGTTGATGAAGCGGGTCAGGTTTCGCCTGAGATTGCTGGCGCATCGTTCTCGCTGGCCAAGTCTGCAATCATCGTCGGGGACACCTTCCAACTTGATCCAATATGGAATGTGCCGGCCCCAATTGACGTAGGTAATTTGATGCGCCAGGGTCTGATTGATCCTGCGAACATCGAAGATAGCTACAACGAGATGGTACTATCCGGCAAGACTGCGGCCGGCGGCAATGTCATGCGCGTTGCCCAGTTCGCTTCACGCTACCACTATGACCGTGACCTCGCCAGAGGCATGTACCTCTTCGAACACCGACGCTGCCTTGATCCGATCATCGCCTTCTGTAATGAACTTTGCTATGGAGGCAAACTGATCGCCAAGCGCGGCCCCGGTGGGGATGCACCGTTCCCTGCCCTCGCCTATTTGAACATTGTCGGCACTGGCCAATCGCATAATGATGGATCCAGATCGAACAAGGATGAAGCAGCTGCAGTAGCAGAGTGGATCGCTGACAACCGAGAGGCCCTTGAAGCTTACTACAAGAAGCCCATCGGCGAGATTGTAGGCGTGGTTACGCCCTTCCGTGGCCAAGCAACAATGATCGCTCGCGCTTGCCGGTCCCGTCAGTTGCCCATAGGTGGCGCTCACGATGCGCTGACAATCGGAACAGTTCACGCACTCCAGGGCGCGGAACGGCCGGTTATCCTGTTTTCCCCCGTTTACACTGAAGCATCCATGGGCACGTTTATCGACAGCAGCCACAGCATGCTTAATGTGACCGTTTCTCGGACAAAGGACAGCTTTGTGGTGGTAGGGGACATGAACATTTTCCGAAACGCCTCGCGATCCTCGCATCGAGGCTTGCTGGGTCGGCACGTCCTGCGCATCAAGAATGGTGAGCTACAGCTGAAACGAGCCGCTGAGGTTATCGACGATGTGTACCATGGGCATGATCAGGAACAAGTCTGACTTGACAGGCTCTCGACAGGGGAAAAAGAAAAACCGGCCAGTGGCCGGTTTTTTTGTTGGGTGGTGACTAAGAAGGATATTGGTAAGTGCCATTTTCCATCTGAAGGCCAGGCCCTTCAATGAACTCATAGGTCATGGTTTCAAGGTTGACCACATGTGCTCCACGCCAGTTGAAATCAGCGCTATCACTTTGACTGCCCATACGGCTAATGGTAGGACCCGAGGTCAGAGCCTGATAGACCTCAGCGTTGCTTGCCAGGCAAGCCACAAGACACACATCAGTCTGAGACTTAACCCAATTGCGAAGACCCTTCCCCAAGTAGTCGATATCATCATGAGCCAAAACCTGAGGCCGGTTACGGCGCAAATCAGTGTAAACAGAAAGTTTCTGGCGATTGGCAGGCATTTCACGCCACAGTCCAAGTCTGCTGCCGAAATCAAGGTGCGGCATCGGCATTTCCGCCGGACGATCATAGATCAAAAGTTCGCCAGGCTTATACGAATCAGCGGTGCCATGACAGATGGAAAGATCAACATCAATGACCTTGCCACCGTATTTACTGCAAGCATTCTTAGCCAAAAGGGTCTTGCCGCTACCACGACCACCTACGATAGCAATGAACTCAAGTTTGCCTTGCACACGCTTAGCGCGAGCCTCAGCAAAGAGTTGCATTGCGGTGAATTGCCATGCCTTATCGAATTTCCGGGGCAAGCCACTCGGGAAGCGCTGACCGGTTGTAATGGCATTAGAAGCAACAAGACGCTCCAGAGCGTCATGATCCATGCCACCAGCATACGGATCATCAGCACTTCGAAGTGCCGCAAAGTACGAGTCCGAGCCCAACGACTTCACGGTAAATTCGAGCATGCCCTCAGTACTCGGAATTTTGCCTTTGAGTTCGGGGAAGAGATTAGGCAGATCCTTTGCCATTGCGCGGGCAGTGCGCTTCACGTCAACTTCGATGGCAAAGAGGGTATCGTTTTTACGTACGAATTGAACCATAACAGTCTCCAGAGTATTTGGGTTAAACGACGCAAGCACTGCGAGACCTAACCTCTATCCGGTACTGCTTGGTTTTGAGGAGGAAACACGTTTCACAAAATCTGGCCTTGCCTATCGGCTCTCCGTAGGGTTTCCCCATGTGCTTAGAGATGGCTTTTTTAGTTCATCACATTGGATCACTCCGGTCAACCCCCACTTTCTGCGCATACTGCGAATGCTCGCATCTGCGTACTTTGCGCCCCCAGAGTGGGTCCGGGACGCTACCATGTGAAACGGCGATTCTTAGTTGGATGATGAGCCGGGTCCTGCTTCCACGCCAGGAAGTTACTTCCTGAGATAGCGCAGATGAGCGGGCTATCGATGATGTGTAGTGAAGCCATAACCAGGTCCCGCCCGACTCGGCCAAAACTTTCATCTGATGCAATAGAAATCCGGCCATAAGCCGGTTTCTTGATGATGATGTTATTTGTTTTCAACGGGATCTGAATCGAAAAACTTGAAATATAGCGCCGCCGCAATGATGGCTCCCCCAAGCAGGGCAATTGGACCAAGCATCAACGCACCAGGGCGTGGATCGATTAGGACCCCTAGCGCCGGCGCGAACCGTACCGCTTCATTATAATTTCCATCGAACCACAATGCCCACGCTTCAGGCATAATGCGAAACCCATAACATGTGGCAACAATCCAGAGCATTATCCAAATGGCCAGTGCCAATATCTTCAGTTTTTTCATTACTCTATCTTTTGTCTGATTTGATGGTCTTCAAAGCATCGACCTCAACTTCTAATTTCTCCAGTCTTAACATGATGTCATGATGCATCCGCATAGCATCAACCTCGTTGAACACTACACGTTTCGCGCCATTCTTGAGCGGTCTGTATAAGAACTCGACCAGCACACCCTCTATGTTGATTATTCCGTTGCACCCTTGATCGTGCATCAATACCGAGGAACTAATGACAGGCCCAGTGTGATATTCAGCCCTAATCACGTCGAATCCATTCCCATCAGGCAATTGCAAGGAAGCCGTGTTGATTGCTTCAACCACAGATTGCGCGGGGATCGACACAGACAACAACCCTTCTGGGCTGCAATATAGATATTGCTCGCCGCTTGACTTGACGACTTCCCTTGCGATTGCCTCAAACAATATTGGGGTGTATTCCATCTCTCTACGTCTCCATTGGATATCAGGGCCAGACCCCGGAAACTTCCGGGCTGATAAGTTCCGGCCCATACTATCGACGCAGATCGTAATAGCAACTTTTCCGCGAAATTATCACACCACATCCGCAAGAACGTGGCTGGTGAATTTCCCAATAGAAGGATCTATTCAAGAGCTAGTGCAGTCGGCGTTGGCCAGCCCCACTTCTCCAAGAAGTCGCACTTATTTCCTTTCATTTCCTGCCATCTTGCTGACTAGACCAATCATTGTTTTTGACTTATCTATTCAACTATCTATTCACATTGGCAAAAAAAAACCCACCGTTAGGCGGGTTTTGGGTAAAGGGAATGGCTAATTGGTCCGGTAGTGCATAGTCGGCCACTTATGCTGCCCACAAGATAGGCTGCACTTTGACACGACCAAGTTTGTTCTTCCAGACCTCTTGTGCCGATTCCGGCAACTCAAAGTACGGCAACGACTTAGCCAGAAGCGCATCTACATCACAATCCAGCGTCAGACCTTGTCGCTCTTTGAAATCAGTACGTCTGCAGATCTCATCGTGCTCTTTTTGCTGCGAGTACGACAGGTTGAGACAACCGTAAGCCCTGTACCAGCGATACCCGTCTGTTACACCGCCAACAAAGAACGGAGATTCAGCCCGGTCTGCCAGCCTGTCGAGTTCAAATTCCTCAATCATGTAGGCCGACTCAGGGTCAACAGAAAAGCGCTCACCGACATCAGCATGCCAGGTCATCTTGCCACCGACATCTTCAAGCACAGGCTCACACGAAGAATCGGCTGTCATGGCCTCAATGAACGGATCACGGACACCACTCCAGTCAATTGCACTTGCCGACGTATCCCACTCCTTTCCCACGTACAAAAACATTGTCTCTGGAAGTGGTCGTGACTGTGCATACGGGGCATCGTCCAACAGGGCCTCCTCGGGGAATTCGTAGCGCACCCCGCGATAACGGATGTTGCGCCAGTCAGCCAGGCAAGAGAACGGCACGGCAATACCGTTGAGACTTTGCATCGCATCAATCGCGATCAGCATATCCAACGGCAGCAGGTTAAATCGCGGCTGCTCCCCCGCTGCACTCGCTCTACGTTCCTCATCAAAATCGATTTGGATCATCAAACGAGTCAGCAATCGGATAAATGCCGGACTGTAGGTGTCAGGCTCAATCGCAATCCAGCCGGCCTGTATCGTTCTGCCGATGTAATGGCGTTTCGACCAGTCGTACTGTGTGTTTCGGATCAGTCGGTTGAGGTTGTACAGCCCGAGCATGTACGCATACTGCTCATCGTACTCAAGCATGTTCCGCATCGATTTATCCTCAGCGACTTGGCAAGTGTGGCACCCGAACCTAGAGCCACATCCACCCTTCTTACGCGTACTTCCTTCCATGATTGCTTCCGCAACCACAGCACAAGATGTACCGGCCGCATTCGCATACAGCCGCTTGGTCTCCTCAAAGTCTGAGTACGAAGGCCAAAAGCCAGAACCAAAAAGCGCCAGAGCCTCCCAGACATCATCTGTGGTCAGGTTAGCAATTGGGCTGAGGATCAGTTGCTGATCCTTGTTACGCACCGGAATTTCGGTGTGCTCGCCACGCTGGGTCATTTTGGACGACCTTTTTGCAGATTCGAAGAACCTTGTGCCGATCAGAGTAATAGGTTCTTTCCAGCCATCAGAACGAACCTTTGCGAACCACTGATTGCGATAAACGCGGGAAGGTTGCACCTTTAAATCAGTCGAGCAGTCGCTTGTTCCAGTCTTGAAAGAAGGCAAGCCGCGGCCCGTCAGAATCTTGACCTGAAACGATGACAGCATGTTCGGCGTCACAATTTTGGTCGTCACATCAATCCCATGCTCACGACCAAATGCCTCCATTTTGCGAAGTTCCTTTTGGTAATGAACAGAGACCTCAGGCGACTCCACAAGAGTATCGGACGTGACGACATGAATCATGAGCCGTGAAATGCCCTCAGCCTTGGCCAGGAGCCCAGCTCTCAGCGCAATTGCGCATACAAGACTGGAGTCCTTGCCACCAGAGTACGCCGGGGTGATGGGATGGCCTGCTCGGATCAGATTCAACACCGCCTGCACGGCTGCATCGATCTGATCTTCCAGTGCCACTACAGGTACTGCATCTTCCTGCTCTGCAGGAAATAGGTCGAAGTTACGCATGGTACGGCTCCAAAAAAACAGGAGCCGCCCCTTACGGGACGTGCTCCCGTAGGGGGTTGAATCTCTCACCGAGTTGGCGAGAGTGGTGAGGACTAAAAGAGACTGCATTCACTGATCATGTAGGCGATGGACGTACAGGCCCACATGATGCAAATCATGCACGTTGATGTTCATCCATCAGGTAATCTCTTTCGAGAATCGCTTCCAGTGCGAAAACAGTGCTGGCATTCTCTGCAAACACCTTTCCGTCGATCCTAAACCAAGCATAAAAGTGCGGTTCAGTGAAGCGGTTCTTGAAGCGTGGATGACGAAACTTAATTGAGTAAGCATCAACCTTTCCGTCATCTGCGACATTTCGCAAACGATCGATAACAGGTGAGTCCACTGATTCCTTAACTTCGAACTTTTTATCTGCAGAAAAGATCGCCATAACATGCCGTCCTTTCAGCAGATGGATTTGAGGTCTACACCGTTACTTTCTGCAAGAGAGATAACCCACTCCCAATACCCAAGCACCGTGTCATCATTTTCGACCTCATACTTCCAGTCAGATTTCGAGAATTGCTTACTCTCCCCCCAGAAATTATCACCACACTGCATGATAATTTTTTCTACCAGGGGAGTTCGAACCTGATTTCCACAGTCAGATTTCAGTTGAACATCAAGGGGGGTGTTCGGAACTGCATCACAGTTCGATACATCTTGCTGATCAAGGTTACTCATTAAGTACGACTCCAAATTTGAATGAGAGCCGCCCCATACGGGACGTGCTCCCGTACAGGGTTGAATCTCTCACCAGGTTGGCGAGAGTAGTCTTCGATACCGGTGGCCGGCAGTCAGCTGACTAAGCGGGTATTACAGATTGATTCCTCTCTCTGCAGCTGCCTTAACCAGGTAAGGGTTGTGAAGGCAATTCACGATGTAGTCGGCCAACTTGTCCGTCTGCCACTTTTCAATGCGGTGACGGAGTTGATCGGCCGAGTGGCAATACACATCAGGGGTGTACAAGCCAGGCTGGTAACCGCCCATAGCCAAGTTACCCGGGCCTGTGATTGTCACGCATACGCGGTAGCCTTCATCCTGATGAGCAAAGCCATCGATTAACTCACCGGCGATGGTCAGGATGACTTCTTGGTTCTCACCATCAGTCGGCTTCACTACTTGGAAGCGAATAAGTCGCGCATCGGTACGATCTTCCTGCATTACATCGCTGATTCGAAAACCAGCAGGAAGTGAGTGGAATACTCGATCTTGAACATCTTCAACTACGAACTGGAGCGCGGCCTGAATAGAAGCCCAGATCACGTTGAATTGGTCGGTGGGCATGGTTCGTCCTTTGAATGGGGTCGCCCACAGGCGGCCCCATGGGTAGTAAGAAAAGCCACTGGAAGGTGGCTCTGATTGACGAGTTATTCGTAATTGTCAGCGTGGTACTTCTTCACCGTTTCGAACTTCGGGTCCCGGAAGACGGCCTCAGATCGCGGGCGAGTTGAGCCTTCATCAAACTCCTGTTTCCACAGCTCAAAGGTCCGTTTTCCGTCAAGCAGACCTACGTCTGTGATGGTGAACCCGGGCGGGCCGATATAGCAATAACTGTTCGATGGTGCTGCTTTCCATTCAGCCATACCTACCCCCTTAACGACCCGGCTTGAAGCAGCCCGAGGGTCAGCATTGCTGCAAGCAGGGTTACTTTGATGAATTTCATTGTGATCTCATAGCGCCAGGCACCCCGACTGGATTTAGCCGATCGTGTAAGACTCGACCATGATGTACGGGAGGAAAAACCCCTCTACGATCACGATCGTGATGATGGCCATCACCAGAGATAGCACTTGCAAGTGCGATCCCCAATGATTCCTGAAGCTTTTGACCTTAGCTGCAAGTCGGGCCAGGGCCTGCCTTACTGCCGGTCGAATTCGCTCATACACCGTAAAAGCGAGCTTCAACATCAGGATGCGCGGGGTCGGAATGATGACGCCGGCGAATCGCTTAAGTGCCATCTCTCCGGTGGCAAAAACAACTTCTTTGATCGCAAAGCGCTTGGCCAATGCCAACAAGCGCGTCTTGAGGGTCATGGATACTCTCCTTTGACGGGCATCCACCCTAAGGGCTGATGCCCAACAGGGTGAACTCGCCAAGGCGAGAGTTAGCGGACGATCATGTCCACCAGGTCGCTACGCTCTTGCGCACCGAGGGCATGCAAGGGAACGAACACCAGCAAACCAATGGCGGCACCGATCATGAAACCTTCCTCCGGCATCCCCACCTTTACGGTCGGGAAAAGCTTGATGATTTCGTGACCTTTGGTCTTTGCCTTTTCGAGCACGCGCTCTTTCGGAGGATAGTAAGCACACCCACCGGCTTCTTCACCACTGGAGTACGGGAACTCGCCTTCATACAGCAGGCCGATCACGCCATCCTTGCGGCAAACATATGCAAGACCGCCACCGCCATAGGCCAACTCGTACTGGAGGGCTTCGACGATACCAGGGCGCTTACTGAGTTCGGAATCAGCTTTCGCATCATCCATGCACATGTCGCGACCACCGAGGACATCGAGAACCCATTGGGTTTCATCGAAGTCTTCCGGCGTCTGGCCAAATTCATGCACGAAGTACGGCTTACCTTGCGGTGCAACACTGCTCACCTCGATCTCTTTAATGCTATGAGTCGTGGTGTAGTCGATATTGCGCACAAGGCAGCGATCAAGACGAGCCCACTCAAGGGCTTTGTTCATGCCTTCAACCACGTCCGAGGACAGGAATTGGCCGTGATCCTCCACGAATAGCGTAGCGGTCACTTGAACGGACAGTTTTAGAGGGGATTGGGTTTGATTGCTGATCATGGGGCAACTCCAGAGTTTGATGAGGAGCACCCCAAAGGGGGTGCAATCCCCACTTGGGTAAAAAAACAAACCCTTGAGTACCAGATGGTAGTCAAGGGTGTTTGCTGTGGCGCTGCTTTTAAGTCAGGCCGGGATAAAATTCGAATCCAGCGGTATGTGTACCTTGGTATCGTACTTCGGCAAGCCGACAACACGTTGCTTGATGTCAGACATCATGTGGTTGTAGGTCAGGTTGATGATGGCGTCGAAACGCTCACCTTCTTCAAACGTACGGACTTCCACAAACGGACGCTCGACGGCTGCCTCTTCGTCACAGAGACGGCTCATCTGGCGCATGATCTTCGCCAGTTCCGGCTCGAAGTGGATCTCTTTGATCAGGGACTGCACCAGGTCAAGTTCCTTAGCACTGCCCTTTTCGGGGTAAGCCAGGAAGAAGTTGATTTGAGCGTGTTCATGAACAACGAAAAGTACTTTGGAATTGTTTTGGTTTTTCATTTTGGATTACCTGCAAATGTAAAATATGCAGCCAACCCACATTCTGCGGAGTTGGCCGCAGAACGGAAATGGTAGATGGCATGAAGCCAAGTGGTAAGTGCAAACGCGAGTTTGCGTCTTCAGAGAAGTACCACCAGTCTAACAATTCCGCCCTGTCATTTCAACGAATAAGCGCCCTTTCTGATCAATCGACTGATACCGTTAAGCCAGATGAACAGACTCGCCGTCTTCATCGGCGTCAAAGTCAGTTCCAAGGGCCTTAAAGATGGTGCTATAGGGAATACCTACAGCCGATACTGCCATCAGTGCCCAAGAGTGCATCCCAGTTACAAAATTCACACCCAGAAATAGCAAATAGACCAAGCCCGCCCCTGCAAAACCCTTCCAATTGACATTGGATAGAGACGGCAATGGATCGCCGATATCAATCAACCCGGGGATTGCCATCACTAGCGCCCAGGTCATCGAATAGCCACACTTAATCAAGAGTGCAGCCACTACCGCTGCAATCAGTACATGCGCGGTTACTTTCATGATTCGGCCTTCCACGGTCCTACTTTCTTAAACGGTCGGTTGATTTAGAAGACGATGATTATGTTTCAATGGAGAAATAAATACCTTTGAGAAAAAGGGTAGTAACTCCCCTTTCTCCCATGTTTTCAGTGCAATTTACATCCATTTACACTGTTTTTGTGTGTTAAAAATGCCTATGGCATAGTGCTCAACTTTCACTGTCGAACCAACAGGCTGAGTGCTATGCTTCGGGCTGGATAATTTCCGTTACAGAAACTCAGCATCATGGATAAGCCAGACGACAAGCCTGCCCAGCGCCCAATGGCACCAAGTAGCGATGTAGGGGTGGCTAGGAAGAAGAGCCGAACGCCAGGGCGACCCAAAGGCTCAGGACCATGGAAGGAATCAACCAAAGTCATCCGGGTTGCTGAGAGCTTGGTTGGACCCATCAAGGAAATGCTGGCTAGCATGATTGATCTGCGGACACTTCCACCCGGTATTCACTTTGCTCAGAAGGGTGACCCGAAGCCTGTACCGCTATTCCTCGAAAGCGTAAGGGCCGGCTTCCCTAGCCCGGCCACTGGGTACGAAGCTGGCCAACTCAACGTGTCGGACATGCTGATCACCAACCCACCAGCCACATACCTCCTTAAAGCCTCAGGGGACTCCATGGTGGATGTTGGCATCTTCGACGGTGACTATCTGGTCGTTGATCTTTCGAAAACACCGAAACACGGCGACACCGTTATTGCCCGCGTTGGCACGGACTTCACAGTAAAGACGCTTAAGCTTGCCGCAGGCCAGATTGAGCTTCACCCGGCGAACGCTGCAGCTAACTATCCCGTTATCTCCCCAAAGGGTGGTGAGGAAATAGAGGTACTGGGAGTGGTGACGTGGACGCTCAAGAACATGCAATAACAACCAGGCAGATGTTTGCCCTGACCGATGTAAACAGCTGCTATTGCTCCTGTGAAAGCGCGTGGGATCTCAGCCTGCGCGGCAAGCCGCTTGTCGTTGCGTCAAATAACGATGGTGCGATTGTGGCGCGCAGTCCGGAAGCCAAGGCCATGGGAATTCCCATGGGCGAACCTCTGTTTAAGTTCAAGCACCTCATTAGGGCCGGCAAATTGCACTGGCGCAGTTCGAACTACGAGCTTTACGCATCGATGAGTGACCGGTTCATCCAGACGGTCGCCTCACTGTCCTGTGACATATCCCAGTATTCGATTGATGAAGTCTTCAGCGTACTTACCGGAATACCTGATCTACGGAAACATGCTCTGACCATGCGTGAGCGCGTGCTGCAGTGGACCATGCTGCCCTGCTGTGTCGGCGTAGCCAATACGCTCACCCTGTGCAAGTTCAGCAATCATCTGGCCAAGAAGGGCAAGTCCCCTGACGGAGTATGTGTATGGGATGATTTCACACCAACTGAGCAGGCCAGGATGCTTGCTTCACAGCCGGTGAATGAGATTTGGGGCATCGGCCGTCGCCTGACCGAACGTCTTGAGCGAATGAGCATCAAGACCGCATTCGACCTACAGCAGGCCGACCCCAAGCGAATACGAGCACAATTCGGCGTCGTCGTGGAACGAACCGTCCTAGAGTTGAACGGCATTTCTTGCATTCCAATGCCGGAGTGGAATGCAAAAAAGGAGCAAATCATCCGTAGCCGGTCATTCGGGAAACCGGTTTTCAGGTTGACCGATCTGACCTCTGCTATCAGCACCCACGTCGCCACCGCGGCGGAGGCATTGCGCAAGCAACAAGGGGTAGCGAACACCATCAGCGTGTGGATCCATACCAACCCGTTCAATCCCCAGGAACCTCAATATTCGGGTGGGTACACCCTACCCGTGCCCACACCCACTTGCGACACTCTCAGGTTGACCGAAATAGCGGTAGCCATTCTGAAGCACGCCTACCGCAAAGGGTTCGCGTACAAGAAAGCCGGGATCATGCTGGGTGGAATCGAGGGCGGGCCGGCGAAGCAAGCCGACTGGCTGACCCCTGCAGATGACGAAAAGCGATTGGGCCTGCTACGGGCCATGGACCAGATCAACAATCGTTGGGGCAGAGAAACGATCAAGACAGGCGCAACGAAGTTGGGCACAGACTGGAAGATGAACCGGGACAACCTCTCACCTTGCTACACCACCAGGTGGGAAGACCTTCCATTGGAGAGGTAGAGGGAAACCGGCAAATCACTGGTTCCCGACGGGGTAGCCACACACTTCCTGATCGATACGGCGAATCACCAGCACATCATTGTAGACACACGCAAACAAAGGCACGCCCTTGGCGTCTTCCATGATATGGCGATTCAGCCACCCCAGGCGTTGCATAAGGCTCTCAGCGCTCTCCTCTTCTGGATCGTCCTTCGACACGAACAGCTGACCGTCGAGGGCATCCCCGGCTTCCCAACGCACAGCCTTATGCATCTGGCTCGCCCATTGGTTGACCATCTCACGCGCAGTTACGACCGTACCTGCTGACGCAGCTACAGGGAGGGCCATCAGCACGAGCACAGCTAATTTTTGAATTCTCAACTTCTTCACCTCACTCGCCATCTGGATTCATCGGATCAAAAAGATGGAACATCTCCCACCACAGGCCCTCATTGCCATCTTGCATAACAAGCGGGTATTTGTCGGGATCAACGGCGTGCATCTTCTTCCACCAAACTTCAAAAAGACTAAGCTTGGTTTTCTGCTCGTTCAGAAAATCGTCAATAGACTGGGACATGGCAGTTCAAAAAGAATAGTTTAGTGTTTGCTCAATTGCCGTGAATGTCACGCGGCCCTTGCCTGAATGCAAATGGCCATCACGATCAGCCATTCGGCGGGCAATGCGATTGGCTTCGGATTTGCTGGACGCTTCAATATTGTCGTACAGGATACCATCCCCTTCATCCCAGGCGGGGTATTGGAAGCGCAGAGTCACGTCATAGCGAGGAGATTTCGGTATTGCCGGCGAATCCTCAACGTGAGCGCGGCAAAGGCCCATGGTCGCTTTGCGAAGCCCAAGCTCAACCTCTACCTCCTCCAATGAACCCATGTACGGATCGGAACCGTACCCGTTGATGTAGGCGTAGAAACTACCACTGGCAAGCATACCAATGCGGGGGTCAAGCATTACCATCACCCAACTCAACAACTTCCCAGTCTTTGATGTACACCGAGGTAATTCGGTATTCCTTCTTCCGGCCATCCTTGGGAAACAAAATGATTGGCGTGCCGCTAGGGTAAGCATAGGCAACGACTATGCCAATTCGCCCATCTTTCACCTTGTTTCGAAGTTCGGCTTTGTAACCATCTACACGATCAGGCTTCATGCGCATTCTGGTATTGAGCGGGTAGTCTTTCTTGAAGTCCATGAGATACATCCTGCTGAATTTTATAATTCAAGGTATCACGAATCGAACTCAGGTCAACCCGGCATAATCCAGGCGACATAATAAGAAAGACCCCGCCAAAGAAAACTCGTGGCGGGGTCTTTGATATTCAGCAAATCTGGTACAGACGTTGGTATTCAGACTTGGTCAGCTTCATGCGTGCTTTCCGCATCATTTCCATATAAACGAGGTTGCGCTCCGCCTCAATCGCATCAGTCATAAATCCAGCTTGATCGTGACGGCGATTGATGTCTGCAAACTTGGCCGAAAGATCGAGTAGGCCAAGACTTTTGGCAACGAACTCATAAGCATTACCCGTGCAGTTCCGCTTGATCAAGGCACGCACCTCGTTAATGGATTCCTCAGTCAGCATGGTTATTCCTCGATATTGAGGACACCCCCAAGGGATGCCCTCAGGGGTTGTAATGGTCAGGCCAGAGTGGAATAACCAAGGGTAATAAACTGTCCAGCGGTACTGATCTGGAACTGCTCACCACGACGAGCCTGAATGGCGGCAGCATCGGTGGTGATTTGCTCTTTCAACTCTGCCGGGCAGTCATCCTCAAACTTCAGCTCCAGGCTGTCGAAAGGTAGGAATGCTGCACGGGCATAGTCGCCATGCTTCTGACGAGTGCGATCAGCGTAGACGATACCACCGGGGTAAACACCAGAGAACAGACGGTTGATTTGGGTAGTGGGCATGATGAAGTCCTGAATATGCCCAGAGGTCGCCCGAAGGGTATGACCCCCAGGGCGTAGTTAAAAAATGACTATACAGACAGCAGCAAATGCAACATCACGGAGTCATTTTCCTTCCGCTTTGCTCCGTTCAACAAACCCTCTGGGGTCAGTCACGTATATCGACCAGCGAGGGTCACCACCTTGATGATACTCACCAGTGTGCTCCAATTGTGCGGTCATGATTATGTAATCCGTGCAATTGAAATCACCACGCTTCTCAGCAATCAGTTGGCCGAAGGTTGTGATTCTGTCCTCACTTCCGGACTCAGAATATTTCAACTGCAAGTCACCCGAAGGGTCCTTGGCATTCTCAATATCCTTGTCGGTAATTCCACGCACATAAGACATTTCGACTCCATTCTTAGAAAGTTGCGGTAGCTGAATTCGATTTTGTCAAAACTCAAGGACGCCCAATTCAACCAGGATGTCCTTGACTTCATCGAATGCTGCTTGAGACTGCACATCCAGATCGGTGCCGGCATTAAGCGCTGCTTTTTCAACACGGGCAGTGTCAATCTGTGTGATCAGGGTTTCAGCCAGGTTCTGATGCGGACGATTTTTATCGTCAACAACACGATGTGCATAAGCGTCCAGAACTGCAACGATGTCATCAATGGAGGTTTGGAATGCGATGGTCATGATGGTTTTCTTTCATTAGTACCCACGAAGCCCCATGGCTAAGTCGGGTAGGGATTGGCGTAAGCCAGGATTAAACGTACATGCGTACATGGTTGGAGAGACAAGGTGTCTTCAAATCAGTGCGGATTGCATCAGGCGTTGCCAGTACTACAGCGCTACCATACATCTCACCGTCTTGAAACGAAGTTACTTCATCAGCGACTTGGAATGACTGGCGAACCTCAAATGACATCCCATTACATAGCGCATGGGGTCACTCAGGATATTGAATCAGCGTGGACGGGAGGCCGGATGACAGTCCGAGAGATGGACTAGGTAATTGCGCAAAGCGCCATGCACGAATGCAAGAAGAGCGGTCAGTATAAGCGAATCGTAGAGCCCCAACAATAAAAAAGCCACGCATCTCTGCGTGGCTTAAGGGTGTAAATATCCGGTAGGAATAGATTAAAGGTTAGCGGCTGGTGAAAGCAGCGAAGACGCGGTCACGCTCTTCATCCGATGCGTGATAGGTAACTGCCGTAGGCAGATTCGCCCTTGGTAGGTAGTGGTTAGGATTTAGTAATCGAATTTCGCGGTCAAAGCTCGGGCTTTTTCAAGCTGGTCTTTACTGATTTCACCAGCAGTCACCAGATCATTCAGCATTCGAACAGCAGCAACCAGGTCGGGCATTGCTCGGTCTACGTACAACATGGCGTCATGAAGATCCTTGATAACATTCACCGAGTCTTCACCTTCATTTCCTACGTCATCGCCGTCATACCAGACATCGGCACCTACACCATCGCCAACTTCTTCTGCTGACTCGATGAGTTCTTGAAGGTTGAACTTCGCCACTTTGCTTTCTTCGTTTGCTAAGGTCATTAATTGATTCCTTGAATGGAAACGTGTGCACTTCACACGAAGTGGCACACATGGGTTGTGTTCGTTACCGGGTAACGACCGGATGGTGGGTCAGATCAAGCAGCACTATTTGCCTTAGAAGCCAGGAACTCAATGTCAGCCATATAGGCACAAGAGCGCACAAAGTGATGGTCATGGACCAGCAACTTGTTCTGCAGAGCAGCAGTGCACTTCTGCCAGAGTTCGTTTGCAATTCGGCAAAGACCGAGACGATCCACGCCCGACACATCGGCTACATCAATACTGGGCTTTTGGGCCAGCTGGGCGATGGCGACATCTCGGTTTGCATATAGCACTTCAATTTCTTGATGGGTCGGATAGGGCATGGATTCTCCAGGTGACCTGAAGCCCATGGGTGCCCGTCTGGGCAGACCCAGTGGGCAGGTGAATGAGGAATTGCAAACAGGCACTGAATGATCAGTAGCCTGCAAATTACAGAGATGATTGATCGACTTCGAGAAGTTTCAAGCCAACGAATTCGGAGCTATTGGCAGCAAAGAATTGGTCCGGCTTGCAATCGATGATGTGTATAGCGTCAAGCTTGGTTCGATCGATAAAGGCAAGCTCGATATCCCCATCAAACGCATCCACTACGCCCTGTTCAATGAACGTGGTGAGAACGGATTCGGGATCGGGTTCACCTTCACCCCAGAAGCTATTGCTGTATTGAACCTTGATGTGAGGAAGGCCTTGAACTTCCAGAGCCTCAAGCACATCAGCACGAAGTTCGTCTGACGGAGTGTGCTTGTTATATTCCACACCTAAGTCTGCTGCGATTTCCCCCAGGTCATCGCGATTGAGTTCGCCGACGCTGAAGGCAATGTTGGTCAAAGCATACTTCTTCTGGTTAGCGGTTTGGGCATTCATGTACTTCTCCTTGAAAGAAGTGAGCCTGCCCCCGGAAGGGAGCAGTAGACTCGCCTTCGCGGTTGAATTTAGATTAAGCCAGGTATGAAGCTGGCCTAGTTGGTGTCTTCCAGTGGGATACGACATGTCTCCCTCTTACCTGTGGCCGGGTGGTCACGGTGACGGAAACAATGACCTTCTTCGTCAGAGCCCATGTATTGCCAAGCTTCGCCACTCTCATTGTTCAATGCCACATGAGGTTCTTCGATGTGCGCGTTGATTGGGAGTTCAGCTAGTTTGGCCCATATGAGCTTCCAGGCATCGGTGCCTTGAGAAACAAAAAACATAGGAAAATCCTTAGACACAACGATAGATAAATCAGACAGACCGTAATGGTCAGGGTAAATGCGCGGGAGCGCTATGCCATAAGGCATGAAGAAATTTCAGAATATCACCGTTCAAATATTTTCTACAAATAAAAAACCCCTTGCCATAGGCAAGGGGTTGGGTGATGAAATTAGGCAGCTTCTGAAGCCTTAATCAAATCGGCATCGTATTTTTCTGCATGCCATTGATTGTTAAAAAGATACTTAGCTGGCCACACAACGACCTGTCCCTTTAGTTCAGGTAGAAGATGACGAACTTCCCAGTGCTTCTCAGCCGGGTTAGTCTGCCCAATCAACAGTGGTGAACCAGCAGGAACGCTCTTGCACACCTCCACAGGCAAGTAATTGCCGCGGTATACACGCGCAATGACGCGCTGCCCCTCGATGACATCATTCACTATTTGGCCATTCGAGCGAACGATCCTCCCGCTCGACAAGGTATGACGACTCCACAATGCCAGGTAGGTCTTGTAAGAGCCCCCCCCCTTCTTTTGAAGTTGCTTTCGGCAATCGGAACACAGCCAGTCACGCTCACTACCATATCCACGTCGGCATACACTGCAAACAGGCCTGCCAGTGCTTGAACTGCGCTCAAACTTGGGTTGCTTGTTCATTGCACGCCCCCGATAACAACGCGGGAGTGCGCACTGATCTGACGATACTCATACGCATGGCCAGCCTGAACGAACTCTTTGTCCGTTCCTACATACCCGGCACTCGCGCTACTGAAAACCTGCTCAAATTCAAATACGCCGGTCTTCTTGTAGCCTTTGGATACGACATCGTTCGGTAGTTGAATCATGGTTATTCTCCAGAAAAGTCCAACCTTCCCATTTAGGATAGGAATAGACTGGGTTAAACGGCTATTTCCCGGCAAGGGAGGTTTCAAATACAGCACGGACCCTGTCCCATCCATGTTCGGACTCGGCGAGGACTGCTATTCGCGCCGGCATGATGTGCGAAGTACACTTCACTTCGTAAGCCACATCACTCTCCAGGTCCAGTCCAACCACATTCACAGCCAACAACGCTGGCTCACTTTCGTGAGGCCAGTCATCGAATAGCCATGTGGCGTCCTCCATGTCGTCCCATGTGGGGAACATGAAGACTGCCGGCGAGGTCTCGATCTGTTTCGAGTTCTCTCCAACTTGAGGAATCAACCCCTCACGCAGAATCAGTTCGATTCGATCCGCTGGGGTGACGTGGAGACAGTAACGTCCCACTTTTGGAAGATTGGCTTCCATCGAAACCTCACTCAAAGATCGACGTGGTAGTTATCGCGCAGGGGGATCATATGGAAGTGATCTCCCGACTGACTGAAGATCACCGGAGTCTTTCCATCAAGCAAAAAGATGTCGCTATCCAGTTCGGTTATCGCTCGGGCTGCGTTGTAAACGCTTGCCGTGATACGGTAGTAAGGACGCACACACAACTTGACGGTATCTGACCACTCCACGGGCAACCGCGAACCGCTCAGGGGACGGATACGCTGAAGAAGATCCTCAGGGCATTCCAAATCCTGATTGTTGTCTACCTCATTGCTTTCCACCGGCTTCGCCATGAAACCAGGCTTCTGGCGTTTCAAGGTAGTAGCTACTCCCCGGGAAATATCAGAACTGCCATTTTTCTCGCGATCAGCAGCGACCAGGGCAAGCAGGTATTCAGTTTCTACTTCGCTGAAACGGTAAATATGAGCCATGACTTAATCCTTGGATGGAACATGCCACCCATAGGGTGGCATGATTGATGTGAAGGTAAATCTACCCTGTTATTTCAGGAAGAAATCCAGCAGGACTTGAACAATGTCGATGACGAGTGACATTCCTATCTCTCTTTGTTGACTAAGGCCAAATCGGCAGGGTTAATGAACTGCGCGGTGGACATCTGCGTAGCGGTCTACCAGACCAACGCGATGCTTCATGCAGCACTTATTGGCGAAGCTGTTCGCTTGGTCATAGGTATCGAAGTCAGCAATCGCAATGCTCATGGAAGTCTCGCAGTGGACATACACCGTAAAGAAATCCGGATGCTGGTTGTTCATATCGGACGAGCCATCGGGGAGTTCAGCACAACCCGATATTTCGACGTGAAGAACAGGCTCGATGATGTCACGGAGAACATCGTCGTAAACCAGGTAGTAACGCCCTTCCCGCTCCTCCTCAAAGAGGAAGTCACGGCCAGCCGTCAGCATCTTTTCAAACAAAGCAACCTCATTACCAAAGGAAGTCTTACGAATCGATTCGACTGCGCTCAAGAACACATCAGAGCACGGGTCACTTACTGCCTTTACTTGAGCCAACAATTTCTTGGCTTTCACATAGGCAGCAAACGAAACGGAACTGGATGTGCGGGCATTCAGCGGAAGTGCTTTAGTGGTGGCAAACATGATTCACTCCAAATGAAGGGGGAGCGCCACCCCCAATGGGGACAGTCGCCCCAGTGGGTATAAATTTAAGAAATGGCTTTAAGCAGCAGCTTTGATGTTGGAAGCGTAGAAATAGCTAAGTGCCAGATCATAGCCCTTGCCGATTCCATACTTCCATCGGCTCGCACCAACGAAAGAGAAGTCGCCAGCGGGGACCACAATACGTCCTGCTGCCGTTTCCATATGGCCTGCACCATACATATGGCAGTGCAAGCCAATGTGTACCTCACCATTACGATCTGTCTGCATGACGAGAGGGTCGGTGGGTAAAACATTCATCAGCGCACGAACATTCACATGAATATGACTGCAAGCAATGGCGTGATAGTAGCCGTTCTCGATGATGGTAATGACTTCTTCAGCATTCATTACTGGCGGTGCCAATTCGTTTGCTTTGAAGACGAAGCCCGCATTGCGGAAGCGAGATGTAAACGTCTCACCTTCGTCGGCACGAAGTTTCGGAGCCTCAGTGAAGAGGATTTCCGAGTCAAGGTTTGCGAGCATCAGAAGATTGGAAATCCATTTACCAGGAAGGACATCCTCAAGGTAATTGGATTTGAGGCTTTGGGTTTTTAGACCCAAATCATACATAGCATCGTCGAGGTCAAGATCCTCAAGGCCAGGCATCCACACCAGCTCGGCGTGCTCGTGACTCGGCAAGCAATCGAACACTAGGTTCCAATTACGGGCCTGCCACCAATCGTAGGTTGTACGGGACGGAAAGTGGCCGTTCTCGTTGCAGTACCACTGGAAAGAGGAATACCAATCTGCAAGAGCGATCAGCTTGTAAGCAACATGCTTGCGATAGGTCTTTTGATTGAGCTGACCTCGCGCATACATTTTGCGAGCTTCAATCCAGATATTGACGATTTCATCACCGCGACCGACAAAAAGATCTGGCTCATACTGCGGGGTGAATTCACTAGTAACAGACATGACTTGCTCCAAAAGGTACGAAGCAAGCCCTACAGGGACAAGCCCCGCGTGGGTGGTAGTTGCTACTCGAAAGCAGCGAGGGGTAACGAGTGATTTCAGGTATTTCGAAAACCCATTAACAAGGAATTGTTAATGGGTCAGGAAAGACGACATTGAGATCAGTGTCCGACATAATCGACCAAATGCTTGGACATCATTACGCCATAGAAGTACATGTCGTCAGCAACCCCCTGAGCACAAAGATTGTGGAAAGTATCCCATTGTGAAGATTGCTCTTCAGATGAAAGTGCATTCCATTCTTCATCCGAACCAAATACAGGGTCGGTTTCGTCTTCGCTTTCAAGAACTTCTAGGTTCTGTGACAGTACATAGAGATCAACGTAGCGGTCATCGAGAAGACTCTTAGCCTCAGTGCAAAAAGGGGCAAGCTCTTCATATATCGCAATTGACTTATTGAGAATATCAATCTTGGCTTTAAGAACGCCAGCCAAGATCATTTCTTTGTAGTACGGTTCGGACTGCGGGGTAATAAATTTGGTAACAGACATGACTTGCTCCAAAAGGACGAAGCAAGCCCGGCAGGGACAAGCCCCGCATGGGTGGTAAGTGCTACTGAAAAGCAGCAAGGAGGAAACTATCCAATTCTATTCTTGTTTTGATACCCCAGCAATGAAAAATGCCCCGCGAACGAGGCCTTTGAATTTGCCGATCAAATGATGAAATGTTCGGCGTGCGTGCTTAGCTCTTTGGACCGTGCTTGAAGTTGCTTGATGCCCTGAACAGCGTCACTTAACTCATCATGCGTATGAGAGACTTGATTGCTAACTTCGGCCATTTTAAGCGCGAGTTCCGATGTGGCCTGCGATTGCTGGACGTTGGACGTTGCCACCTCGCGCATCATGTCATCCACTTCGACTGTGGATTTACGCACAGCTATGAGCTTGCCAGCAGTATTTTCCTGCGCGGCCAGGCCATCCTGCGTTGCCTTGGCAATAGTGGTCATTGTATCGATTGCGGCAACGGCCGCATTGTGGACGTTTGCCACGAGGGAGTTAATTTGGTCTGTGCTGGAGCTGGTACGTTCTGCTAGCTTCCTTACCTCATCAGCGACTACAGCAAAGCCTCGGCCGGTCTCCCCTGCCCGAGCAGCTTCGATTGCCGCATTCAAAGCCAGTAGATTGGTCTGATCGGCGATATCACGGATTGTATTTGTGACATTGGTAATTGCATCAATGGCACTGGACAACTCGCTTACGGTTCCTTGTGCGTGTTGCACTGACTCACTGGCGGCTTGAACATTTTTTCTGTTCGAAACAACGTCGGTCTCACACTTAATGATGTCCTGATGGGCCTGAGCAGAACAGGTACTGGTCCGGTTGGCATTCTGAGCCACCATTTCAATAGCAGCGGAAAGTTGCTCGATAGCTGCGCTCATGGCAGCAATGTGCTCACTCCCGGTCTCCATTTTGTCGTAAATGACACTCAGGTTGCCCACAACGCCGGCAGAACTTTCTGCAAGAACGCGGGCTGTGTATTGGATGTCCTCGACCATAACGGCAAGATGGATCTGCATGTAAGCAAGGGACTCTTCCCACTCTCCGATAAGGCCAGGCTGACCGATGTCCAACTTGTTTTGCAGATTACCTTCTGCAATGGACATACATACCTTGCGAAGTCGTTCGTAGTTTGCTTCTCGGCTCTTACTGGCAACCAACTGTGCAATTGCGAAAGATGCGGCCACAACCCCGCACAAGCCACCTACCCAAGAGCCAGACAGATACCCTGCGACGATCGATGGAATGATGATCCCACCAATTCCCAATACATCCATGATGGGATTGCGGCGAGATGGTTGCTTTGTAGCCGGAATCTTTCCACCATTTTTTGCAGAGCGGTAAAGCGCGTCTGCTGCGGAAATCATCGACTGGCTCGGAGGACGACGAACTGACATGTAGCCAGTCGTTTGGCCGTTTTTTTTAACCGGGACAACAAACGCGTTTACCCAGTAGAACCGGCCATCCTTTGCACGGTTTTTGACGATCCCTTGCCATGGGCGGTCTCTTTTGACAGTGTCCCATAGGTCCTTAAACGCCTCTGGCGGCATGTCAGGATGACGAACAACATTATGATTTTTTCCTACCAGTTCTTCGCGAGTGAAACCGCTCATTTCACAGAAGCGGTCATTAGCGTAGACGATGGCTCCCTTGGCATCTGTTCGGGTGACGATGATGCCATCCCGGAAGGGAATTTCCAGATCCACGATGGGATGATTGATTTTCATGTTGGCTCTGCTCGGATTGTTTAAATTTTCGGATCCGGTATTGCGTAGGACCGGTAATGGCTGATTGTGTTGGTGATGGCGTCACCGGGTTGACCGCCATTCCAATCGGAAGCAACACACCACTCGCCATCAGAATTCATTACGCCCAATACACTTTCCGCTATTGCCTCCTCTCCCTCCTCCCCGAGGGTATTGAGAAGACAAGGTACTAAGCGCAACCATGCCACTCTGCTTCCTTGAGGTGGATGGCCGACTATCCAACCACCTGCAGTGGTTAGGCGATTATCCTTTTGCGGGGGTGGTTGAAAATATACTTTCCTCTCAACACTGCCGGCAGTTAGCGTAATAGTTAGCAGCTTAGAATCAATAAGCACATTCAGCGCATCTTTGATCAATTGCAACTTATTCTCGACACCATCAGGGATAAATCGGGCTAGGTCCTCTACAACTTCGCCGTGCGTCATAGGGCCATGCGAAAATATCAACGAGGTTGCTCGGTTTTTTAATACCTGATCCAATCCATCCAGCATTACTTTTGATGTATCCATTACAACACCTCATTTATTTGCTGCCATAGTATTCCAAGCCAAAAAAATGGCAAGCACGTAAATAGGTAGTTACATCATATTTGACCCAATGAATTAGCTATTATTTATGTAAAATTAAATTAAGAACATCATTACTCATTGTTCAGTTTAAGATAGAGCCATCTGCATTAATGAAAAACGAAAGCTGAAAAAGAAAAAACCCGCCGAAGCGGGTTTGGGTATGTGTAGTCTTAGGCTGCTAGACGGTTGGTTACGCAGGCGATGGCTTTGCGAGGTGGTGCCCAATCCACTCCGAATAGTGCCCATACATGCTCTACATCGACTTGGGCCTTTTTCACGAGTTTGACCAGACGGTCATCACGCTCCTCCAGAGTAATACGGAGACTTGCGATGCCCAGTGCCGAATGATGCTGCCCCGTCACTACCAGGGCAGGATCACGACCGCCATGCGATCCGAAATATCCATTTTGAGGACGGCGACCGGGATCAACCCCCAGACTTACTTCCCAATCCCCGAAGGTGACAGGGGTACGAATCAAATCTATTGACCGGTTCAGCGCTGCGCTCAAGATCGTATCAAGCGCAGCATAGAACTGATCGTAGGATTTCAGGTAGCCCATATCACGCTCGAACTGCGGTTGCAGTGCGTGGCAATCATGAACCCAGCGGGTAGCACTGCGCTCGGCCATAACCAGGCGTTGAGCTTCGCTTACGAAGTAATCAAGGTCTTCAGCCAGTACATCAGCAGGTACAAATTCCCCCTTGGATAACCGCTTAGCCACTTCTGCGCGGCGATAGGACTGCTGATCATCCCAGGTGTGAGATGGTCGGCGCTGTGCGACCAGGAAGCCTTCGTATTCGGCATACGTCCAGTGGTGAACAAATCGTGCGCCCATGGCACCAATCATCAGGTTGTGGCGTTGCAGGCTGAGATCCTTCTTTGCATCAGGATGAAGAACAGCATTGCCGTCCGACATGAGAGCCTTCAGGGTTTCAGCATCGGCAGAGGTAAAGGAAACATGGTGAGTCATGGCGTGTACCTCGAAATGACAACGCCGGCTTGTGCCGGCGTGTCATGGTTTTGTTATGCAGAAGGTTGTGAGATGTAGACCAACTTCGTCCGAACAGTAACCGTACCGCCAGGAGCGAGACGGGCTTTCATCTCCCTTGTAAAGCGGAGTGCTTCTGAACGGGCACTCACCCATCCAGACTCAGTACATTCAAGCCACTTTTGACTTTCATTCGGGTAGTGGCTTTCAATCCAGGCCATGATTCTCGGGACCGTTTTGCCACGGCGTTTACGAAACTCGCGAAGAGAGGTGAAAGCACCCAGCCCCACAGTCCCAGATGAGGTCGCAAGCAACACGGTATCGCCGTTGGGGCGAAGAACGAAAACCTTGTTCATCTCTGGAGCGAAGCGGTGTTTTTCGAGAAGCAACTTCATTTAATTGTCCATTTCTGCGAGAAAGGACTCCCCCAACGGGGGAGCCCGTCAGGGGTTGAAAATACTAATGGTTAGGCGGCTAGTGCCCACTCACCACGTTGATTAGAACGGAAGTTACGTTGATCCTGATTCAGGGTCTGGCGTACCTTCGCCTGCCAATTTTCGTTAGCGGCAAGCTTATCAGGTGCCTTCGCAGACACCCGCGCATAAATCTCGGTGAGTGCAGCCTTGCCACCCAACTCGATCAGCGCATGGCGAACCACGTTTTTCCAGGTTCCGGTCAGACGGTTTTGGGCTTCATTTGCGATCACCGCCAGGGTGGTCAGAATGGAAGTTGCCGCTGCCTTCTTGAACAGGATGATGTACTCATGGGTAATAAGCGGCAGGGTCATCTTGCCGTAACGCTTAAAGTCAGACATGCAGTTGTGCTGCCCTTTGATAATCACACCAGCCAGCTCGGAAGCTGGCATACGCGCAATGATCTCGGCCTGATAAGAGGTATACCGTCCTTTACGGCGATAGTCCCCGATCAAGCAACCGTAGTAACCATTACCCATGGTCGCCTCACGTTGGTTCAACAACACCAGCTGCATCTTCTGGTGAAAGTCTTCGTCATCGGTAGCACGGGACAGGTCACTCGGGTGAGCTTCGCCCCATTGATTTCCACTATAAATAATCATTTCGCCATAGGGCGGATGAGAGAAAACCAGGTCAGCAGGACGGCCTACACGCTCCAAGATGGAGTCATTCAGGCAGTCAAAGCCGGAATGGAGATCAAGGCCTACTGCCTCAATTCCCATCTCTTTGGCAACTTCAACCGAAGTACCGCCACCCACCATCGGATCGACAAAAAAACTCGGCTCCAGGTAGGTAAACAGCTCTTTGTAGATATGACCAGAGCAGTTGCCCCGCCATTTGTTGTTGCCCCACGGACCACGATCAGGGAAAGAAAGAATAGAACTCATGATGATCTCCATACGCAATATGGAGGCCACTCCCCCAATGGGGTGAATGGCCCCAATGGGTAATTTAAAAGAAATAAAAGTTAAGCGGCTGATGCGACTGCTTTAGCACGGAGAGCAACGACCCAGTCAGGCATTTCCTCACCATCCTCATATGCCTCATTGGCTACGAACTTCAGACATTCCGGGCAGCACTTCGCACGAAAGTCCGCATTTTCAACGGGAGCATGCGCGTAATGCACATTCCGTTGGCCATCATCGCGCTCAGAGTCACACAAGCGACGACCAGCAAAAAGGCCAGTAGAAGTCAGATGGATAATTTGGGGTTCAGTCATGGGAGACTCCAGAAATGCGAATCTCCCGAATGCGGAAGAGTCCGCAAGGGATGGGTAAATGCGACCGGGAGGTCACGAACTACAGAAGAACTGTCATTGTATTTCTGGTCGTGTCTCTTCGCAATAGCATTTGAAATGAATGGGTGTTTGGCACTGGCCTTGTTGAAAATACTCAATCAGGTTAATCTGTTGCTTCTACCGCCAATCGGCACCTCAGCACCTCTCGGTGCATTTACTTCACAGACCTAGTCTGTACCAAGTGCATTCCGCACAATAACCCATTGCCAATAATCCCTCAGCTCACGCTCTCGGGAAAATTCGGCTATTCACAAGGAAATTCTATGACTTTCAATCTCAACCAAGTTGTCGCTGGATCGATCAACGACTACAAGCGCTTTCTCGACGCCGGCTACCGTTTTCATGGCATTCACCAAGGTGAGGTTATTGGTGGCGAGCATGTTCGCTTCACCGTTACACACACCAATTCCCATGGCGATACTGAAATTCTGAAGGTTGCTCATCATGGCTTTGGCACTCCGTTCTCCATGGAATACCAGGCCGGTGCTTTGAAATCGCTGATCGCAACTGAGATTGTGCAGGCAAAGTGGAAGGCACTGAACACGCCCGTCCCGGGTGGTGCTCATCTGCGCACCGAGGCTGAGATCAAGAACCCTAGCGACCATGATGTGGCTGTGGCTCTGATTTCGTACGTCGGGGACCTGCAGATCATTCATCGTGCCAACGCCGGTTACGCTGATCGTGGCCAAGGCTACTTCTCCAGCGGGCTGACTCCCTCGCCCCAGGACTGCGTCCTGGCGCTGAAGGCGTTCCAGGAACAGTACGGTGATCAACCTCCGGTTCAGCCGTGGGCTTGATCAGTCACATCAATTCAGTGGGTCCGACAGGGTCCTACTTTCCGTTACCGGGTAACGATCATGCCGCAAAGCATGAATGCATGAGGCTTTCACCATGACTCAAGTAAAGAAGATTCGCGTTTCTCTCGACAACCTGCCGGCCGATGTATGGCTGGAAGCTTTCACCACCGGTGCTACATGGAATGGCGCTGCCACCCCGGCATTTACCCATGAAGTCGGCATCGAGCTGACCAAGCACATGCAGGAATTAACCTTCGACGAAGTGAATGATCAGTTCGTCTATTCATCGCCGCATGAAGATGGCCCGCAGTATTACCCGTCTCGCACCACCGAAATTGATGGCGTATCCGTAAAGGTTTACGACATCGGCTCTTTTGGCTGGTGCTGGTTTACCGAGGACTGAAATCCGACCCACAAACCCGCGTTGCTTCTGGCATCGCGGGTTTTTTGTTGGCTAGAATATGCGCTCGGTATGTGGAGATAAAACGTGGATCAACAAATTGTTGTAGCGATGGGGATTGGGTACGGCACATTCCGGAAGGATATCGGACGTAGAGATGCGTGGTGGCAGGAGAATATTTCTCGTGGAATGATTACCCGTGGTGACCGGGTGACAGAGGAGCATCTTGCTGCAGGAAAACCTGATCGTGGGCAAGGGCACCAAGAAGGCGTGAGTGAAGGGTTCTTTAGAAAGTTACCGAAGGGAACGCTGATGTTTGCCCAGAGTTCAGGGTTCGGGCTTCTAGGTATAGGCCTGCTCACTGGAGCATGGAATTACGATGAGATCGACAATGTCTACGTCACTGACATTGATCATCGAGTCGAGATTGGCGTCCACTGGTTGCATTACGTACTTCGTCACGAGGATGCTATTTCTAATGGCATCCAGAATATTCATGGAATAAAAAGCCTACCAGGGTATTGCAGGTGCTATCCAAGCGACAGCGACATCCAGGCATTGATTGATCACTTAGCATCCAAACCAAGCTATCAGTCATGGTATTCAACGCAACAAGAGCCCTGCTTCAGGTCTGATGAGGATGAGGCAAGATACTGGGCTGCGGTTCGTAAAAGGGACGCCGAGTTCCGCGAACAGATCTTGAGAAATTACGATTCGACATGTGCAGTCACCGGGTGCAATGTGCCACAAGCTGTTGAGGCAGCACACATCATTCCACATACAGGCAAGAGGTCGGACAGAGCAGACAATGGGCTGTGCTTGAGAGCTGACATCCACAAGTTATTCGACTCTGGCCTGCTGTTCATAGACCACAACTCATACCGGGTTCGCATCGCTGATGAACTCAAATCTTCCCAGTACGCTGATCTTGAAGGACGACGTATCCGGCTCCCGGCCGACGAATCAGCACGCCCCTGTCCCATCAGGCTCATGCACCATTCGCAGGGCAATGGCACCAGGAGCAAGGTGCTCGATCTGCACCATGGCCAGGGCCACTAACTTGCATCTCTGAAGACATTTCGTATGGTCTCCCTATCAACAGGGGGACAGACATCATGACGAGCAGTACACATCTGAACTACGCATTCGCCTCGGGAATGTCTGCCAACTCTGACTTGCTCGGGGCGATGCGAGCCAAAGTGCCTGTAGGGGTGGTAGCAAGCCACCTGACAACCTTGCACTCCATCCTATCTGTACCCAAGTATCTCAACGCAGGAGGTGTCGTCTTCATCGATTCTGGGGCTTTCAATGCAATGCGCACAGGTGTTCCTCCTGTGTGGAAAAAGATCATACAGAAGTACAACGATATTGCAGCCCTGACGGACGCCACCAATAACCTGTACGTGGTCTCCCCTGACGTGATCGGCAATCAGATGGGCACATTGATATTGCTGCGAGAGCATCGTGAAGCACTGCTCGGATTGATTACCGCCGGGGTGAATGTGATTGTGCCGCTCCAGTTGGGATGTCTACGACCGCAGGATATGCTGGAAGCTGTTATTTCGATTCTGGGTACTAATCAGTTTGTGGCCGGCATACCCAGCAATCGGTCAGCGATGAGTGCCAACGATTGCGCTGCTATCACGCACCATACCTCCCACATTCTGGGGAGAGTTCAGCGGGATGAAGATCAGAAAAGGCGAATCACCGCCCTCAGGCTCAAGAACCCTGATGCGGTAATCAACGCTGATGCGAACTGGCTGAGAAGTCACCTGAAGTTAGTCAGCTCAATGACGTGCAGCACAGTGACCGAGCCATACAAGCACCCACGCATAGAGGCTGTATGCCGGGCACTGAAAGCGGATAACTATCGCGGCCTATCTGCAAGTCTACGTATGTCATGATTGATGAAGTCAAGGCCAGGCCAAGGACTAGGTTGTCGAGTAAATCGCCGCGTTAGCCGTGCGGAGGTCATCGATAAAGATTTCGATGTCACTAGGCTTGAGGCGTGCCAGGGATTGAATTATTGCGGGGAACGTTGATTTCAAATCAGCAATGTCGTCAGTACTCAGACTCATCGCTGACACCAGGGCGGGTTCGGAGTGTTCTGAGTCCATCCAGCCAAAAGGCAGGCCACAGGCAGTTTCAATCTTTCTGGCAATCCCCTCAGACATCACACTCTTGCCCTTCTTCCAGTTGCTGATGTAGGTGGCTTCTACTCCAACATTCTTGGCAAGAGTGGCACTTGCCCCACGGCCAGTGGTTACAAGGATGAGGTTGGCTTGTCGAATACTGTTGATGTCTTTTTCCATGGAGCGATATTAGCAACCGCAGATTCAAGGCATGCCATTTGTTGAGCTTATTGAGCAATCATTACATAACTTTGCACATCGTCGCTTCTTCATGATGGTTGACGCGCACAACAAAAATAAACAATTCCACATGTAGTTCAAGCAAATTCTACAAACCTTAAGGCGATACTCTCTCAAACAACACCAGGGGATTGTTGATGAATAAACCTCAACGCCAACACGCAGTAGCACAAGCCGGCGCTCACTCCACATACGTCGATCTGAGTAAGCTGTTCCGCATTGACAAGCCCACGGGGGAGGTTACACAACAGAAGCAACTCATAGTACGAATCGTCTCCACCCTGAAATAAAAAAAGGCCCTTTCGGGCCTTTTGTATAGGGTAAATCGTGGAGTTGACTGTCGAAGTTTTGAAGCTAATCCGACAAGATTCTGAGCGGCATTATTGGCTTGCTGCATCATGTTGAAGTTGCTATCGGCCTGTTAAGCGATGCTATCAACGTTACGGTCCATTTCTCTTGGTGCCCCGCCCCGCGATATCTGCGCAGTCGAAATGCCGGTTACTGCCTCACCTACATCACCAGCATCGGCCTTAATCCCTATAAGGGCATCTACAGCCTTCTGAGCACTTTCGCCACCCACTCTAAACAGATCCACACCTGTCTCCATCTGGTCTAAAGCAAGGAGTGATCCAGACTCGATCAGGATGACAGTCTCGGTGATCAGAGAGGTGAATTGCGTTGACCATTCGGCCAACTTGCAGACTTCATCAACAACAACAGCAAATCCACACCGCGCCACGACGGCACGAGCGGTCACAATCGCCGCATTGAATGCAAACGGGTTTCAATGGTCTGCGATCTCGCGTATCACAGTAGCTACGATTGCAATTCGCTCGCAGTTGGTTTCACAGGGTCGCCAGTTCTGAAGCATGCTTCCAGGCTGTTAGGTAATGACGGCCAACTTCGGCACATGCCAACTTAACCTCACCAGATCCAGTCGAACTGATGGGACGTGCGTAAAATTTTGCAGAGTGGCCGTTGTAACCATCAGGCAAAACAACTACAGAGACATTACGCCAGTCAGCAAATTGCAAAGCGTCTTGAACCATCTTCCGCTTTACTCGGTATACATACCCCAAAGCATTGGGGATGCGATACAAACGTGCCACTAGGACACACATGATGGCCAAGCGACGAAGGTATTGAACAGGTGTAAGCGTGTAGAGTTCCGACACCAGTTGGCTGTCAGAAAGTGTGCTTGCATTCTGGATATGCAAGCAAAGATTGCGCAAGCGCTTATTGAAAAAGACAGGCATGGGTATTCCTCCGGATAGTTCGGATTAAATTCACACAGGGCTGATACCACTGTTGAGAAGGGTCATGAAGATTTGCACGAACGTGCAGAATTAAAACAGATAAGTGCATCATGAAGATGCGGTAGAGAAGGATTTCAAATTAGCAGATCAGAATAATATCAGCAAGAAAAAGCCCCCTTTCGGGGGCTTTTATTGAATCACTTCTCTTGAGCTTTGCTTTCAACCAGTTGTTCGTCATTACCCTCCAAGGGTTGGAAAGGACGAACTCGCCTTATGATTGCACGGCCAAATCCCTTCTCGACTTTAATCGAAAGGTGATCGCATTCTGAGCAGTAGCAATTACTATCAGATGGTTTGGAAATAACGCGTTTCCTGATCATGACACTCTCCCTAACAATTCACAGTGAAAGTGTACTCTTGGCCAACTGATTTGCAACCTGCTCTACTTCAGCATCGAGCAAAGGTAATGCGCCATCGATCAGCGACAATGCCAAGACACCACCAATATCCGTTGAATTGGTATACAAGGGGATCAGCAACAGATGCTTTGTAGATGAACTCAGCGGAATAACCGAGCTATCAAAAGGCGTTGCATCTGTCGTCAGCTGGAAAAACTCGCCCTTGGTGGCACACAACACGGCTGCCCCCTGAGGGGAGTCATCGTCGTAGTGGCGGTTAAGGTCGATGGTAAAGCGCTCATCAATGACCCTGCTGGACAAGCCACGGTCATAGGTCAGCTGCCCGAAACAATCACGCAACATGACCATCGAATTGATCTGTTTCGATCCGATACGAAGAACTTGCGCAATGCTTGTCATGCGTTCATTCAACCACTCAATGAACGGCCGGCGCGACTGCTGAAGGATTGGTAACCACATACGTTGCGAATGCCCATCATCCATGTAGTCACTGTGCTTGAAACCAGCGTAGGAATGCTGCTGCAAGTAGGGCGACTTGTCAGTAAAGCCAACAGTCCCCGCCATACCAGCATCGCTTACTACTTTGGCACAGATACGCGGCCAGATATCCAGAGCACCATACTCATTCAGCACCCATTGAACGCGCCCCGAGTTGAGGATCTTTGTCCAAGGGAAGCTTTCAGGAAGAATGCTGCCTGCCAGGATAACCTTGTCGAAATACTGCCCCGGGAAGTCCCGAATCAACTTTCCGACAAGGTAAGAACCAAAACTGTGAGCAATGATCGACGGCTTACTATCACCTGTTTCGAGACGAACCCGATCAATCTCTGCCCGCAACCAACGCAACTTCGCATCTCGCGCAGAAGGCGTAAGAAGGTGAAAAACCGAGAAGTAGCCATAGTCCAGCGGCACGGGTATGAAGTCATTCATCGCCAGCAAAGGCACAAGGCGCTTCTGCCACTCTCCCCGGGTACGGATCCCGTGCAGGGTAATAACTGCTTTTTTGGTGGTCTGTTGAGCCATGATGATTTCCAAAAGAAAACCCTCCACCGCTTTCGCAGTGAGGGTTTGGGTTAGCCTAGAGGCGGATTGGTAATACTTAACTGAAGATCACGTAGACATACGTACCATTACAAGCGGTATTCATGTCTGCGCGCAATTCTTCAGGCATACATTCATATTCCTTGCTCGATAAATCTCCAGGCTTCAGCACATATTCAGTGCGAACTTTCGAGGAAAATATCATCATGCGCGCAGAAAATGCATTTAACGCCAGCCATTCCCAGCACTTATTTGGTGCTTCTACATTGGGAGAACCGATGCGTGATGACAAATTACAGCGGAGGATTTGACCATCAGTAGCACCAGGTAGTATTTCAACCTTGGCACGGGTTTGAGCATCCGGGTATTTGGTGGTGAATTCGCCATCGTCACCCCTGATAATGCAGGCACCTACAGAGTGTGCGAGGTCATCGACAGCTTCGTCAGAAAGCCCTTTCAGATAGTCTTGGAGAGCACCGTCGAATGCATCGGATATACCTTCTGCAAACACTGCGCTGTCAATTCGACCTTCAGCATTTGCCTTAAGCAGGACTTGAACAAGGTAGTCCATCTGGGCTGCCTTACGAGCCAACTGGACTGGAACCCACATAGCCATCGGGACACCAACGGTTGACAGCGAGAAATGCTTCGTCTGTTCCCAGGTGTACTTGTCTGCGCAGGCCTCGGAAACCCAACCGTAACGATTACTCCAGTAGATATTCTGCACCGGATCAAAAATCGCAAATTGGTGTTGGTTGTTCATGGGTAATCTCCAAATTAAAGCTACTCCGAATGGAATGGCCTAAAGGGTTAATGAAATGCAGGTGTATTGCGAACGAGATGATCGACCTTACTAGCCGGAACCTTGTGAATCTCATAAAGCTCAGTAGCAAAGTAAAAAAACTCTTCACATGTCGAAGTCGGAGGGTCGCTGGCCACCAAACGGCAATGCGACCACTTCGGCGGATTGCTGGATGGATCGGTGAGGACGTAATAGTTCCTCCACAAGACCAGGTGCGGGCTGTTTTGGTAACAACCTACCCATGACTTGCAAATCACACCGGACTCATCACTCACAAGGTCAATAAAATCGCCAACCCTTACAGGCGAAGAGGATATTTGATTGAATCCCTCAATCAGATCTTCCAGATTTTCTGAAAGAAGACTATCACCCCTTCCAGAAAGGTGATGGAACAAAGAACAAACAGAACCATCACCTGTAAGAAGTTGCTTACCATTAGCAAGGATGCGCATATACCCCCCTGCTTCAAGCAGCTTTGGCTAAAATGTTCACCGCAGGATTCCAGCTAATATCACCTACGCAGAACAAGGTGCCGCAGTCAACCTCGGCAGTACGGAATGCCCAGCGCTTGAGTGCATAAGTGTCCACCTCGCCAATCCCGGAAACCGGAGTTATGGTGTAGTTGTGCTCAATGTGGCCTTTGCCATTTCGGCCCAGATTTTCAACATTGATATGACCCACACGGTTACCGTCTTTCAGCAACCAGAAGTTGGTTGATCGAGCAGAAGGTTGGTGAAGACCAGTGCGTTCGCTTGTGTATTCCACCTTCGTGATTTTCAATGCTGCGTATTGGTCTCGTGTAACTTGATTGATACTGAAGTTACTCTCACCCGTGCCAGTTATGGTGATCACATGAAAAACATCATGGCTACTGCAGTTGAGAAATGCATCAATCAGGTTGTTCGAGTCACGATCAATCCCTAAGGGGATAACATCATTGATCGTGGAACCTGCTGCCCATGCAAAAATCATCCCGGGGCAAGCCACCTGCTCCATCTGTCCTTGAATGAAATCAAAAGCCTTGGGATACGAGAGCGCACTTGGAGCCTTCTCGGTCACAATGGCTCTCATTTTTTTAAGGATTGCGGAGACTAGTTGAGAAGAGATAGACATACTTTACTCCTAAGAATAAAGCGGTCTAGCACCCATACGGTGTTAGACCGCAGGGGCAGGTAAATGCAACCGAATGGTTACAGAGGGGGAAACTTGATTATTTTAAGCTTAGGTCTTTGTGACCGCAACAGTTGTTTGACAACCCAGGCATGAATTGTTAGCGTTGCGAGTGTGCTTCGGCATAGTCATTATTGACGCCTTACCTCAGCTTACCCACCAGATCAGTGAAATTCTGATTTCGGCCAAACGCCCTAGTTGCGCCCACAATCCGTACAAAAACGGACATTGAAAATTTGAGGCTCCGATGAAAAAGTTACTTCTTATAGCAGGAATTGTATTCGGCATTTGTTCCGCTACAGCAAAGGCAGACTACACACTCTACCCTGAGGTAGATCCGGTCGGTACAACCGGATACAACGTTTACTGCTCTACCACAACACCAATGATCGACATTAACATTCTCAGCGGAGAGGATCAGGGGCGGCTAGGCGTAGTATGGATGGCCATTGGGTCACAAAGCCAAAACGTTGCTTATTACTTCTCTATGAGTAATGCATGGACACAGTTCACTGCAGGAGGAACCTACCCTCCTACACAGCGTTTTGATTCCGGAATGCCATACCAATACGAAATCAAACAGCCTTTACCAATATCCGGCACTACCGATGACGGGGTCGTTGGGTGGGAGGTATACGTTGCCAAAGCATCACTTACAGACGATCAGATTGCACAGATCAAGAAAAGGCGCACATGGCTAACTGCAAATCAAGCCAAGCTAGAAGCAAAAGGCGTTTGGTCGTCTGAATACGAAAGCGATGAAAACATGCAATTGGCCTATCTGACACAAACCGTGATGGCCAATCAAAGTTACGTGAAGTTGGGCGTCATTCCCTACGTTGACTGCAACCCTCCAGAGAAAGAATACGGCCATTGATTGGCCCTAAAATTGAAAAAGCCCGCATATGCGGGCTTTATTCATTCAAATCATCATCACGATGATCGGGATCAGGTATTTTTCTGAGGATAACTTCCCGGGCCCCGGTTAGGTAAGAGACTTTGTACTCATAGCCACAAAGTCCAAGACAGAATGCTGCAAGAACATCCATTACGATCACGATAGGATACAGCAGCAGCGAAAATATCTTTAAAAAAGCATTCATAACAATTCCTTGAAAAAAAAGCAACCCCGAAGGGTTGCTATTTTTTACGGCGGAGGCCAGTTACTTAGAAAGCGTAACCGACACCGATCTTGATGACCGGCCAGTACTTGTAGCTGCTCACGTCGTTGTTCAGCTTGGTACGTTCAGCAGCAACATCGCTCTGGATTGCCGAGCAAGTTGCAGCCGAAGTGGAAGCACCGCAATTAGCGGACAGGTTAACGGTCGGGGAACCGGTGAAGATCACGCCAACATCCCAGGTGAAAGTGAACCCCTGCTTTACGGAAGCAGTGTTGCCACCACCAATGCCCAGGTACGGGGCAATGGTCTTGTACTTCACGTCGCCATGGATGGAGGTCAGATCACTGGTGCTGTAGTTGTTGCCATTGACCGTGATATTACCGGAACCATTGGAATTGGCATTCACGTTGGCCTTGTTACCGTTATCGATGATACCGGCGGACAGACGGAAGCTGTTATGGAACGGGTAATAGTCAGCAAATACGCCGGCATTGAACAGCTTGATGCCGTAATCGTAGTTGATCGAGTCGGTCGTCTTGGAGGTATTGTAGCTACCACCATACACGCCAACACGAGCATTCAGGGTTTCAGGCAGAATCGACTTGGTCGCCTCGATACCCAGGCCTTGAGTACCTACGTTGACACCTACACCGAAATTACCCAGTTCGGTAGCACCCGCAGTAGCGGAAATTGCAACCAGGGCCAGGGCGATAACGGATGCTACTTTTTTGGAATTGCGCATTTTATAAATCTCCATAAGGAAGGTTAATATCCAATCGCCGGGGAATAATACCCCAGAAGATCAGGAAGGCAAGTCAACTCTTGAGCTAACAATTGCCATACACGGGTTAATTTATGTAAAGATTTGAAGTCCATGCCAAAAGATAACGGCAAGCTGTGCTTGCGTTAGCTAGTAGAAGACAGGGGGTCAAAGGAGAAGCAGACTCTTCATTGCTGAAGAGGATTAAGCCGAAGCCTAATTGGGTAAATGCGAAGCAAATCGCCAGTGGAAGAATCCACAAGAAGAGTCTTGATTCTGCCCGAGGTTGTTTTAGTTTGCAACCCCTAATTTGAATACTTTGGTCCTGTTAGTATTGGACTGATGTCATTGATTCTGATGGCTCTTTACAAATCCATACATAGTACAAATTTGCGAGTGTGCATAAAAAAAGCTCCCTTATAAGGGAGCCTTTTTCGTGATCAAGTCACTTGGTAAATTTGGAGGACCTCAAAAAAAATGGGGTGGCCTCTGACCTTCAGGGCCAGAAACACACCCCTATAGGTCGAAAGGTACAGCAGTGAACAAAAGCACCAGGATCATATCCCAGTGAAATCAACTGACCGTTGCCATGCAACGGTACTGCCCAATGCATCAACCCAGGTCTGTCGAGGACGGGTCGGAAAAGGGTAGAAGGTAGTCCATTACGCAGGATCACGCATAACAATGCCCGGAGGTCTTAGTTGCTATGAGGAATGCCACAAGGGCTGGTAGTGTCGATAGACACATCGAGGTCACAAGGGACCGAGACAGGCGCTATTACGCCGAAACAAAGAATCTCAACCCGAAGGGAGATATAGATAAATGCTGATGACTGTCAGCTCAGGCCAGAGGCAAGAATGTGACTTCATGGTACTGATTGAATAAAAAAAAATCAATACATAAAGTTAAATTTTTCTAATTCCCATATACTTTATTAACTGTGTGCACTGCCACAAAAGGAAAGGCGAGTCCGAAGACTCGCCTATTCCGATTTACTATCATCAATACCTAGTAGACTAATGATCACCATTAGAGCGATGTTTACCATCACTAGAAGGACGTTCATTTTTTCCATTAAATGTAGCCTCATAATCGAACGTGAATATCATTGCGCAGAAAAACAACACTAGCAATATACTCGCCGTAGCGATTAAGAATGTCCCATATGTGCCCTTAAGCATAGCACCAAGGATAGTTAAACTGCCACTACTGCCAAGAATCAACTTAGCATTCTCTTTTTGAATTCCAAAGTGGAATTTTAATTTACGATTTTCCTTCATATAGTCTCCTGTAAATAATCCCAACAAGATGACTATCCCACTAGGGATAGTCCCCAATGGGTGAAGGTTGCATCAGCATTATTGCTGAAGATTCCCGGCGTAAGCCGGTTGTAACAAGGTTAGATACCTGTCACCGAATACTGACCGTTGCCAAGCAACGGTACTGCCCAATGCGTCAACCCAGGTCTGTCAAGGACGGGTCGGAAAAGGGAAAGGGGTAGTCCATTTCGCAGGATCACGCATAACAATGCCCGAAGGTCTTAGTTGTCATGAGGAATGCCACAAGGGCAGGTTGTGTCAAAGACACATCAAGGTCACAAGGACCGGGACAGGCGCTATTACGCCAAAACGAGGAATCTCAACCCGGAGGGAGATAAAGGTAAATGCTGCGAGGCAGCTAGAGGTAAGCGCAAAGGCTTAACAAGAGCCCAAATAATAATCCCGCTGTTGTCGCTTTGCAATGACTATTTAAAAGAAAAACCCCCTATGTGCCAAAAGGCAACATAGGGGGATTGTTTAAGCTGCTTCGACATCCGAAACAGCTGTTTCGTCGTTTGCTGCATCAACCGACTGAACATCAGACTTCGACAAATCAAGAGCATTGTCCAGTTCAGCTTGACGCTGTTCCAGATGCTGCAATCGGTCCATCTTATCGAATGGTCTGTCAATGTTAGCCTCGACATCCTTCAACTGTGTTTCATAAAGAGCGATTAGGCGATTTTTGCTCACGATAAGTTCGCGAATACCATCCATCATAGAAACAAATGCCTCTACGGCGGACTTGCCACTACTGCCCATTTCTTCTGAGTAAGCGTGCTTACCATTCACCCGAAGGCGCTTGGTATTTTCACGACCAAGCCCAGCGGTGATTACAAACCCAGCAACAGTACCTACCGGTCGAGACTCACCAAACTGCAGGTTTGCCGTCATTCGCTGAATTTGTTTGCCACCCTCAACTGCTCCAAAGTGAACGCCATTCAGATTAAAGGTGATCGGCTTGCCTGATACTGCTTCCCAAGCGGACAAATCTTCCTTCATCGCAACGACGTGGGCCACATGACGTTCAATCTGGCGAGGGATCTCAATCAAGCTGTACTTCAACTCACACTGAGAACGCTTCCAATCGCTGTAAACCAGAGACAGTTTTGCAAGCTCAGCATCAATACCGGCCTTCTCAAGCACCAGCGGGTTACCTGACGCCAACGCCTTAACTTCAGCATAGGTCAGTGTGGCCAACGTAACATCTTCAACAGTACGCAACCCAGTTTTGCCGGAAGAAACCTGAGCAATGAAACGAGCCTTGGTTTCAAGGCACTGGAATATGTAACTATCGAAAGAACCCTCAGTGATGTAAGTGTAGATACGAATCTTCAGATTCATATTGCCCTGACGAATACCGCGGCCGTCGCGTTGCTCCAAATCAGCAGGACGCCATGGAGCGTCAAGGTGATGGATAGCTACCATTCGGGTCTGTACATTGGTCCCTACTCCGCACATCTGGGTAGAGCCAATCAAAACACGGATCACACCAGCACGAACTGCCTTAAAAAGATTAGCCTTCGCAGCATCAGTATCGTAGTTGTGGATATAGGCAATTTCTTCGTCTGGGATACCCTTTGCAACCAACTGGTCACGCAGCGCGTCATAGACGTTGAAAATAGAACTACCTGTCGGAGTTCCTTGGTCACAGAAAACTAGCTGAGTACCGAGAATGTCTGTCGAAGAGGAATACTCTTGCCAAACCTTATCCGCACAGCTGGTGATCTTTGTTGCCACACCTTTAGGGGCCTCACGGCCTACTAGGCGCAAATCCAATGCGGCCTTGCGGCCATCACCGGTAATCTTCAATGCATTGTCGTCCTCTGGGCGTACACCACCGCTACGAATCCTCTCGTAACGCTCTACAAGGTTTGCCACAACGGACTTCAGCACATCATTAGACTCCACAACCACAGAGATACGTTCAACATCCGGCGTAGGCAGGTTCAACATCTCGCGAGTACGGATATCTGCCACTTCATTAAACATACCCAGAAGTTCCGGCAGGTTCACAAAGCGTGCAAATCGAGTTTGCATACGATAACCCTGACCATCAGGTGACAATTCAAGAGATGTAACTGCCTCTCCGAAGTTAGCTGCCCAAGAATCAAAGGTCTCCATGTTCATACGTTTCAACGTGTGATTCTGCAAGTACTTCTGCATAACCCACATCTCGGCCATTGAATTGGAAACATGTGTTCCGGTAGCAAATACAACACCGGACATACCATCGTGCATATCATTGATATATTCGACTTTGCCGTACATATCAAATGCTCGTTGCGATTTTGATAAAGGCAAACCGGCCACCCTTACCATCTTCGTGATTTTGTGCAAATTTTTGAACAGATGAGCTTCGTCAACCTGCAACATATCAATTCCCAAATCTTCAAAGAACAAAACATCATCCTTTTTTGATTGGGCAGATAGCTTCGTAAGACGAGCCTTCAAACCGGTTTTTGCTCTTTCCAACTCTTTGACAATCTTATTGGAACGAGAATCACCATACAATGTTGACTTTTCATTTTCAAGCAATTGAATCTGATCATTAATTTGCGCGGCAGTCCGCTCAGGCGACAAGGGAATACGTTCAAATGAACTATGCGTAATGATCACGCAATCCCAATCACCTGTAGCAATACGTGAGAGCATCACGCGGCGCTTGTCACCTACAAGGTCATCTTTACTTGCAAGAAGAATTCTTGCGCTCGGGTAGGCCTGAAGGAATTCCGCACCAACTTGGTACAGCATGTGGTTTGGAACTGTGATCAAGGGCTTGCTAGCCTTGCCCATGCGGCGCATTTCCATTGCCGCCATGATCATAGTCAGCGTTTTTCCAGCACCAACTGTGTGACCCAGGAGGGTGTTACGGTTAGATGTCAGAATGCGCCATACCGAATCAAACTGATGCTTATGAGGTGTGACATACCATGTATAACCCGGGAATGTCAGTGATGAACCATCAAATTCTTGATCGACTTGGTTGTTGAAGATGTCGTTGTAGCAACGCACCAGAGCGCTTGCGCGTTCCGCTTCACTCCAAACCCAATCAATGAACTTACCCTTCAGCGCATCAAGTTTCTCACGAGCAACAATCGTTTCCGGTCTGTTGATTACGTAGTTGCCAGTTCTGTAATCCTTATCCTTAATTTCTGGCAGCGTTTGGTTAAGTGCATGCATAAACAGCTCTACACCATTGATACGAGCGGTGCCGAATTCTGCTTTAGCAGCGTGTGAACATTTCGCGGTGTAGTCGAAACGACAATCCCATGAGCCTACAATACTGCTGTAAACAACTTTGTGATCCTTCACTTCCCCGCCGAACACGTCCGACAAGAATTGCGAATAGTACACATAGGGAATCCAGGTTGAACCAATGCGAGCTGAAATTTCATGGGGACCAAGGTCAGCAGGAATTACTCGCTCCAGTGCCTTTACGTTCATCTCAAAACCGAAGCCTGCGGACTCAGCTGCAAGCAGCTTTGTACGTACAGGACCACTGAGATAGTAGGCTGCATGAACGTATTGGTACTTCTCGGGACAAAGGAAGATAAGACCCTTTCCTACAAGTTCCGAAGTTACTTCATCTTCAGTCTGGCGCACCAACTCAGCAATCCTTGCCGGCACAACTTGACCGAATTCGACCATGCATACATTCAGCGCTTCCTCTACTGACTCAGCAGAATCTACTTTTTTGAATGCACGTACGGTAGTACGGGTGAAGATGTCAGCCTTTTCTGCCGTATTTGTCTCAGCATTCCAGTGCTCAAGCGACAACAAGAGCGGGAAATCAGAGTCAGACTTCAGAGCACGAACATTCATCTTGTCATTGATGTAGCCGAACTTGGAGACGAAGTTATCGTAAGCAATGTTCAGGGCCAGGCGATAACGAGACAGGATCGTTTCATCTTCAGTGTGAACCTGCGCATCAATCAACTTCCTTGCAGACTCTTTCACCGAACACAGCGAAGCCAGACGACCAAGTTGCATTGCCGGCGCGACGACCTCGACGAGTTGAAAGCCATCGGACTCATATACGACGCCATCACGCAATACATAACCGGCGCGAATACCTTCCTCAGGAATCACATGCAGCAACGAGCTAGGGGGTGTTGCATCTACCTCACGGACCCGATGCTCATAGACCGACTCAGGAAAATGCGAGATCACATCTTCCAGTGCCAAGCTGAGATCACCATCAAATTTGCTGACCACCTGATGCCCACCAAAGCGCGTCGAAGTAAGAGAAAATTCACCTATGACATGTTCAGGGTTGTTTACCCAGTACGAATTCAACTGAATGGTGTGGCTAGAGAAACCACGTACCACTGTATTAGCACGCATATACGAGCTAGCAGTCCAGCTAAAGTCGAACGTTGACTCCCCTTCTTCGAGCTTCTGAAACACAAGAATGTCTGCCGAAATTGAAGTGTTAGCCGATTTCGCGAACGTGTTACCAGGCAGTCGGATACCACCCAGGAATTTTGCCTGCGAAGCCAGATAACGACGCACACCAGATTCCTGCTTATCCATCGTGCCAGTGGAAGTAATGAATACAACGAGACCACCAGGGCGCGTCACTTCCATTGCGCGAGCAAAGAAGTAGTCATGGATACGGAAGTTGGCAAACTGAACATTGCGAAGCTCTGCCACGCCATAGTCACCGAACGGCACATTGGAGATGGTCAGGTCATAATGGTTTGCAGAAACCTTCAGCGCTTCAAAACCGCATTCATTAACCTTCACGCCATGCTGCCCGTAAATGGAACGCAGAATTTCTGCACAGATGGAATCGGGCTCTACTGCAGACACAGTGGAAGCTTTAGAGATTTCCTCCGGCATTAGGCCCAGGAAGAATCCAGCACCACTGCAGGGGTCGAGAATGCGTCCACCGGAGAAGCCAAGACGGCCAACCAGTTTCCACATAGCTTCTACCACTTCAGCGGGGGTGAAGTGAGCATTCAAAGTAGATGCACGAGCAGCTGCGTACTCTTGCTCACTCAACATGGATTTCAGATTTAGAGCTGCATCAGCCCACTCTGCATCCGGGTTGTCATTGAACACATGGGGCAAACCACCCCAACCTGTGTAAAGACTTAACGTCCGTGCTTCTTGAGCATTTGCTTTGCGTTTCTCACCCCGCAGTTTCTTGAGGAGTTCGATGGCCGCAACATTATGCTGAAACTTAGCCTTCAGGCCGGACACTGCGCCAAGAAAATCTGAAGGCAGTTTTGCCCAAACAGTCTTCTCAACCGGCTCAGATACAGGCTTATGTGCCACAGAAACCGCCTGTTCGGCAGCAACCACTTCAACATGGTCACGGACTTGAACTTGCTGTTTGGCATCACTTGCTGCACCAAGCACTTCAAGAGGATCTTCCTCTGGACTAAAGCCAGGAAGCCACAAGAGGTTTTCGGTAAGTTGCTTCATGCGCATGAAACGCTCCTAAAAAAAAGAGGGTTCCATCCCCAATGGGAATAGAACCCATTGGGTAGTGTGCAAAGCACACAGCTATGAATAAACGACTCCAGGCCACCGATGCCAAAGCATAGGAGGCCAGCGGTAGCCGGAGTGGAAGATTCAATCCAGCAAGGAAGCTGGAAGAAGAGAGACGAAGTGTCTCTGGGGGTAAATGCGTGTGCGAACACGCGTCCAGAAGGAGAAGACAGTATATGTCAGTCCATATACTCATACAACTAGCGACCCATGCATTATCTCTCTATTGACCGTTGGTCATCTCACCTCTAATCTAATGATTCATCTTGCTTTTCCCTTGCGTACTCATGCGCACTTACCCTCCCCTTCGGGCATGTCCCGTTTGGGTGCATGCCTTCTTCTCGAAAGAATGTCATGCTGAATCAAACACACTTTTCCAAGCTTTTTTGTGACACCAACCGCGACGAAATACAGGCTGTGGAAGCACAAATCCTCACCATCTCTAACCAGTTACTGGATGCACTCTCTAACGACCCATCATTTAGCGATGTAGTCATCTCTACTCTTCGGCCTACACTGAAGACTGACGGTCTGCGTGGTTTTTTCGTTGCCATTCGCTCAACTGCTGGTCACATCCAGGATCAAACTATCCGAACACTCTTCTGGCGCATCATCGACGGAATTGGATTCCTGACAGATTCCACAAGCACCGAGTGGCGCTATCTTACGCTTGAGCAACGCTTAAAGTACCTTGAATTCGCCAAAGCTGAAGCCTTCGGCTCATAACCATCATCCAAACACAAGCCACCTTCGGGTGGCTTTTGTGTTTGAAAATTATTGTAACAAAGTTGATTGACAAAAAATTCAAGTGGATGATTATCAAGGGATTTTATGCTCAAGCTTGGTATTTTATATTTCATGATTTCGCTGAAAAATTGACCTTTAATTGCATTAGGGTAAAAGGGTTACTTTTTCGGAGAAACACCATGCACCACCGTAACGATTTCCTTGGTACACCATCAGAATATTCTGGTAAGCAACTACGTGCACTTTTGAATTTGAATGGATTTGAGAACTACGAAGAGGCATTGGTAATAAAGATACCGAAAAAGGAGTTTGCCCCTTTCTATTTTATAGAAAGGTATGGAGCGGGGCCGTTATCTCCAGGATTAAAAAGAAGCAGAGGTGCATTCGCTGCGTACTTTAGCATGAGCGTCCCCACATGGGGATCAATGCTATATAAAGCAATTACAGACCGAATCAATATTCGTGGCACAAAGGATAACAACCTGCTCTCTATGGCAGTTCAGCTACCTCATCTTATTCTTCTGCATAAGCTTGGTTACATAACAGAAAACGGTGCCACTGATAAAACCATAGAAAAATCTGAGATATTTACTAATCTTGCAACCATCCTGAACAAGCTACCAATTGAAGTTCAACTAGCATCTCAGCAAGATTTGATAAAGTTTGCAGCTCAATGGCCTTTCTTCATTGAAGGTCTTTCTTATCTATCGAGCAGATTGGAACAGAGCAATTTAAGCTCAGATGAAATAAACGACTTGGTAACCATATGCTGGGCACTTTTTGCGATTTCGACAATTACACCTGATTTTCATGGCATTGATATACTCATTCGAATGCTTAATAGAAGCAACGAGGATAACACCTTACGGCTAATCCAGGCTTCGAAGACAAGAATCTCATATCCGAACGACTTGTTGAGCAGTACGCTTGATAAAGTGTTGATCCACCACTTTAGCGACACACTTGAAGAAGGAATAGCTATTGCTGGCTGCACTGATGATCGCGAATTGTGCGGCTTTAGTTACTTGCGGCAGTTTAAATTGAATGAATCTAAGGACCTGATTCGGGATACTTCCGAGGTAATTATTCAAACATTATCTGACGCTCACAAGATTTTGAATTGTAAAAGCCGTGCATCAGTACTTTGTAAAGATACATCGGAAATGTGGCATCCAAACCCACTTCAATTCTATCCTTCATCTTATTTCAAATTTGGTATTAATGAAGGCACTGGAAAATCTCTGATCCAAGGGGATACTGACAAACAATATAGCGCGCACAGTGATTCAATAATCGACAAAAGAAATTCGATTATTGATTTTATCGAAACTGTTGATGTGATGCTGCCTCACGCAAGACATTTTGCATCAAGCGCTATCAAGCAGTCTTTTTACGCACTGGATAGCTACAAATTAATTATTGAATTGGATGGGTTCAAGCCGAAGAAGATTTTATCCAGCATCGGCGAATACATTGATGCTGTAGATAACGCATCATCTGACGCGATTCTGCAATCGTGTAAATTTGAAGTTGATTTCGCCAAGATAGCTGCCGATTTACAGAAAGAAATTGAAAAATGCACGGAAGAAATTTCTGCACAAGAGTTCAATCGCAGCGCGTATTTGGAACTTCTTACCAAAATCCGTCAACTGGTACAGGCTATATTCGATTGCAAGACGAACATAGATCAAGGCTTAATCGAGTTTATTATTGGGCAACTAGCAAGATCAAAGGGCATCGATGAGTGCGCATCGAAAGCACTTGCAGATGCACTACGAAAATTTGACATTTCCAACATCGAATCAGTTGCAAACGTTACCGCCCAAGCTTACCTTTTCCTCAATACTGACTGTGACTTACACCTTGATCCATCATCCTTTGCTGCTGTCATTGAAGGGAATTTGCTAAAAAGAACACAGCCAGCCCAGGACCTTCTCAAGTCAGCCGTGGATGCGCTTTCCCCCTCAGAGGAACCTATCAGCCTCTTTGAACCGGGTGGAACATCTCCAGGCATTAGCCAAGATGATGTAGATCGACTCACTCGGCAGATTCATGCGGCAAACGGACAACTAGAAATCAAAGCTGATCTGCTACAGTCCGTTCGCGAAGAAAGGTCGAGACTTCGCGCTGAAAACGTCGAACTCAAGAAGCGTCTATCAAATGTTCAACGGCCGGCCATCGTCCAGATCCCACACAACAGAGACATCATCCGCCAAGGCGTATCGAATATGCTTGAAGGGAACAAATCCTTGGTTCGAACTCTGGATGTCCTCGGCGATTTTTTTAGAGACCAGATTGAGTTCCTACCCTCAGCAACGGCCTCAGTGAGTGAGTATGAACGTGGTGACATCAACGCCTTAGATCTAATCGATATCATCACGAAGCTCGCCACCGAGTACCTGCCCGCATTTCTTGTTGGTGGCGACGTGAAGGCTCGCCATCTGCTGGGCAACAACTACAAGGCAGAAGAGTCAGACAGCGTCCATGCGATTGAGCGCATGCGTAAGGAACGTGAGTTCATCGTCGATGGTGAATCGGTCCTATTTACCAAGCACGTCAGCATCGGCCGGTGGTTCCGTCTTTACTTCCGAGTGACTGAAAATCTCGGCTCTGGCCGTCACATTCAGATCGCCTATGCTGGTCAGCACATGACAAATACAATGACATGAGGGTATTTAACTCCCTTTTTGGAGGAAAAAGATTCAATAACCTATTGATATATAGGTTCTTTACATATCTTTATACTCTATTAGGGGAGTTACACCCCTTTTTCCCGAGTGTAAACAGTCAGAGGACATCTTAGAATTTCTCAACACCCAAATAAACGTGAGTTGAGAGATGAGACCAGGTCGGGAAGCACGAATTGAAGAGATAACACTGTTCATGGAGTTAGCTGGTAAGCCTGTATCCGTAAAAGATCTGGTAAAGCAAATTCAGGGAAGTGAAAACACGATTCGTTCCGACCTACGCATCATGATGTCTTATGACAATGCTCATGTAGCTGACACAATCAAGATTGATGGTAAGCGTTGCCTCAAATATGCTCTCGGCCCCGGAACACTGAAAACCCGCGTGGTTACTCGCAGTTCGTTCACTCGCCAAATACCTGACACCCTCAAGCGTCGGATTGATGATGCAATGGACCGGGGTGTTTCACGACTCGTACTTTCAGGCCTGTTAGTCTGGGACCGAGAAACCGGTATAAATCCTGAAGCAATCAAGAACGCCTACAAGTTTGGGAATGAAGCCCAATAAAAAAGCCCCCGCAGGGGCTTTTTTTTATGCTTGCATTACTGCCGCAAGATCCATATCAAGAAGGACCTTATCCTCCTCTGGAGGCAGTCGGCTGAGCCCGGTCATGTCATAAACCGTAGTTACAGTGCCATCATCATTTACCGTAATCTTTTTCGCGAACCCACTGATTACCACTTCAAGATTCATCTCATCAGCACTTTGAATGACAATCCCGTCATTGCTGAACGTTCTAATCACCATGCCAGGCTTACCATTGTTGATGACTGATTGAGCAGTCAACATATCCGGATCGCCCTCCCCCTCATAAACGTACGTGGTAAGGGATGCAAGGCCTGCTTCCGGATCGAGGAGCACCCTCGCCTTACCTTTCGGCTCAAGATACCCCTGACGCAGTTTCTCGTTGTACTCCTCCCGGGTAAGGCCGGCCATCGAGTCTTCAAGACCAGGAAGAAAGAGTTCGCGGTCCATCGTGACACCAGCGAAGCCATTGGGAGTGGTGTTATCCATGACCTCTTTCCACGACACTGATGCCTGTTCTATCACCTCTTTCACTTCATCTGCGGACAGGCCTAGCTTCTCCCCTACGCTCTTCAATTGCCGTTCGCCTAGCACCTCTGCCATGGCCAGAATCAACCGCGGGTACTGTACTTCTACCAGCTCACGAGTTTGGGTATTGTGGACTGCCGCACGGAGTCCAGGGATGGATTGCTTTGATCGGTTGAATAAGGACATCAGTCATTCCCTTCGCTTTATTTTTTCTTGATCTTGACCAGATCGATCATCTTGGATTCTGTAATGAAGATACTTGGCTTGCCTACGTAGGAAACGTGCAGATTTTGCTTTGCTCTAGTCCAAGCAACGTATACAAGCCGGCGCTCCTCATCGATAGGTGACATCTCACCTTCTGGACTTATCGATGGGCACACCCCCTCTTCTGTAGCCATGCACCATACAGTGCCAAACTCAAGGCCTTTGGACGCATGCATGGTCATCAAACGTACGACTTCATCATCTTTCGTTGAGTTGTCTTTGCGCTTCGTGACCAATTTGATGCGGCCGGCAAGTGAACCCTGAATACGATTCGCCAGGGTCGAAATGCCTTTTTCAAGTCGCTCTCGTTCATGCCGCTTGTAATGTGGTTGGCCAGAAATCCAAGCGCCAACAGAGTTGATGACCTGTGGGATTCGCGCATCCTTGAGCAGTCGTAACCAACCGTCAGCAATCCGGCAGAGTTCTTCCGCAGACTCCCGCCGTACCTTATCGGGCTCGACATCCTCTGGAATCTTGCCTACACGGTTAAGCCGAGAGAACTTGCCATTGGTGGTATGCCGTATGTGGTCGATCAGCTCGTTTGACCAGCCAATGTCCCCAAGAGTAAGTTCCAGTCCGTCTGTCTTATTCCCGCTAAGAGACTTGAGGGCCAGGGTCAACGTTGACAGCGGAGGTTGCGACCATATATCACGCGTTCCAGCAAGCTGGTAATCAATTTGACGAACAGCCAACTCGTTGGCTAGTTCACGTAAAAGGATATTGTTTCGTGCAAGGACAACCATAGACTTCGGTGCCACTTTCCACATTTGGACTTCGTCTTCTTCGTGCCACCGGCCTTCCATCGACAGGATGTGATCCGCGATTTTCGAAGACTCATCATCTCTGTCACTGCAGGGTGTACAGAAAACAGCACCGCCAGTCCCGAGGCCGGCAATCAGTTCCTTATCTACACGATCGGTATTGTGTTCGATCAGTGTGCTTGCGTAATCAAGGATCTCTTTCTTGCAACGGTAATTGACCTTCAAAGTTACTTGGGTCGCTCCAGTTGCCTCCTTGAACTTCATCATCCCGCCATAGCCGAGTGCATGACGGAAGCCGTAGATTGACTGATCATCATCACCCACGACCGTAATCTGGACGCCACGCTTTGCGTGCTCCAAAGCCCAGTAAAACTGTATTTGGTCAGTATCTTGGTATTCGTCGATGATCAGATAATCAACATTGAGTGGTGGGACCTTACTCTCACGCATACCTACCATGGCCATCCGGATCAGATCGTTGGTATCACAGTAGTGATACTTTGCCAGGAGCTTTTGGTATTCGTGGAAAACCCTTTCCGCAACCAATGATTCTGCGATGAGATCCAAAGATGTCTTTGTGTTCTCAATCATCTGCAGAGCTTCCGCCACCTTAAGTTCAGGCACATCAGCGGCAACGATAGCCCGCTTTACAAGACTGGTCTGCTCAGCGCCCATGACAAGCTTAGGCTTGTTACCGGCTTTGTTAAGCTGAGCAATTGCATGGCCATGAAACGTACCAACATCAACACGAGTTTCGAAAACCTTGTCACCCACGACCTTGCGGATTCGTTCAGATAGTTCACCCGCTGAATCTCGCGTGAAGGTCACTGCCCCTACTCGCGAACCAGGGTTCTGGATCAGCAAGCGCTCTATTTTATCGACGGACAACTTGGTCTTGCCTGCACCAGGGGGCGCGACAACAAGCGTATGGCCATCCGAGTCCACAGCCATCTGTTGTTCAGTGTTTAGCGACATTGGGGATCATAGAGAGAGGTGGATAGCAAGGCGCGTGTGCGGGGATACCGACACACGCGCTCGATGGCTTGACTGCTAGTTACCCGGCAGCAGCCAATTAGGCCGGTACTGCTTCTTCGGCATTTGCCTGCGGAGCATTGGCCAACAGGCCAGATACAACTGCTGCTGCATCAGCATCGTTTTCATGAGCCTGCTCATCGGCGCTGGATACCGGGCCGGTTTCTTGCAGCGCGTCGTCCAGGACGGCTTGCTGTTCAGGCGGCAGATCCTTACGGCGCTTGTTGGCCGCACCGTTGATTTGCAGGAAGGTGGTATGAACGGTGTTGATCGGCTTGCGCAGGATCTGCTTGATTTCCTCTTCGAACTTGGCCCGTTCATCGTTGGATACATCGCCATTCAGCCACATGGAGGTGTACAGCTCGTGGCAAGTGTCGGCCTTGATGAACAGTTCGATCAGGCTGACCGACTGAGGAGTTGTGAAGGGGACTTCGCCGGCGTAAGTGCGGGTATGACCGTCAACGTCAGGTGCGTTGGTGTCATTGCGAATGTGATTGATCTGGGTGAGCTTTTGATCCAGCCGGTTGTGACCGGTTTCAAGCGCCTTGGATACCAGCGCTTCGATTTCGCCACTCTTCTCCGGGATGACAAACGGAGTGAAAATCATCAGGGAGTACAGTTCCTTCATGGCCTGAAGGATGCTGCGTTGGAACATTTTATGAACGACCGGGCTCTTCAGCTCCACATGACGCAGTCGGTAGTAACCACCCAGCTTGGCTTTCCAGTCACCGATATTCAACGGCATTACATTCTTGCTATCTTGGCTCACATCGAATCCTTTCATCTGTTGACGTTGGGCAAGTGAGTGTTATCTTGAACCTATTCAATCTTTCTTACGGCGCACTAAAAGGGGAGTTACATGGGTAATGGAACGAATAAAACGGAAGTTCAGGGTGAAACTGATTCCTTTGGCAAGGTAATCGGCCGTTACTTCGACGCACAAATATTTGATAAGGTTAAGTTCGAAGGGAGGGAGTACCAATTTAAATCGGTTACAACCATTGCTGCATTTGAGGTAAAGGGGATGGAAAGCCAGATCATTCGACAAAATGAGGAAATGAGACAAAGGCAAGTCGCTATTGTTTACGAGCCTATGCAGAAATGACGGAAGAGTTCAAAATTGCACCAACCAGTGCAGACTCCTTCATAGGTCTGCCACTCAGGAATCCTTGCCAATACAAGACGCCAGGCAGCGCCCTTAGTGTTGATAATTGATCTGCTGTTTCCACGCCTTCTGCGGTAACAGATATACCCAATTCATTTGCGGTTGAGATCATTGATCTCACTATCGCATCACCTTTGGGCGTGCCAAGAAGCCCTACAAATGACCTGTCGATCTTGATGCCATCAACGTCAAAGGTGACGAGATGAAACCAACTGGACGTACCGGTCCCAAAGTCATCCAGTAGGAATTTAATTCCGTACATCCTCAAGACGGCAACAGGATCATACGGCGCTACGCCTGTCATTACTTCTCCACGCTCTACAATCTCTAAGATGAGCCAGGTTAGGGTTGTTCCTTGCGCAAATTTCCGGCGCAAATATCTATAAAACAATTTCGACTTAAGCAGGTTCAGCGAGATATTCACACTAAACACAGGACCAGTCGGCATAAATTTTTGCGCCTGCCGAAAGGCAGCAATTTTAGAAATTGTGTATCTTAGCAAGCGCAACTCAAGACCAGGATCATTTTCGACCTGTTCAATAAAAGATGCAGGTGATAGTTCGCCTTGCTGGGGGTGCTGCCAGCGAACCAGAACCTCATAGCCGTAAACTGCATCTGTTGCTATCTCGTGTATTGCCTGATAGCGCAAATCAATTTCTGAGCAGTGTATAGCCCTTAGGATTCGTGATCTTGAGTAAGCCATTCATGTTACCTAACGAGCGTAGTCCAACTGCTCTTTTGCAAACTCTTCGCCAAAGCCAGACTCAGTCATCAAGCGGATGAGTCCTGATTGACGGTCGAGATACCAGCATGCAAACAATCTGCCACCATCTTCAGTTGTTGCGTATGCCGTATGAACGGCCTTATTTCGCTTGGTCAGCACACCTCGATCAATAGCAATTTGCTGGAAATCCACAAGCTTCCCCCGCGGACAAGTACCAGTAAAGAGCGTGACCTGTGCAAAAGGCTGGCCCGATGTGATCGAATAGAGAGCCCGTCCCTGCCTTTTGGTGCGCCATTTCAGTTTTGGCTTCGGTGGTGGACGAGAAGTGACACTTGATTGATCCTTCACAACTTGTTGAGCCTGCCCAACACCTGCAACAGCCTTTGGATCTGCGCTCGGCGTCAGAACTGCGGGCATTTGCACTTGAGAAGGTGCTTGCTTCCCCCCGGCCTGCGTAGCAGGTGCAGATTTACCCTTCTGAGTTCCCATCAGATCAAGCCCATCAGGCGCAGGCAAGCCTTCATTCTTCAGCGGATTTTTGGCTGTCTGATTTGAAGACTGGCCAGAGCCAAGGCCAAGCACAGCTGGCGTCACTGCAGCATTCGCCACTGATGCCAGGCCCATGAAAAAAATGAAGGAAAAAGTGCTTTTAATTACCCGCGCCATGTACGCAATCTACCTCTATCAACATGAATGAAACCTTTGTCTCGATAAATCCCGACACCACCGCCTTGCAGGTAGAGTGCAAGCCTTGTCAAATAATCAACCGGGACACCAGGTATAACAATGTCAGCCGCAGCACCACGCATATGCCAGGAGTTTCGCGCACCTCCCTCAGCTGCATTCGTCTGAGGGGAACGATATCCGCTGTTCAGATGGATAGGCCGATCTTGGCCATAGGCACCGAACCATCCTTGGATGCCGCGCAAAATATCAAGGAGAACCACGTCCATCTGAACAGTCATGCCGACATGGGTGTCACGCATCACATGACAGATCTTCACGTACTCCTCAGGAATCAGTTTCCCATCCGCAAAGTACGTTGCACGTACCTCCTCTTTCGTCCGGGAATTAATAATGTGTAGCGATCGGGGCTCGGACCAAAAGTCCGCAGCAAACGAATCAAGGGGCAAGATGAAGGGAAGCGTTGCAGCTACTGCACCTACCTTCAAAAAGTCTCTTCGGGATAGTTCCATCACACAATTTTGCTTTAGCGTCAAACAGAAGTCCGACCAAGAAACCCATGTAACTCCCCCTATTGACCAACGAAATGAAAAAACCCGGCGTTTGCCGGGCTTCGTGGTCTTAAAGAGCCAATGGTTAGGCTGACTGTTACGACTTTATCCAACGCCGGAATGGCACCAGATTCTTAAAGGGCGGAACAAACCACTTCCCTCGCGCCTTGTCCAGTTGCGCCCCCAGCATCGAAACTTGCGCTCTCTCTGCATAGGGCACCACTAAGTAAACAGGCTCACACATACCACGGCGATCATAGATGTCATTCAACTGCTGACTCATTTGATCGATATTTCGTTTGACATGCTCAGCCCGGTCAGCATCTTGGATGTCTGCCAACGAAGTACGTAAGTTCCGGATTGATGCACGCAGGTATGCCTCTCTGTCGTTTATCCGAGTGGCTCGCATGAAGTCTCCTTCAGTTTTACGGACCACCCAGCGGGAGGGCCCGCAAGGGTTAAAAAAAACGCCCTAGCAAATGCCAGGGCGTAAGTTGACTACATATGTCAACAGGTCAAGTGCATCTAACGATGCGGGGCAAAGATGGTTTCTGAAGCATCGGTGCTTTAGAAACCACCCGAGGGTGGTTAGATATCACGGACCATTCCAGGTGCGAAGTACGCAGTTGCAGCCATCAGAATCGATGCAACAAAGCAATTCCCTGCAGGAGCATGCATGGAACTACCGTATGCAGCCAAGATGAACAACAAAATGGAAGCGATAAGGGCAGTCAGACGAATCAACATAATGAACTCCATGGGGCTAGAAACCGAAGACACCTCTTGAAGTGACTTTGGTTTCCAGCCCCACAGAGGGGGCCAGGTGTTAAACAGTTGCCTTGCGGTAACCGTAAGCGGACATGGCGCAAGCCACGATGCCTACCGGGTTGCAAACAACAGAAACAAGGGAAACGCCCAACAGCAGACCGAAGGTTTTTTTCATGGTGCTCTCCAGAAGAAAGAGAGTCCATTCCCAACCGGGAATGGACCCGGGTGGGTTAAGGTAAAAGTTATGCAGGTTTAACGGAAACGATGATGACTCGGCCATCAAGAATAATATGATGCACAATCGAACCGTTAAGTTTGCGGGTAAATTCCATTTTAAAGCCCCCAAAATGCAAAAAAGGCCCGTACCCGAAAGGGTAGGAGCCTTAAGAAGTCTCAAAAAGAGACCGTTTAAAAAAACTGGTAGATGCTGAAACGTCAGCTCGTTAGTCGCACGAAGACGACAGGTGAAACATGCCACGAAGGGCTTTGATGCAAAGCATCAAATGAGTCTTCAATATACACAAAGCTAACCATGAGTACAAGTTGTTTAGCTTGATTTTTGGGAAATTACTATAACCGTTTTTCCATCCGCAATGTAAGACGGAAAACTGAATGAATATGTACCGTTCACGGTGTAAAGATAACTACCATGCTTTACCCCACCCCAGATTGACCCAGCTCCTACCCTTTCGATCATTGAGGGCGTTAAGGTAATACCAGAGGCAGTTTCCGCAGTCACAAAGACAGTAGCACCGTCCGAGCCAACGTATGCCTTAAAGCATGAAGCACTATTACAACTGAGAGGACTGTATGTCACACCAGGCATTACAGTCGATACAGCAACAGATTGCTCCGGATAAATCTGAGTGCTGGCCGTAAGTGTGTTGTTTGCCATGTAATACTTAAGCTGCGCAAGATACACAGTCAAGTTAAGAACAATAGTCTTATAGGAAGTCGATACATACGGACTTGCCGTTGCATCCAGGCAAGACGAAGTCTGCTCACAGGACGAATAAAGAGTCGAGTGAGGCGGCACGGTAGATTCCGTGCCATTGAACATATAGCCGAAAATGACCATTGACAGGAATCCGGCAACGAACAATGGCCACATGACTAGCCCTCCAAAAAATTACATGAATGAAAAATCAATACTCACGGAACCTGACGTTCCGCATTTCGATGCTGCATTGCTAGAAGATACCGCCGGTGTGTAGCCACCAACAGAAGTCCATGAAGTCTCCGCAGCCAACATTACCTTCGGACATGTGTCAGAGGGCATGCATACAGTAATAACGGAAGCTGTTGGCGTGGATAAATCAACTGTGAACGTAACATCGGTTGTCGATGTTGCAGTTTCACCTGATAAGGACATATCAGAGGGTAAGGATTTCGAGCCGCCCAATGCAGAGCCTGTAACGGTCGAATAATCAGCCTGAAGACCAAGAAGGGAACTCATTCCAACACGAATTCCGTTCAGGTATTTTTTAGCCTGAGACGCGGTACTATCCGACTCGCTTGATGTATACATCATCACAGAGCCGTAAGCACGCTAAGTGCAAAAACACTATACAGCAAAATTCCCATCAGGGACGCACCCCGTTGGTAATTCTTTAACATATTTACACTCTCAAGTTCACAGGCGCAAGCAAAAATGCCTGCGCCTGTAAAATACTTAGTTACTGAAAACAAAATCGATTGTGGTCGAGCCAGAAGTACCGCACTTGGCAGCAGCGTTGGTAGTACTAATAGGAGGCGTCAGAGTGCCAACGGTTGTCCAGGAGCTGTCCATTGCAGTCAAGACTTTTGTGCAGATATCGTAGGGCATCGTCACCTGAATATCAGCGGTAGTGGTCATGGTGCCCAGGGCGTAGGTCACACCGGTTTGCGATGTTGCAGTACTACCCGAAACAGTCAAATTCGACGGAATGGACTTGTAGCTGCTGAGTTGCGACATGGTGATAGTCGAATAATCGGGTTGAACACCACGCAAAGAATTTAGGCCGGTACGGATACCACTCAACTCTCGCTGAGTAGTAGTCACGTTGCTGCTCGACTTGGAACTGGCATACATCATCACCGCACCGATCAGCACAGCCAAAGCAACCACGCTATAAAGCATGAATTCCGTCAGGGAAGCACCCTTTTGGGCCTTATCCATTTGATTCTTGATTTCCATCTTTCCCTCGCTTAGTTGAGTTGTTGCATGACAGTACCGATTGTTGAGGTAATGCCACTCATAATTAAAGTTACGGTCATCATTACACCTGCCGTTGCGACCATTCCAAGCAACCCGATGACTTTGCTCATTTTCTTGACGGTCTTTGCTTTACCTTCGGTCCAACGCTTGTATTGCGCAGGAAATTTGGTAACCAAAGTGGAACTGCCGTCATGAAGCATGATCAACATAATGAGTTTCACATCCGGAAACTCGTTACCCGTCATGTTTAAAGCTTCACCCAGGGGTTTACCGGAATTCAAAGCTCTAACTACAGGCCTTAGCATAATTTTTGAATAAGGCGTGCCTTGATTCGCCAAGTCTTGCACAACGTCCAGCTGGTTTTTATCGGTCTTCATCAATGAGATGAGAGAAGCAACAAAAGCCATCGCCATGTCCATCTTGTAAAACGACCACGGCGGGAGCTTGTCAAGATATTTTCGAAGCGATCCGGTGTAGTAAGGCAAGGATATGACCACCAACACCGCGAACACAACGGCAAAAAGCACCAGTAAGTACCAGTATTCAGCAACGAAATGGGCAATTGCGTATAAATGCTGTCCAGAGGCTTCCCATTTTTCGACAGGAACCATCCCAGATATCTGCGGGAATACTTGCGTTCCGTAGATATAAAATAGCCCCAAAATGCCCAGCATCAGAAATGCGGGATATGCAACCGCACCCACCCACTCAGCGCGAAGGTTTCCAGACTCCTCGATAAACTTGACTACAGTCGAAAGGCCATCAGCAAGTTTGCCTGCATCTTCCATTGACCTTAAGATTGTGAACTCCAATGGTGGAATCCATTGCTGCATTGCAGCGGCAAGTGTTGCGCCCTTCTCAAGTTTTCTATAAATATCATTGACCACAATGAATTTTGCATCAGACTTACTCACCTTCTGCATGATCAACTGGTGCCGGTATTTTTCTACCGCTTTACTCAGGTTCATCGAAGCCAAAAAGTCTGCAATAGAATCATATAAGTCGATTCGCTCCCCTGCCCCGAACAGCATTTTGGCAAATGCATCTTCGAATTTTTTATTCATCAACGCACTCCTGTTCGCATTTTTCTTGTAATTTCTGGAATGTCTTGATATACGGGACCAAGAGTGAAAACGACATCGCGATAGTCAACAATACCTTCAGCAAGTTTTGTTCTCGCATGAGCATGCTGAGTCAAAATACCGTTCTCACGCATGTACCGCCTCATACCTGCTTTGTCGTTGACTTTTGCGAGACTCATGAAGTCTTCATTCGTTACGACAACTTCAGCGACTACTTCACGACCACGGTAGCCACCACGGCAGCAGTTGCAACCTTCTGGGTTTGCAAATCGGAGCTGCGCTGGGTCAATATATTCCGTATGTTGAACACCCTCCGCCATTGCAAGAATCCGAGTTATATCTGCCTTATCAGAGCCATGGTATTCATCCCATGGGACCGAGCAGTTACTACACAGGACCTTAATCAGACGTTGGGCGATCATTCCAGGAATCATCTTGTCGTCACAGACCAAATCCCTGTTTACACCAATCAGTTCAAGACGGGGAATAATCGACGGTGTGTCAAACGCGTGAATGGTTGACCACACTTGGTGACCAGTAAGCGAAAGATTTACAGCGCTCATCACCGATTCGAGATCGCGAAGTTCGGAAATCATGGCAACATCCGGGTCCATACGCATCATTGCCTTTACCGATTGCGCATAGGCTTGAGCGCGATTGCTACCTTCACCTTTTGCAATCATTTGCTTTGCTGAAGCAATGATGAATTCAACCGGATCTTCAACAGTCAAAATATTTACTCTACCGCTGTGATATGCGTATACCTCTTCAAGTGCGCACGCCAGCGTTGTCGATTTACCTGAGCCAGTACCACCGGCAAAAAGAATGATCCCGATCGGGAGTGTCAACAAATGCTTTAGGTCGCGCTGCTGAGTTTGGTGATAACCAAGAGCTTCAAAAGTCTTGCTAGTCCCTTTATAAAGAAAGCGACCTACAAGGTAATGTCCATTAAGGATCGGACCGTGTGCAAGACGAATACCATACAGTTCGTCAGGAAGATATTTTCGGTCAATCGATCCATCACCAGGCTTTGTAATATCAAACGTCGAATCAGAAGCGTCCGACATCGCTATATACATTGTCCGCATCAACTCGACACCGACCTGCGAACTGAATGACTTTACTGGATGTTGATCCAGATCACCCATTACCCGGAAGGTAATTTCACCCGTTCCTCTGACCTCATCAACCTTGAAATGGAAGTCAGAAGCATCACGCTTTACGCCTAATGCGATGATATCGTTTACTTCTGACTTCTCGTTGTTTCCATCAAGTTCAGTTATTGACTGACGTACTTCTACAGCGTGCGTCTCCGAGTGCTTACGAAAGTCCTCGGTAGTTACAACATAGTCTTCAATGCTAAACTTCATTTTCAGTCGTTTGATGTATGACTGAACCTCAATTTGGTTTTTCCCCTGCTCTGTGCAGATCAAACCCTTCTCGGTAACCTGCAGATGTACACGCATTTCTTGAGGAATCGATGCGAGTACTTCTTTTACCATTTCCGGCGGCAACTGACTGACAGTAGAACGATGCGGCATGATTGCTCCTTAACGCATGTTCATCATCGGCATACCATTGGTTGTGGTCTGCGTAGATGTGAGCACTGCCTTATTCATTCGGATAACCATGCGACGACCGTTTTTAAGAATGACAACATCACTACGGTTGATAGCTACAACCTTTGCGCCGTCCTCAAGGTTGTCTCCAATCTTTACAGTGATTACTTGATCACCAGACATTTTTAGATCGGCGAATTTCTTGCTATTAAATTCACCAATGGAATCAACGGTCATACCATCAACACCACTTGCTTGTGTTAAATCCGAAAGTTCCTTTCGCTTTTTTGCCAGGCTCAATTGACGATCAACTACGTTAGTCTCACGGATAATCGTAGCAACCTCTTTGTTGGCCTTTTCATCTGTGGCCCATGGTGCCATCGGCGGATATGGTGGCAGATCTTTATTAGCGACCGCTATGGGCGTCGGTACAGCGACAGCTGCTTTTGCCGGTGTTGTAGCTTTCGAAGGAGCAACAGCAGAACTTGCTCCAGTTGGTTTTACTTTTACAGGCAATGAAGCGCCGGCCGCAGCAAAGTTACTTTTCTCGACTACAGGGGGTTTTACTGCCGGCGTCTGCTTTATGCCCGGTTTATATTCTTCCACAGGTGCAGAGGCTGGCTTTTTCCCACTAATTGCGGGGATGGTTGCAGCGCAAGCTACAGAACCTATAACGAATGCAGTAACTGCCAGGTAGGTTTTTTTACGGTTGAACATTAACGTCCCCTTCGATCTCGATCTTGCTCAGATCATTCATTTTGATGGACAAGATGGTCAGGCCAGGAATAGCACTTAATACTGGCCTTAGATTTCCAACGTACCCATCTCCTGAAATACTGAAATGCTGTTTGTTCTTTGACGGCACTGGAGGTACAGGTTGATTTTTTTCACCCTGACGAGGAGGTGGCGGAGGCGGTTCACGCGTTTGATCAACCTTTACCTTCATGCCAAGCAGTTGAAGTGGATTAATGAGCCGTTCAAGCATTACAGCCTTTGGCACCACATCGACTCTTTGATCTGACTTTTTGAAGTTGATTTTGTAGGAAAGAGTTGCACGGTCCCCACTCAACTCGACTTGAGCCTGCGGTATAACGGCAAGCAGGTTTCCAACCGTTGCAATCTGGTCTTTTCGTGTGAAAACTGCCTTGAGACCAGCGTTATCACAAACGACCTCTTCAGATTTCCAGCCGCCAGCGTCGATTACACCTTGGGGTTGAGTAGACAAACATCCATCAATGAAATCTGCGGCAGAAATGAAGCCTTTTTCAACACGCACTGGAGGCTTTGAACGCATTGCCGCCAATCGTCGTTGTTCCGCAGCCTTCCGCATATTTTCTTGGTCTATTTCGAATTGTTCTGCCTGAAGCTTTTGCTGATACCAGTCGTAAGCCCCATAGCCACCTGCGGCCAGGATCAAAGCGCCAATCACTAGAAATGGAGCCGGACCAACACGAACAGATTTCGACTTAATTACCGAAAGCCGAGCAATTTTCCCTTTAATCTTCGCAACCACATCATCGAAATCAAAAGGTTGAGCACCTTCGATAAAGAAGTCCGCGTCTGCATATACAGCCACGTTTAACTTTGTCTTGACGCTGGCCTTGCTGAACGCAGTGAGGATTACTTCTTTAGAACCAACCAAGTCCGAATCAGGCGTAATAACACCGCCCATACTTGACGCGAACCAGTATTGACCCTCAGCTAACTTGCCCAAAACAGCCCAGTTAAGATTTCCTTCTGCCTGATACAACTGGTCTACTGCAGCTGCAAGTGAGATTGCTTTACCAGCCAATTTCCCGAGGTTTGCAAAACCCACTTGTACGTAGTCATCGATGCTTCTTACGATGTGGCTATCTACAGGGATTTCTTTGGCATACGAACCCGATGAATCGTCGTGTGATTCATAGCCTTGTGCCAAAATCTGCTTTACTGCAGCTTTAGCGTTCTTGGGCCCGCTCGTTTTCTCGACCTGCCACAGTAAGCCTGTCGCTAGGTACGCTTTCCCCACTTCATAAACTTGGGTCGTCATGTCAGCTACTCAGTGGATATACGAGGAGATAACAACCACAATTTGGTTTCGGTTTTTATCAGCCGTGAGCGATCCACCGGCACCCCAGAAGGTAGGTGCGCCAACACCTTGACGAGTTGAGTCATTGTGGTTTTGGTCGAACCCGGCAATTACTAAGGTTTCGCCGTTGTGTACGACGGTGTCTTCAAACATGCTGCGGTGAGCGAGGTTCGGGTTTTGCACGATTGCAGAGCCATCACTCGAAGACACCTGCGTCAACGACACCAAGTCGGCCAGGTCCATGCCATATCGCAGGCCCACTCTGTTTTTGCCGAAAATGGTCGGTGTCAGGGTTAACGTGAATCCGGTATTCAGCGTGGATTGAGTGAAGGAAGTGGAACTGGTTGAAGTGGAGGTCGTTGTCTGCGAACTGGAGATGTATGAAATCTGATTACCCACAAATACAGGCGCAGTACGGTTTGACATGGGAGACACATGTACCGAAGTAACCTCCGAAACATCACCCTGCGTGGACAGTGCTTTCATAACTGCTTCGGAACCAGACCATGGCCCACTACCTGCAGCTGTGAAGGACAGGCTGTTTGTAGAAGTGCTGCTTGACGAAGTTGCAGTGGTCAGCTTGATCGTGGACTTGTTTGCAAGCCAGGTGTAGACAGTGTTCCAGTTAATGCCGTAGCTATCACCCTTCGCCAGTTGCACCGAATAAACCTTCACGTACAGGTCTACCCGCTTGGACAGGTTCATGTTGAAGTCTTTGACCAGCTTCGCTACTCGCTTTTGAACTTCAGGGGTGTCTGTCACCAACAAAGTATTACTTGCCGGTGATTGCTCAGCCTTGCCGCGAGATGTCAGTGCAGCTCTCACAGATGCAATGAGGCTGGTCCACGGATCGATCGTAGAAGTAGCTGTGGAATTGTTGGTGGTCGAAGCAGAGCTGGAACTGGAGCTTGAGCTGGAAGAAGAACCGCCGCCCGTTGCGCCCACAGAGAAAGTAGAACCAATCGTGCCCGGCAGGGTGTCGATTTGGTATGCGATTGTTTCAACCGTGAAGAACTTCACGCGGCCTTCGTCGAAACGCCAGCTGCAATTTGCCTTGCTCGCTACAGAGTCCAGGTAGCCTTTCAGCGTACCTTCGTACGGGCTCATGTAGATAACTGATGCATCCTTGGACTGAGAGGAAGTCGAGCTGGATGCTTGCTGCCCTATGGACTGAGCAGCCGAGTTTGTCGAACTGGAGTTATTGCCTGATGTGGCCGAGATATCCAGGCCTTCAACAGTAAAGTCGAAGCCTGTCATGAGCGCCATCTTATCTGCGATCTGAGTAATAGATCCCTTCGCAGATGTCATCTGGAACTTCTGATAGAAGATAGCCGGCAGAGACTTCGGAGCCAGTTTTATTTCCTGATCACCCAGATATAGACCCTTGTTTAACTCAACGTTGCTCAGGACTCCTGCAGTCGATTCTTTCTTCTTCAGGAGGGAATCAGCCTTGCTCGACCCGTCTGCAATACTGAATTCAGCGCCTTTGGTTGCGGCACAACCCGACAAGGTGGCTGCAAAAATGGTGCCCAGAGCAATGGCGGCTATCTTCATATTCATGTCATTCCTTTGCGCTGATCAGTACGGTACGGTTTGCTTCGTAGAAGGTCGCCTGCACGCCGTATTCAGTGTTTTTCAGATTGGCCAGGACCATGTTCACGGCATCCTGAAGCTGGCCATGGATCGTCGCAGCGGGGGCATTGATCGAGACCTCGGATTGGTACTCCCAGACCAGATTCCAGCCGGCCTGATTAGCCCAACGGGTAAGAAGATCTTTGACGGACTTGTCAGTGGCGAGGATCTTCCAGGACTTCTCATAGCTGCCCTTCTCTACACGGACAGCGTTTTGGGATTTGGCGTGGCTGCCAACCGTCGTGAAGAGACTGCCAGTTGGAGTTTGTGGTGACTGGGCCATACCGATGTCGTCATCACCACCGGCGCGAATTTGCTGATCCTCAGCAACCTTCGCCGCAGCCCGAGCGACTTCAGCTGCATTTGCTGCCTTGGTCGCATCACGCTTTTCGGCCAGGCGCTTACGGGCCGCGTCGAATTCGGTCGCACTCAATGTTCCTGATGTGAGCAAGCCAGTAAGGTCTCGGACCTTGCCGTCGTATTCAGCATCGGCCTGTGCGTCCTTAACTTGCTGAGCCACGCTTTCATCGACTTTGAGTGCATAACCCGACACACGCGGGCGAATGGGAGCGCTGAAGTTGCTTTGAGGAGCGGCTATTTCGCGAGGAGCCTGAGCGGTCTTGCCTGAAAAGGAAGGTGCTACATCAACCGGCTTGCTTTGCTGAGCGCTAAGCACACTGTCGAAAGTCTGGCCACCCACAAGTCGGGCTACCATCTTCGGGGTGCTTTCCCAGGATTTCTGTACACCACCGTCCAAGAACTTCACGTTGGTAACACCGAGGCGTGCGAGTTCATCACGCACAGAAATTCCGCGAGCCTTCGACTGGGCCATGTCTTTGCCACTGTCAGCAAAGATCACCACGTTCAGCTGAGCCGGTGACTTTTTGGCTTCAGCGGCAATTTCCTTGACGGCCTGACGACCACGGAAACCCAACTTGGAGGAGCCACGCGCAAACGGGATGGGAGAGAGATCTTTTTCTTGAGCTTTGGCAACCTGCTGCACAGGTACGGCTGGCTTCGCAGTTCCGAACTCAGTGGAAATCTCTTGCCGGATGGAGTTGATTTCAGCAACGTCTACGCGAGCCCCCCCCACCTCCTCTTGCAGAACTGGAATTGCAGCTGCCCTGGAGGCCGGCAGTAGATTGGGGACTGCAAAGGCTGTGACGTTTCGGGCTGGCCCGACGTATTTGATGTCGATCTTGCCTTTGTTCGTCAGCAATTCCAGTCCGTTGTAGATGCCGCTGTAGCCGATCAAGTGCTCATCCGCACTTACCTTGCTTACCGGAACTTTCGAACCATCTTCGAGTACGGCATAAACCTGTTTGATTTGAGTGCCATCACGCACTTGGAAATAGGTTTGACGACCGTTGTCAAACACTTCCATTCGCTTCGCAGAAACGTTCGCCGTATAGTCAAACGTAATTGCCGCATGAGCAATAATGGGTGCTCCTACTGCAAATGCAGCAAGAACCACTCGGGTTATGAGTTTCATTGACCAACTCCATATGTGTTGTGTCAATAACTCTACCGAAGTGCTAAATGCGCAACCCCGGGGTAAAAGGGTAGTAACTCCCCCTTCTCGTAAACTAAACATGAAAAAGCCCTCCGAAGAGGGCAGCTTTGTTAAGTATCGCTATTGCTCGACGTATGGCTCCATCGTTATGTCTTTTGTGAGCAAAATTTTCACTCTTGTACCAGCCTCAACCAATAGGGTTGGATTAAGGCTTGTGTAGCGGTCAAGCACCTTGTTGGTGATTGTTTCCAACTCTTTACCGGCTGATGTTTCAAGCGATGTGGAAGAGGAGGAAGAAGAACTTACCGTGGTTCCACTTGTCGTTGACTTATCAACTCTATAGGTGATGTAAGCCATCGCCAGGCCAGCGGTCAGCATCTTCAGAATGTGATTATTGACCTCTGCATCAAGACCTGTTCTGCCCATTTCATCGCCGCCCTGCATACCACCCAGCATGACGTAGTTTCCATTTGGAAACATTACACGATTGAAGATAACACCCATCCGCTCTTGACCAACCTTCACATTACCGATATCAGCAATCAACTTGCTCCCTTTCGGGATAAGCAAGTTTGTTCCTTCAACACTATCGTACACGTCCCCAGTCACGATTGCGGAAACAGCACCACCTAGATCAGAATTGATAGCGGTCGTCAGAGCACCAGGAATGATTGTCCCTTGAAAAAGTCGGTACTTACCGTCGTACTTAGCCATATACAGTTGCGGAGCTTTCGCAGGGTTATCTTCACTTGCCTGTTCGGCTGTCTTTGCTGCATTTACGACGCTGGCATTGTTTTTCTGAGTTGAAGAATTTCCCTTTAATGCATCTGCATCTGCTTGAGTAGCCGTCGCATTGGAAGTGGCCCCTGTGGGTGATGAATTACCAGGGCCTACAGTTGACATAGCACTTTTTGCAGATTGAAGTTGCTGAAGCATCGTTGCCAGCGCTGCATCAGTAGTGCTTGCTGCTTGACCATATTCCGTGCAAATCGCGGCTAGCAATGCTACAACCAAAAAGGACTTCTTATACACATCAGTCTCCTTCCAGCACGGTGGATAGGGGGTTTGCACCATTCTGAATCATTGCTTTCTTAGCAGCCTTGATAGCGCTCGAAATATCGTTGACACCCGCTGAATTACCGCCGGCCAAGCCTTTCGATTCATCGAACACCATGATATTGGAACCCCTCAAGGCAGCGCTTGAACTCCCCTGCGCTACACCAGTTCCAGTTATTGGCTTCGGGTTATATGCCGTACCAGACAACGGCGGGGGAGGCGGCAACTCTTTACCGTTTGCGTCATATTGTTTTTCAGCCGGCTTTGAATCCGAGATCGGTGTTGGAGTGGCACCAGTCTTACCGCCAGCACCCGGAGCTACTGCAGATTTCGAACCGGTAGATTGCGATGGAGATCCACCCTGCCCCACATATGCACCAGGTGATGAATAGCCGGCAGGATTGGGTGGCAATGTAGTTTTACTCTCAAGTGACTTCACATTTCCTGATGGTTCACTTGCGCCAGATTTCGGCTTCTTCTTGCCATTGGTTGCTGTTGCAACTGCATAGTTGGAATTCGGGCTTTGCTCCACACGGGCTGTCGGATCGGATGCGGCACGAATATCAGCCTTGATCTGATTGTTAATTCTTGCAAGGTTCTGACCTCTTTGTTCTGCTGCGAACTCGGGCGAGTACTTACTTGTGTCTTCTGACGACTTCTTCTTTTCCTTCTCCAGACGACGAGCATGACCCTTAGCCCAGGTCCCGAAAAAAAGCACAATGCAGAAAATAACGAAGAGGATCATGATCAATCCCTTCGGAAACTTTCGGATTTTCGGCTTCTCGACAACGGTTGCTACAACCGGTGCCTCTCTCTCTACCATTTCCTCAACGGTCGGACCTGCTTGGTTGCGCTTTTTGAAGAAATTAAGGTTTGCCCATTTCGTCATTTCAGTAGTCCTTCAGCACCTTGACTTCCGTACTGCCAATCTTAAGCAGCACGCCAGGAGCAAGGCGCTGCACAACTAGGTAGTTACCTTTCTTTACCCAGTTGACAATTTCAGTATCGCCATCGGCGTTATACATAAACACCGCAGGCAATTCCTGACTATCCTTGATACGCATCCAGATGAACTTACCGTCATCGAAAACCATGTCTGGTTTGAACTCTGCGCTGCCTGACACTTTGTAGTTGTAATTGAATTTGTCAGGTGTAATGTTCTGGCCACCCGTTGTGTAGCCCCCAGTACCCTTCGTTGGTCTTGCACTGGAGGAACTCAACACTCCCGTACCAATGCCAGATGATGACTGCTGGTATGTAGACTTCTCAGCTGGGAATGGCCGTTCGTTGCCGGTTAATGAAGCTGCAACAGTCTGATTACCGTTCACAGACTTTGCGAAGGATGAATCCTCCAGCAGCATTTCGTCCGGATAGTTCCAAGACACACGCTGATACCAGAAAGCACGCTCTGGTACAGATCGCAATGTCAACTGGTAGGTACGTTTGCTGGTAACCAGCGTTGCTGAGGTAAACAAATCTGAGCGCAACGGCTTAATGAAGATATGGCCGCTTGTCTTATTGAAGATCCACTGAACCGTATCACCAGCAGCAAGTGCAACTAGCTTTTCATCAGGCCCAAGCACCAGGTCGGTGACGCTATTGGGGCGCGACAGAATCGTGAAGGAAGTATTGGGATCGAAGCTGAAAACCTGCAGCTTCGGCTCGGCCGGCATTGCATACGATTGTGCGCCGGAAACAGGCGCAGCGACGGCGGAATTGAATCCAGTCAGAACAAAGCCACTAAGCAGTGCCGCAGTAATGAGATTGAAGGATTTCATTAAGCTGTATCTTCCTGTACGCCGAAATGCGTGATGTAAATGCCCATAGGGTTCTGATAGATTTCGTCTTCCTTCGAAGGTGGGATGACCTTGAAGTGGACAGTAAGCAACCAGTCCTTGTGAATCACTTGACTATCTTCGGCCTGCTCATCTGTAGCTATACGAACCAGCGCCGCTTCGTACGTAGAAGTGCTTGGCAACATTGTCACCGTTTTGACTTTTACCACTCGCGTCAAATTGGGCGTCTGTGCAAGACGTGTGAACAGTTGAGTCTGCGATCTAAAGTCACTTAACTCGATCGCGCCTTTTAGAAGCACTTGCTGGGAAAGTGTTCGGAAGTTTGTACCAGACTTGGCTTTGTCAATCTCCATCAGCTGGATAGAGAATTGACTGAGGAAGTACATTTTCTCGTTCTTCTCAGGCGAGAAATCAGTCGCTTTGACCACCTGCCCCACGGGCTTACCATCATCGTTCACTCGAACAATGTAAGGAATCGGCTTTACGAAGGGATATACCTGAGAAAGCGCAACCCCTTCACCAATCGCAACGGCCCCCACCATCAACGAAATGATGAAGAGCCGGTTTTGCATAACGGTCGGTTGTCCATACCGTTCGAACCAGGCAACTTTCTGTGCAGCTGCGTCATCTAGGGCCACCAAAGGCGCACCATCCGGGACCTTCGTACTTCCCTTTATGACTGCGCTAGCTTCTTCCTCAGCTCCGCGCTTCTTCCGTTTGAAGAACATTCCAGCACCTCTGTACTTTTTCACACACAGATTGTGCTTCTGCGTCAAGGAAAAGACTCCGGCCTAAAAGGGGTGTAAGTCCCCCTTTTAGCAAATTAACCGGCTTGCATTCTTTGAGCAGCGGGGTAAGCTGCACACAACATTGGACTGCCGGATAGAAGAGGAAGAGGCAAATGGACCTTTATCGCAAATATGCCGTTACGATTTTCTGCATGCTCACAGGGTTGATGATCATCCCCAGAATTTTTAACAATCTGACGTGGCAATCAAGCGACCAGGATGCCGCAACTCAGGTATGTGCCCAAGTCACCGGATGCGACCTGATCAAAGTAAGCCCGGATCGCCTCAAAGATGAACATGGTCACTACAAATCCCAGTGGCTTGCATCTGTAAAAGAAAATGTTACCTTGTCTCAAAAGCAAGAGATTGCTTTAAAGATTGAAGAGATCAACAGTAAAAACATTAACCCAATAACAGATATTCTCTTTCAAGCCGCTGCGCCGAGAATAATTGTTAATTGAAAGAATCAATCATGAATACTCAATCCAAATCGATGCCAATTGCAATGGATAAGCTGTCCTTGCAACATAAGGTCCGCGAGTATGGCTATTTCTGGGCTCTCGCTGCAATTATGTGGCTATTTGCTCAGTCTGGAGCTTTGGAGCATGTGGAGAGCCTTACGCACACTCTTTGGTGGATTTTTATGGGCGGCCTGATTTTTCTGATGATCGGCCAAACATCTACATCCATCGACCCCAAATCGAATATCTTCCATCATCTGGGTGCGGACATTGCAGCTGTAATGTCGGTGTACGAATTGGCAAGAATTTCAAACATTGCTGACGACACCATGTCGTTGATTCTTGCCCCGGCTTTCATCGCAATGGCAATTGGGAATACTTTGGCTGGAATGGGCCACTATCTCCGCGTGAAGAACCCGGAGATTGAAGAGATGGCTCGTGAACAGCGTGCATACCAGGCTGAGATTGCTCGCCGCAAGGAAGAAGCGAACCGTCACGTTCGTGCGCAAGCAGCTCAACGCACTTCCGCATTCAATGAAGAGGCACCTTCCAAGAAAAATGCAGGCTCTACACATCGCAATGCTGGTGATTACGAAATGACCACCTCTCGTGATGGCTATAAGCAAGCTACTGCACAGCGTGCCAAGATTTCGTTCAAAGACATCATTGGTATGGAAGACTTGAAAAAGGACATGCTTGCCAAAGGCAAAGACATTCTCGAAAGCTACGAGGCTGGGCAGTCCGGTGCTCGAAACGGCATCATGCTAGTAGGTACACCGGGTAATGGTAAAACCATGTTTGGTGAAGCTCTGGCCGGTGAACTTCGCTTGCCCTTCATCTACACATCAATGGATACCATTACTAGCCGTTGGAATGGCGAGGGCACCGAGCGATTGGTTGATCTGTTCGCCTCCGCTGCAATGCAAAGCCCTTGCGTGTTCTTTATCGACGAAATTGACGCCGTCTTGAAAAATCGAGACGACCTGCAACCCGGGAGTTCCGCAGCAGACGATACTTTGAATTTGGTGAATTCGGCTCTTGCACAGCTGACCAAAATTCGAAACCGTGGCGTGATTGTGATCGGCGCTACCAACCGTTTCGACAAGATGGATACAGCAGCAACCCGTGACGGGCGTTTTGACTTCAAAATTACCGTGCCGGCTCCAGACGAAGTTGCACGCAAGGGCCTCGTTACTCGTGTTGTAAACGAAGAGTTCAAACGCCTTGCCAGCCGTATGAACCCGAAGATGGTTGTACCGGAAGTTGAATTCGAAATTGAGGCATACAATTACTACATCAGCCGTTGGGATGGTTTTAGCGCCGCACGTATCACGAACCTGAGTAAGGAAATTGCTGCCGTTGTTGCAAATTCTGGAAGCAATTATGTGACGGATGAAATGTTCAAGACTGCATTGAAGACCATCCAGGGCGACATGTGCACGGTTCCTGACAGCGCAGTGACAATCGACGAGCTGACCATGAGTGCCGAAGTCAAAAAGAGCCTGACGGGGATCGTCTCCGGAATGGTGAATGCTAAGGAACTAAGCTCGATGGGTATTGAAGTGCGCCGCGGGGCTATTTTCTACGGCCCGGCCCGCACTGGTAAAACCCAAGGGGGCATGTCCATTGCGAAGACTGCCGGCTGGAACTTCATCGCGACTACGGGCACTGAGCTGCTGACTGACATCAAGAAGATCCGGTCCACTTTCGAAAAGGCTTCAGCTAACCGCCCATGCGTTCTCTTCATCGACGAATGTGAAATGCTGCTTGCCAAGCGTATCGGCTCGAACACAGCTGCGTTCACTAATGAGTTCCTGACCGCGATGGATGGAGCCGGTTCGAATATGACTGATGTCTTCGTGATCGGCGCTACCAACGACCGGGATGTTCTGGACGAAGCTGTTATTGGTGGTAATCGCTTGTCTTTGAAAGTGAAGTTTGAGCTAGCAAACGAAGACCAGACCGCAGCCGCTGTTGCAGACTGGAGAAGCAACTCTCGCATTGATATCGCAGGCAATGCCACTGACTCATGGATCGTGGACAAAATTGGTAGCGTAGCAATTGGTAATGTGGTTGCCATCTTGTCGGAAGCCAGTCGTCTGGCCGGCATGCGCTACGTGACTGATAAAATGGAAAACCCTGCAGCGGCAAAGGCTGCCGTTACTCGCCAAGACATCCTTGCTGCAATCGAATCTTTGGAATTGTGAGTTACGAATTGGAAAACAACTTGAAAGCTGAAGTCCTGAAGGTTCTCCGTGACGATAATGAGGCGTGGCTAGATCAACATTTCCAACAAGGAGATTTTGATCTGGACACTCTCATCATGGACTTGGCATCTGTGTTCAGAGGGGAGAAAAACGGCGAGAAGTACATGGTCACCCCCCTTTTCGCTCCAGTGATCATTTATTCCAGTTCGCCACTCAACGACCTACGTTTTGATTGCGAAGTGATTGAGGAGAAAATCTCTGCACTCTTTAAGAATCGCTTCAACATCTACATCGTTGACGACCTGAAAAGTGCATCCGGCCTACGGAGCATGGGACCACTCGACATCAAGCACCTTACTGAATGTGTCGCAGTCAATATTCACCAGCAGCAATCGATGCGGGGGTTGGCACCCATGGACCCGGAAGCCGATGTCACTTACTGGAACCAGGGCTATGTCACGAAGTTGTTCCTGATGTGCGGCCTGGTGGCACCGGATGGCAAAGCCATTGACCTGAAGATAGAAGAGCCCGATCTGGACGATCTTACTCATACCCTGTCGAGAGAGATCCATAAGAGAAACAAGGTTGATCAGGTAGTTTCAATGGGCCGGGTTGAACCATACCGTCTTCTTGAACACAACTTCCTTTTTCAGGACGCTCTCCTCTCCATTCAGATCATGAGCATGAAGGGAATACTACATCGGGTCACATTTGAGCAATGTGGCTTCACTAGCGCCTACACAAGCGATTACGCAGTCGCTCTGGATGGTAGTGTAATCGATACACTTACGATTCCAGACATGATGATGGAAGCCTTCAAGGTGTGGGTTCACAGGTTCATTGACGATAAGACACACAAGACGGACGACGCCTTCATACGTCCTACGTTGCATTAAAAAAGGCCCCAGGTGGGGCCTTTTTTATTCCAATGCCAGGGCGGCATCTCGGAAGATGTCACAGAGGCCTTTGCGTTCGAAGTACCTTGAATCAGTTGATGTCTGGGTCTCTTTAAGCCCTAACACTGTCGAAATGCGACTGAACGCACATTCATAGAAGTTGTCGCGCACGGACCCCACAACATCGAGCAGATACCATTGGGCCCAACCCTTGAAGGCACCAGCCAACGCTTCAGCAGTGTTGTGGAATTCGTAGTGCTCAAATGTGCTACCCGAATTCTGCACCACCTCGAAAACCGATACATCAAGCAGCTTGAGTGCCCACAAAACTTCCTCTCTTGCACACTCGTATGCTGAGGCTTTCAGTCCATGGAATACAACCTCGCCATCTCTGAAAGTCACAAGCATTAAAGTGTTGGAATCAATTTTAAGTACAGCACGGATGGGCAAGGGCAACGATACGCCCGTATAGGCATCATAGTAGCTCCCATCTGATAGCTTAAAAGCCAGCGGATAGCTATGATGGCCATAGGTTATAGTATCGATAGTCATGGTTAGTCCTTAGCGGCCGGTCCCTCAACGAGGAAAGCGCCGATTGGTTAGTGTTAAAGTTAAATTCAAGATAGGGAGTAATGGCATAGAGTAATCGATGCCAATTGTGATGAATCTAAGATGGCCAGGAAGACTGAAGGCCGTAGATAAACGGCAAGGGAAGTGCGAGGTCGTAGGTAAATGCACGAATGTGCAGGATATGAATCTCTACTTTAATGCCATCTTGTCTAAACGTCAAAAGGGCCGCAATGCGGCCCCTTTGTCATTTAGTTATTCCTGATCAGGATCGTGAACTTCTTCCTGCTCTTCGAGTGAAGGGTTGAACTCTACCGGTGCGGCTTTGGAGCGAATGTTTTTCTCAAGTTCTGAATATGCCTGCGGATTGGATTTCAACCACTCTCTTGTGTTGTCTTTTCCCTGTCCAATCTTCTGTCCGTTGTAGGCATACCAGGCACCAGACTTCTCGATGAAGCCGTACTTCACACCCAATTCGATGACCTCACCCTCTCGGCTGATGCCTGCCCCATACAAAACTTCAAAATCAGCCTGACGGAAGGGAGGCGCTACCTTATTCTTCACAACCTTCACACGGGTTTCGTTACCGATGACTTCGTCACCCTTCTTGATACCGCCAACCCGACGGATGTCCAGACGCACCGAGGCGTAGAACTTCAGCGCGTTACCACCGGTGGTGGTTTCTGGGTTGCCGAACATCACGCCAATCTTCATGCGGATCTGGTTGATGAAGATCACCAGGGTGTTGGTGCGCTTGATGTTGGCGGTCAGCTTGCGCAGTGCCTGGCTCATCAGGCGGGCTTGCAGACCAACATGGCTGTCGCCCATTTCGCCTTCGATTTCGGCCTTAGGCACCAGGGCGGCTACCGAGTCGATCACAATGACATCAACACCGCTGGAGCGTACCAGCATGTCGCAGATTTCCAGTGCCTGCTCGCCGGTATCCGGCTGGGAAATCAGCAGGTCTTCCACCTTGACACCCAGCTTCTGGGCGTAGATCGGGTCCAGCGCGTTTTCCGCGTCGATGTAGGCGCAAGTGCCGCCCAGCTTCTGTGCTTCGGCCACAGCCTGCAGACACAGCGTGGTTTTACCGGAGGATTCCGGGCCGTAGATTTCCACGACACGGCCGCGCGGCAGACCACCAACACCGAGAGCAATGTCAAGACTCAATGACCCAGAGGAAATTACTTCAAGACCTTGATGAACACTATTGTCAGACATTTTCATAATGGACCCTTTACCAAATTGCTTTTCAATTTGCTGGAGGGCTGCGGCTAGGGCCTTAGATTTATCATTGGCATTAGTAGTCATTATGTAATTCCTGTTTGTTTGAAAAGGTGCAACTAATGTCTCATATTTTTCGGAAAGGTCAAGTGTAAGGAACTGCAAAGGATTTGGATCCTAATTTGTTCAGCCTTGCACTTAAAGTTTTTTATTTTAGACTTGTCGCAACTTAACAGGAGGCACCATGAAGTCCCAATTCTTACTTGTTGTAGCTATTCTCCTTTCCGGTTGTGCTCAAATGACTCAGACATACAAGGAAGTATCTGAGAAAGCTACTACTCTGAGCAATGCAATGGATGGTAAGAAAACTTCCAAAGTAGCTTTTTACACTATCAAGGGGAAGAAAGATGAAAAGTTGTTGGCTGTCCCTGCAAAGACATGTGATGCAACTATCTATTCTGTTGGCTACACGGTTGGTTATATCAAAGGGCACAACAGATCGTTGGCTCGCGAGGTAACTAGTTGGTCGCAGAAGGCTAAACAAACGAAAGATAGTAAGTATCTAAAGTTCATTGCTGACAACAAGGATCGGGTCTACCAGAATGTTCCAGATGCAATCATCAAATCTATTGCAGTGTCAGATGTGCCGAAGGATTGCAAAGCACTGTCGTTTAGCGATTCCGTTGCCAAGGGAGACTGGGATGGCTACAGTGCGATTGCAGACGAATTCGTAGGAAGCGCATATCAGTAGGCATAGATGTTCTAAGTGCAGTTCCTCTTAAAAGTCACATGATGCAGAGGCCCGTGAGGAATGCTTTCGATACCTTGCCATCAATGGAGTCATTGCTGCGTGGCCCCACGAAACGCAGACAGGGGAAGAACAGGTAAGAAGGCTTTCAGTGGAGGCGTTCAGATCGATGGAATACTTGTAGCGGGCGTCTTTACGGCAGAGGTTACAGACGTTCATTGTTGCTTAAATTTTAAGCAGGCTACTGAAAGCCAAGTCTGGCTTGGGTTTTAGCCCATTATCCACAAAAATATCCAACACTTTCTGTGGATATGTTTTGTTGAGTGATCCTAATATTAACATCAGGTCGTCTTAAAGATTGTAAAGACAAAAATCATGGCAAAACGAAGAGTTCAGTTTAAACAAAGAAAACACACCAATCCGAACATTGAATTGCTTAATTCGCAAGAATATGTGCTAGCTAAGAATTCAACAAAGTCGCTAGACGAAGATCAGAAGAAACTTTGGCATGATAAGTTTTTGAAGTATGAAATAGCCATCACTCATGGCCTATCAACTACAACAATAAATAACATAGTTAAGATGTACAACGCACTGACACGATTTTTTGTCATTGAGGATATTTCTCAACTAAAAGCCTATATTCCACCAATTGATAAGACTGTAAATTACTTGCTTAAGTGCGATGTGCGTCTTAATGCAACCTTACCTGAAGAGCACATCAAGGAAATTGGCCAATTGCAGAAATTACTTGTTTCTGTTATGGATGTAGTATCCGAACAGTTATGGAATTTAGTTTGGCGGAATGTTGAAGAGCATAGTCGAAACTCTCTTTGTCGATTTTATTATTCATTTCCTGAGTCTGTCCATGCTTTATCAGTACTCGTACTAACTGGCAATACTATTGACGAAGCACTCGCTTATCTCTCAGAAAGAGGAATCAAATACAGTTTAGAAGTTGCAGTAGAAGAAATTGAAGACATTGTTATTCGCTGGGCCAATATTGTTTACCAGATAAATGCAAATGAACAGGTTCAGAAACCTAATTCAATCGAAGCAATTCATGAAATTGGACCTGAACTAATGGCAACCGTTCGTAGGCTCGAATCAATGCGACAGAGTCAAAAACATGCCAGGAATCTTTCATCAAAAAAGGTCGCCGCATAAAAAAAGCCGCTTTCGCGGCTTTTTTTCGGTAAGGGAGGAATGTTAGATTCCAACCTTGTCCTTGAATGCTTTCAGGAAAGTTGTAGCAAGTGTCCGCTTTGCAGGAATCACAATGGTTTCACCAGTTTTCGGATTACGACCAGTTCGCTCTGCTTTGTCCTTCAGCTTGATCTTGAACGCATTACCGTAAATGACTTCAGGATCGCCTTCAGCAAGTGCCTTGGCCGTAATATCAGCTTGCGCTTCAAACACTCTCAGTACATCTTGTGCCGGCAGGCCAGTTTGATCAACTACAGCTTTTACGAAATCCTTTTTATTCATTTTGCTTTCCATGTGATTTTTCAAACAACAAAAAGAATCATACATGAATCAAAATACCAATCAACAGTTTTTGAGTTAAGCTTGGTCAAATTTGTAGCCACAGAAAAAAACCCTGCCGAAGCAGGGTTCAAAGGGTTAGATTTGACTTCGATTCAGGTCTAGTGCAATGACCAAAGCGGAGCCAGTTTTCTGCAGACACTTGCAAAGGAAGTGACATTCCATTTCGCATATTTAAGAAAATGACGGAATGATCTATTCCACCATATCGAAACAAGGTCCAAAGCATATTCAAAGCATGGGTTGCGACGCTCTGATTTATGAAAAGGTCTTGCTTGTCTAGTGCCTCAGCCAGGCTGCAACTGGGCACATCATCTTCGGGATTGTCTTCGTCAAGCATGTCCGGGAAAAGCTCCAAGACAGTTGGCAACCTCATGTGAAAGTCCTCAGACTTTTCATGGAGAGGTTGGCCGAGGACAACTTGCCCGTCGTTTGACTTGTTACCTGTATCAATCCAGTAGTCAACGGCTTGCCGCTTATGGGCGAAAGCGCTAATTTCCTGACGTGACTTTTTGGTATCCACCGCTCCCACCACAATGACGGTTGAATCGGTATGGATTTTGAAGTCTGTTTCAGCGCAGAACCGCTCTCTTCGAGCGACCCACGATGTTCCAAACACCATATTAATACGTGAAGTCAGTACGTCAGCTTTGTTCAGACCTACGTCTTGCGGGTGGAACAACTGACGACCAATGTTTGCCTTGCTGACCGTATCATCATCAAATACGAATACGTCGAGACCGCTTTCCCGGCCCAATGAACGAAGGGCCCGATCAAGACGAGCAAGACCACTTAGTATCTGTGAACCTGTGCCACCGGCACCGATAAGGATAATGGTGACACGGGACTTAAAATGAGCGATGTGCTTGAACATATCTATCTCCAGGGGATGACTCACCCCAGAGGGAAGAGTGCATCCCTCGCTAAAGGTTAAAGTTAATCGGAAGCTTGAAGCTTCTAAGGTTAAGACGAAATACAGAGGTTATTTCTTCCTCAGTCACGTTACCAACTACTCCACTGATGCTGAAGTGAGTTCGGTCATCTTCATCATCGTCTGGTGAAAAGAAGGCCCGATCAATACCATGGCTATGGATATCAAGCACACAGTATTCATCAACGGTCAGTTGAGGAGTTTCATAGACCAGATGTTCAGCAGATGCAGAAATGACTTGGAATTGTTCGTACCTCCATGAACTATCTATGGAGTTCCAGACAATCCAGGCACCTGTTTCCGATGGTGCAACATGCTTTGCATCTTCGATGAATCGTCTCAGTAGGGCCACTGGGATTGAGCCACAGTGTAGTTCGAAGACTTCATGACACAACCCGTACGGTACGTGGACGGGGAGTGCATCCGACAACTTCGTTACTACACGTACCCACGCCAGGGAAACCTCATACCAGACGCCGTTGCCGGCCATCAAGATACGCTGTGTTCCTTTTTCCAATGGCGATACAACACCATCTGGAGGGACCATTACAGTAGGACAAATACTGAAAATTTGATTGGTATCAATTTTCATCTTTTGCTCCTGCACAGAATGTTAACGCGTTCACTTTTTTATCATTCCACATTAGTGGTTTCAGATATTCATCAGTGATCGAGCTAACCTTACCTTTTGCAAGATCGTTCCACAGACCTGTAATACCACCATCGTACAAAACGATGTTATTTGCACCGGGGTGAGTAAAGTTGGAACCAAAAAAAGCAAGCTCCCATTGTTGAATCAACTTACCGGCATCCGGATTAGGTTTATCAACGTTACCCATGCACATAACTCCACTTTCACTGATATTGTAAACCGGCGCACAAAAGACCTGCGTTGCCTCAGTTGGTGGTTCGTTTCCTTTAAATGATGCTAGACAGAGTTGATTCTTCATGGCTTTGAAAATCAAGCCAGGGAATTCAACTTCCATTACATTTTCACCATCTACCTTGAGGAATACCGAATGTTTCATTGGTGGAATCCACCAACAGATTTTATCCGATGTTTTCATCAATACATTAGGTGGCAAAAACCCAATACTGCTATCTACGCCAACTTTTTCTACATTGCTGGCAATCAACTCAGTAACAACTGCTTGCAGAGACTCCATCGTCATCGTTTTACCGACGCCTAGTCTTTGACGGCCGTTGTCATCTTGAATTTCATGGACAAGGGCATACTCAACTTCATGCTCCCTTTTCCCAGGCGTGGTTTTCCTGTAAAGGATAATAGCTTCCGATGCTTTTACTACACCTTTGCTCGACGGCATCGAGAAACGACTAACTTCTGACATATCAATTCCTTTCGTTAACCTCCTTTGACAGGAGATCAATCAATATCCCAACATATTTCATGCAGGACATTTTACTTTTCAAAGTGGAGAACCCTTTTTCGATATCATCAGCAGTTTGGACTGGGATAATATCGACAATAGGTGAATATCCAGGATCATAATTCGAAGGTTGTTCGGTCAACATAGCATTTACCACATCACGAAACCTCGTGGGAGTAGCATCTGATTTCCAACCGATTGTGAAGTGACTGCATGGAGCCCTGCCCTCCCAGAAAATAGAAGGATCATGACTCAACAGGTTTATAAAATTTTCTTGACTGGAAAGATCTTTTGCAGAGACAACTATTTCTTTTATGTAGTCACTGGTAGAGATATCCAATTGGAAGGTTGCAATTTTCTTTATGGCCCAATCAAGACTTCGAGAGCCCGAGCTAATAAACCACTCTGGATAATCTTGGGTCAAGAGCCTAAAAGAAAGTGGGAAGTCAAACGGAAGTATTTGGCCACTCTCGTACTGACCAATTAAACCATCAGACATCTCATCTTCATCATATTCCTCATAACGCCATAGTTCATTCTTGCACCACTCACCAAAGTATTGTGGCAATGTAATGAACGAACCATGACCTGAAGCGTGATGCAGAAGCGCACCTATGGCTATTGCTAGTTCTATATCCGCGCTAGCTATAACCTCAAGCCCCCTACCAATTAAACTAACTTCACGGCAATCATTTAAGCCGAAAGTGGTCAGAGAAAATTTACATGAATCCAAAAGCTCTTTGAACTCAACATCTACTTCTTCATCTTCATCGAATTCATCACAGCCTGAATCACCCATGAATTCGCTAAGAGAGCCGTGCGCGTTTAATGGAAGAAAAGGTACACCAATATTGAATGCAATATTGACTTCTGCTTTTCCTCCATAAACATCATTTACAAAGCGATCGCATAATTCCTGCATCACAGATTCCAGCGAGTCGGAAAGACTTAACTCTTCAGATATGTGCTGTGCATCGATATTTACTAATGCTGCCTTCGCAACATTTGCGACCAATTCGTCGTTGATTACTTCTCCGTCACCATAGTCAATTAATACTTCTGGTATGAAGTTTTCATTGAGTTCGATATTTAAGGTAGAAGAAAGTCCAAACCCATAGGCATCGGCAAAGGGGTAAGGATCTGCCCGTATGTTTTGTAAGGCCTTTTCAGCAACATTGATACGCGCTTGCATACCTCGTACTCCTGATGGTCAAAATTAATGGCTCCGTCACTTTTAAAGGTGAGGGAGCCATCTGTTAAGTTGCCTTCGGACGCCTCATGGAGACGCCGAAGGAGAAGTTCCTTCGGCGATTCCATGTTTAGCCTTTCGAGCCTGTAGCTTTTCTGAATTGGAAGATGCGCCGGCCGTTGCGTACTTCAGCCGGATCTATTGCTGCAGTGAGCAAATCAGGATAGAACGTTGCATAGTACGTTTTCACCTGTTCTTCCGTGAGATGTGCACCAGGATCGTCCAGTTTCTGTCCCGCATAAAGGAACTCACGACTCAGTTGTTGAACTTCGATAGCCATCGTGATTCTCCTATGCAAACAGCGGGCATGCAGCCAGCTTGTTATCTACAACACCAGGAGCGGCACCACCTGCATCATGACCTTCATCGTCATGATCATCACCCTGCCCCGCGCAAGGATCGATCGGATTAGCAGTCTTCTGCTTCACCTTTGCCTCCTCCTTCAGGACAAGTTGATCAGCAGCCTGTTTGGCTACACTGATCTGGGCATCTGCCTGTTCGGTGATGCTGGCGACCCGAACCACATAGTTCCCGAGTACTTGCGGGAGTTCTGCGTCAAGCTCCTCAGCAGTGCCAGTAAGATGCAGGCCGGGCAAGACCACAGAGCCAGGTGCCGCAGCAGATACAATCAACGACAGCTGGTCACCATTAGCCTTAACTTCGATCTTCAACGTTGCATCATTCCCCAGCAGGGTTTTGAGTTGGGTAAACATGGTTTTCTTTCATGTGAAATGAAATGCCGGCAAAGCCGGCATTTTCATGTAGTGGTAAATAGACTGATTTAAGCGTTCAGATCGATACCAGCAAGGTAGGCTTCTGCAGAAGCGGCTTCTTCAGGTTCATCAAAATGTGCACCTTCAAGAGCCATCAACTTGAGAAGCAAAGCAACCTGCTCTTCATTCAGATCTTCCGGGAGCACTTCGTCCCCGGTCTCGGCACTTTGTACAGCGGGGCCAAAACCGGCGATTTCGCCCAAAGAGGGTTGAACCTTGAGGCCTACATCCAGAAGAGCGTTGGTAAGACGAACGTACTCCTGAGACTTGGGTACTTTGCTCATTAATAACTCCCATGAGTGCCATTGCTGGCTGGTTAGATACGGAAATCCATGGCTTTAGGCAGGTACACAACACCAGACTTCTCAGTCGCAGTGAGTACTTTGCCGATGATTTTTGCCTTGTCAGATTTCATCAGTGAGTCGAAATCTTCGGTGATTGCATCTGCGATACCAGCTGCAGATACAAGTGCACCTATCTCCGACTTGGTCAGCAACTCCAGGTACTCCTTGTTTACTACCCAGTACTGGGACTGATCAACATTCAACCAGGCAAGGATGTCCTTGATGTTGCGAATTTCAAGAGTGCCAACACTGAACTGAGCAATGTTAAGCACAAAGTTCGCACGACCTTCTTCTGGCAATCCTTCCAGGTCAGCAAGACAACCAGCTACATTGCCAATCTGATAGTCAATGCCAAATTTCTTCTTGAACATACCGGTGAACTTGGTGCTATCCAGCTTGCCGAGATTTCCCGACATGGCCAGCCACAGCAGCACGAGTTGCGCCTTGTCGCGGTTTTTGTCCAGAACCACATACAGAGTCTTGCGCCATACCTTCTCTGCGTACTCAACAACTCGCTGCGATACCTTGCTTGCAGAGGCTTGCTCAGCAACCTTCATCGTAACTGCCTGCGCTCCTGCATGAGCAGGTGCCGACTTAACGAGGGTCTTTGCTTCAGCCTTTGCCGCTTTCATTGCTGCGCGTTGATGGGTTTTCACTTTCTCCTTATGGCATGTCTGATCGAAGCACACACCCCTTTCCTGCTCACCCAGGTTCGATACTTTTTTCGAAACTGTAGCGCCGAAGTTTGCACATCCCTTGCAGCTCTCCATCTGTTCGTCACCAACACCGTTACTACCGATGGTGACAACTTTGATAGGGAACACAGGGGTATTGCTCAACGGATCGTCGAATTCGACTCGTGGATAGGATTGGCGAAGAGAATTGAGCCGGTCTTCAAGCTCAAGGTTGGTTTGCTGAATAAAACATTCAGCATGTGTGCAACGGCCATCGCCGACAGTTTCTTCAAACATTTCTGTTTGAAGCGAACTGTTGTGAGGACATGCCGCGCAGCAGGACTTATCAAAGATCGCCGAACTTAGCTGCTGGACATAGTTGCTCAGCATGTTCTTGACCTCAGCAACAGAAAGGTTCTGTGCAATGATCTTCGGCAACGCCTTTTCCTGATGCTCAGGAGTAAGGGCCGCCATCAACTCGGCAATACCGAGTTTAATTTGTCGTTTATCCAGTGCTTCACGCACACACGGTGCACAGCGCATCAGGGAAAGACGGGACTCCAGCTTGGTAATACTCCAACCAAGCTTGGTGCAGACTTCAGCTTTATCTCGCACGATTTCTACAAGATCAAAGGCCGAGGCTGCTTCTTCCGTCTCACTCATACCCTCACGCTTGATATTTTCAATCAGGCCAAGGGCTTGGGACTCTTCATCAGACATCTCATGAACTACGCACGGGATTTCAGAATCGGGGCCGTAGATCATGACCCATGCTTTCAAGCGGCGCTCACCGGCAATCAACTCCCATTCACCTTTTCCGTTCTTGCGAACAGGGACAGGTTGGAGCAAGCGGTTGGCACGGATACTTTCAGCCAGGTCCTTCAAGGCTTGTTCATCAAAGTGTCGCCGCGGTTGATACGGGGAACGTTTGATGATGCTGCAGGAAAGTTGGGTATTCATTGGGAACTCCTCTTTGGATTTCAAAGGGGAGTCTTTCCCACGCGGGAAGGATTCCCCGCAGGTCGGAAGGTAAATGCGTACTACAAGTACACGATGTAAAAGCCCTGTCAGCTTATCTGGAAGAGGATGCGCATGCAAGCCGTATCAGTACCACCATCACTCTTGCTCTGCGGTTAGTACTGATTTGATAACTTCACCCTCAAAGTACCGCGCAGGCGATGCCTTGAATTTTCGACGGAAATAGTTACCAGCAGCGAAGTCCTTGGTTTCATCCTTGCAAGTTGCTATCACCTTGGACTGCATTTCTAATACTAACATCTCGATTAGGGCTTTTTGGCTTGGTACATTGAGTGCCGATTGCAAGAGTGCCATAGCCTTTTTTACATCGGACCTGATGAAGAGGTCTAATCTTTCCGCAGACAACTCATGGCGCTCCTTCTTCAACCTTTGACGCAGCCTATAGGCCCGCTGACGCTCCAATGGAGTACGTGGTTCAGACTTTTTCAGGTCTTGGTCATTCATTTACGTTACCCGGTAACGGAGTGAGAAAAAGAAAAAGCAGCCTTTAGGCTGCTATAAGGGAGAGTTTGGCTTAGATAGCCAGATCTTCCAGGGTCTTGCCAGCATCCAGTGCTGCTTGAACCCATATAGGCTTACGACCACGACCGGTCCAGGTCTGGGAAGCGTCTTCCGGATTGCGGTATTTCGGTGTTACCGGAGTGGATTGGCGAACACCACCGGCGGATAGTTCCCCCAGATCGATACCATAATTCTTGGCGATCTCACGGATTTGATTCAGCGCCTTAGCTTTTTCTTGCTTTGCGCGCTTTCCGATTTCGACGCCAATTGTTTCGTACAGAGACTGCAGTTCAGTATAAGACATTGCATTCAGATCAAGGGACATGTGCAAACCTCGTGATTAAGTTTCAAAATTAGCTAAGGTGCTTCCATATCAGTATGCTGCAAGATTTTTTATAACGCAAGATTTGATTGCGTGACTACATCTTAGGTGATGAACACGAATTGTTAATTTATTGCCAGGCACCCCAAAGAAGTCCGAGAAGTGCCATCCGCCATAGTAAGGAATTCTTTTTAATAACAATGTTATTTTTTACAGCTCTTAAATCGACATTAAGCGACAGACCAACATCTTTTACGGTCATATCGAAACTTGTGACCGATTGCATGATCCTCTCAATTGATCCACTGAGAAGAGCTACATCTGGAACCTTCAATTTGAGTTGATCCCTTAGGAAGTAATACCGCTCGCATAGATAGATACCGCGTGCCGCGTACGCCCAGAGCACGGGAATTTCCTCAGATGCATACTTGTACCCTAGCGTGCGTCCGCACACACCTAATGTTGATGCAACGTCCGATGGAGACAGCCCCAACTCAACCATCATCTCTTTGAATTCTGTTCCGTGCATGACTTCCCCTTCATGATTTCGCGGAAAACTGTACCACCATCTTCCGATATGGCAAGTTCTGCCCAGTTCATCGCGCGGTTAGGGGAGTTACCTATCTAATTGCCCGCCTGAATGACAGTCTGCTTCTTGTAAAGTTCTTGCTTTTTGACCGGATACCGTAATGAACAAACTCCTCTCCATTGCAGGATTGCTACTGATGTCGGGCACAGCACTTGCTGATAGTGTCTGCGCAAAATACGTAGCTGCCCCTCTGGTCTCTATCGATGTAGCCACACCGCAGGTTCGGTATGTGCCAACATCGATCTCTGAACTACAGAATCTTGACCCCGAATCCAAGGGCAACAACAATATCACCCTCGGAATGACCTATAGCTCAGGCGGTGGGCTCAGCATTTCAACCGGCTATGCGGTTCAGGAGGTTCCAGATGGATACTGCGTATCTCCGCAGGTCACCGCGCAATACAACAATCAGACTGTCACTGTCCTGATCCCGAAGGAGCTGCCTGTTGATAGTTGCCTTTATCAGGAAACACTCAATCATGAAAACAAGCATGTTGAACAGCTGACAAGTGGCCAGGCCAGTCTCTTAAAGCAGGCTGCATCTGCCATGTCGATCAAAATCCTGAATGACTATGCATTTTTCCAACGTCTAAGTGATGCAAAGCCATGGCTTGCCGGCTATCAGGCCGAAGCTAAATCAAGATTTGAGAAGGCGATCAGTCGAGCAAAATCAAATAGCGAGGCAATCGATAATCCTCAAGAGTACAAGCGTGTAAGTGACGCGTGCCCTTCCCCGAAGAAGAAGCCGTTCAAGTGGTTTTGGGAGGATTAATCTTGCCAGGCATGTTCAAGGCTACTGCTCGCAAGGTGCTTTCCTTCATAGTATTAAAGACTCTGCGGTGCACGGTCGAATTCTCCCCTCAAATGCTAAGTGCACTGGCACAGGGGGGATGCATCGTCACTGCGAACCACCATTCACTAGCTGACGGCCCATTGCTCGCATTTGCCTCCCCAGTTCCATTGTGCTTCGCGATTGATCCGGATTTCTCCCAAAAAAATCGCGCATGCGTCAAGGCACTCCGTTTTATGTGCTTCATGGGCTTCGGTTCATACGTTGCCCTTGATCAATCATCGCCCTACTCCATGCGATCACTTGCGAAGAAGGTACGAGCGGGGGAGTCAGTTGTGATCTTTCCTTCGGGACGAATCACGCCACCGGGGGAAAATCACAAAATGCCAGGGCTTGACTGGTTGATAGCGAAGTCCATGGGCACCTTGCTTGAGTTGCATCTTGAAGGCTTTGAGCACCTGAAGTGGCTCTCCCCAACGGGCAAAAGGCTTCACCCGAGACTCAAAATCTCTTCATGCTCCTCCTAACCCCCTACAAACACAGACAGCTTACCTATTTTTACGCTCTATTAGGGGAGTTACAGGGTCTTTTCGCAAGTACGGACTTACGAATCGTCAGTTAACATGCATGTCACCGCTGCGTACACTCTGACGATTTTTATGCATCTCCAGAGTCACCTTCGCGTTTTGTGTCGTTTTTGCGCGATTTACGCGAGAGCGCAGTTTTTGTTAGTTTTTTTGTGCAACTTATTGTTTATGAATTGTTTTTTTAGTTTTTTTGCGCCAATTTTTGTCATAACACCAATTTTGCACGTCGTGTTTTTTGGCTGTTTTGGCCATTTTTCGTGAATCCGACATCTCGCTCTACGAATTTACGTAGTAAGATGTGACCCATTATTAGGCTAGGGAGGTCAATATGACCATTACAGTTCAGAAAAATTTGAGCTTCAGCATGGCCCAGGTCACAAAGATGCTCGGCATTTCTCACGGCACCATCAAGAAGGTGGTTGAGGACTACGACATCAAGACCGAGTACTCCAAACGCGGCAATGTCGAAGTACGGACCTACACACCGGCAAATATTTTTGAGATTCAGCAGCGTCGTCGCGAGTCAGGTGCCATTGAAGGCCTCCCCACTCTCACTAACGTCTGCATCTACGCCAAGAAAGGCGGGATCTCCAAGACCACTATCGCAATCAACGTCGCAGTAGCCTGCCAGCTTGCTGGCTTGCGTGTTTTGATCGTTGATAATGATCCCCAAGGGGACTTTGGGCGGTTCTTCGGTTATGACCCAGATCGCCAGCTCGATGAGCTAATTGAAGAAGGGATGACCGAAGAAAATTACATTGGCGGTGACATCAGTAGTCTGCTTGGCGTGAACAAGCAACTGACACCCGATTGCAGTCTTGAAGAGGTTTTGAAGAAACCTTACGGCGAATTTGGCCCGCACATTATTCCGGCCCGCCAGCGCCTTGAGGAGTTTGCATTCGATCTTGAACGCATGATGGGTTACGACTTCATTTATCAGCGCTTTATTGAAGCAAACCGTACAGGAAAGAACCCGAGCATCGATCTTTCCAAGTACGACATTATTCTTATGGACAACAACCCTTACCCAGGTGCTCTGGCTCGCAATTCAATCGTTGCATCCGACGTTTTGATTGCGCCAGTCCGGTTTGATGAGTTCTCCATTGATGCTGTCAAACGCCTTGCCGAATGGCTCTCTACCATTCAGTCCAGCATTGGTCATTGCCCGGAAGTAGCTTGCGTACCGACCATGTTTAATCGCTCTCGACCGCGCATGAACGCCCGGCTCAGCAAGGTGGAAGAAATCTTCGGCAGTAGTGTTCTGGACAACCAGATTTACTACAGCGAAGACTACACCAAGGCTATGGATGAGGCAGTACCCATCTTTTTCTACAAAGAAGCCAATACAAATCTCAGTACTAATTCAATGAAGGCTGTCTGCGATGAACTGATTGAACGTATTCGTCGTGTAGCCCAAATGAAGGTTGAATAGGAGCGCGATCATGTCATCTGATATTACAGGACGTGAAACATCCAGACCTCTCGGTACTGAGCATCAGGAAAGTGATTGCCCTGTGGTTATAAAACCCAAGAGCTTCTTTCCGCCGGCAAATCCAAAAAAGGTCCACATGCCAAGCTCTGCCGGCTCTTCTTCGTCGGATGTATCTACCATGAACACTGGAACTCCTCCTACTGATCCTATTCAGAAGGAGGAGCAACTTCAACCTGTTGCTACTTGGCTCCTGCCAGAGCAATCTGAGAATGGAACTCCAGGTGAACTTGAAGTCGAACATCAACCGGCTCCTCTACATGAGGATGCCATCGTTCCATCTGCCACTGAAGTAGCTGGCCGTCTGGAGCAATCCGAACAAAAGGTATGGATCATTGATGTAGATCTGATCGATCCTCCTCTTGTTCAGCAGCGCTTTGTTTATGAAGAAAGTGCCATTCAGAAGGTAGCCAACTCAATGCTGGCCTCCGGCAATGGTGATCCCCTCAAGGGTCAGTTGACTCCCGTACTGATTCATCGACACGAGGAAATTGAGGGCCGCTATCGGATGATTGAGGGCTTTACTCGACTTAAAGCTCTTAAAAACTTTCTTCGTAAGGACAAGATCAAAGCCATCATCGTCGATTGTGATATTGGTGCTGCTTACCTTAATGGTATGCGTTCCAATATCCATCGTAACGAGGTAACTCCCTACGATCTGGCCTTGTCCTTCAAGCAGGCGTTGACTGCCAAGTACTTTGCCAACCAACAAGACATTGCAGACAAACTAGGCCTCGCACGCAACTACGTAAGCAATGTCATGGCTTTTAATGATCTGCCCTTAGAAGTGCAACAGATTATTGAAGCCAATCCGACTGTGTTTGGCTACACATACGCTCAACGTCTTCGCGGAGCATACGATAAGTTTCGTGATGATGAAGCTCTTGTGGCCAAGTTGGTTTCTATTGTCCAGAAGGTTTCAGACAACGTTATTTCTTCACGGTCTGAACTTGAGTCAGCCCTTGAGAAGATTGTTCCGGTCACACGAAAACGTGCAACTGGGAATAACCTTCGTGTCTTGAGTCTTGGCGAGCATGGCACCTTCAAGTTCGACAAAGCCACCATCAGTTGCAACCTGAACAACCTAACCCCTTCGCAAGTTAGCTATCTTGAGAACGGGATCAAGGAACTTATTCAGCAACTCCAGGAAGGGCCCAGTGCTCAGGCTAGCGATGAATAGGCCGAGTAGACTTCAGGGCAGAGGGTCAGAGCCAAACCATCCCGAATTTCGGGATGGTTTTTCTGCATTCTGTTTAGTCAGGTCTATTCCCGCGACTGGGACAGCTTATCCTATTGATTTTATAGAGTATTTTTATTGCAGCAGCAGTTGCACTTCCGTATCAATTTGCTCTTATCATCAGATTTCAATCTTCGCACCACTTCCCCATTATTTGCTGCATAGATTCAAAGTTATTGCAATGCCATTAGCATGCTCTATTGTTAGCCCCCCTCCCCTGCCCTATCTGTTTTTTGAAATTATCAAATTTGACTTTAGTTACATACGTTCTCTATCGTTATCGTTACGTGACCGCGTATCCCCAGGAATACACGCAAATTCGCTCACCGCTGCACTCAAGTCTGTATTCCCGGGAATACATGCTTCTGCATCATCCTCTGACAGTCTGGCCGTTGTATCCCCAGGAATACACGCAGATTCCTTCACCGCTGCACTCAAGTCTGTATTCCCGGGAATACGTGCTTCTGCATCACCCTCAGGCAGTCTGGCCATTGTATTCCCAGGAATACACGCAGATTCCCTCACCGC